>NZ_JYJG01000278.1 GCF_000955955.1 Lentzea aerocolonigenes
CTTAGACACTCACATGATCAACGAGCGCCGTGCCCGCCTTGCATTCAGGACAAACGACTTTGCCGGGGCCGTGCCAGCAGCACGTGAGATGTCGTCATTGCGCTGACCGCGTTGTGGACGTCTGGGTACGCGTCGAGGAGCTCGGTCATACGTCCTTCGTCCCAGAACTCGGCGGCCTTGAGATCGTGCTTCTGGGCGTAGTCGTCGAGCAAGGCGGTTACCTAGCTTCCGCCGTCACGCGCTGCCGCAAGCGAGTTGTTCGTAGCGAAGACGATGTACTCGGGCTGCTTGTGCAACCTGTTCGGCTGGAACCACCACTCGAAGCGCTTGGTGATTCGTTGCGTCAGGTGGGTCATCCTGCCGGGCTCGCTCAGCGGGGAGTGGTTGAACGAGGCCTCAAGGATCATGAACCCGTCCCACGGTGCTTCCGCGGACGGGTACTCAGCCGCGCGTCCGTCGAAGGCGGCGTCGTATCCGCGCGTCGTACGTCGCCGCCAGTTCGGCTCGGGATCCGGTCCGAACATGCGCGCGACCAGCGCCCGGCACGTCTTCTCGAACCCCTCGTGGCCCAGCTCGCGCAGCTCGTAGTGCTTGGCAATGCGCACCACGTCTTGTTCTGAGACGTCCCGCCGCGTGCCGTCAGCTACCTGTCGTGTTTTCCAGCGAAGCAGCTCCTTCGCCGGATAGATCGACGAGTGCTCGTCGACAGGCTTGTGATGGGTGCCGCAGAGGAGCAGTAGGTTCTCCGGAGAGTTGATCAACGTGCTCGGCTACGTCGAGTCGTACCGCGGCCCTCTGGGTTTCTCCGAGCGGATGTGCGCGATCTCCGCGACCACCGTCAGGACCCCGCGATCTTCGAACACCAGCGCTGCCTCGCAGCCGGGATACGCACACCACCGCGCCGCGCCGAACAACAGCTTGATCGTCTTCTCCGCGTACGTACGCGCCATGCCGCAACCATAGGACGCGACCCTGACCCTCAGCGAGGAAGCGCTGCACGGTCATGTTCGACCGGTGCGAAGAGATCGCCGTGGTCCGCCGTTCGATCGAGCACGTCGTCTGCGGCGAACATCAACTGCTCCGGCTCGCGACAACCGCGAACCTCGTCCCAGGCGACCGGCGTGGCCACAGTCGGCGCGTCGCGACCACGCAATGAGTAGGGCGAGATGGTGGTCTTGGCGATGTTGTTCTGGCTCCAGTCGATGAACACCTTGCCGTCTCGACGAGCCTTCGCCATCGTGGCGGTCACCAACTGGGGCGTCTCCTGCTCGAACGCCGTGGCGATTGTCCTCGCGTAGGCAGAAGGTGCTTGCGCGCTCGTCGTCTCGATGCCCGCGTAGATCTGCATCCCCTTCGAACCTGACGTCGTGGCCACCGGTATGAGCCCATCAGCAACAAGTACTTCGCGCAAACGCTCGGCAACGCGAGCGCATTCAACGATCGTGGTGCCAGGTCCGGGATCGAGGTCGAAGACCAGCCGGTTCGGCAGGCTCCGCGCGCCTCCTACGACAGTCCACTGACGGACGTGCAGCTCCAGCGCGGCGAGATTGGCGGCCCACACGAGCGCGGCAAGCTCCTCCAACAGCGCATAGCGAACAACTTCGTCCGCATCGGCACCGCGCCTGGAACCACCGCCACGCAACGACACCGTGGGCAGCCACTCCGGCGCGCTCGCGTCGGTGTTCTTCTGGAAGAACTTCTGTCCGTGCACACCGTTGGGGAACCGCACGAACGTGACAGGTCTGCCACGCAAGTGCGGCATCAGGAAGGGCGTTATCCGGCTGTAGTAGGCAATGACCTCGCTCTTGGCAGTGCCGTCTGGATACAGCGGCTTGTCCAAGTTGGACAAGGTCAACGTACGGCCACCCGCCTTGACCTTCACGCGGCTGCCGATCTCAGGGAGTTCAGCAGCAGCTTGAGGGCTCGGGCGACCGGGCTGCGGTGCCGCTACCTCTGAAGGCTCGCGGTCAGCACGAAAGCCTCGCCACGCGGTGTGTCGCAGCCGGCCGTGGTCGCCGCGGCTGAACTGCCGGAATCGGACTTCTCCGACCAGGATCGGCTCCACCCATTGGGCCCGTGCCACGTCATCTCGTGGTGGCGTTGCCGAGAAGGGATGGCTTGAACGCTGCAACGGCCGCAAGCGGTCGCGCAACTGATCGCGGTCCTGCCGGGTGAAACCGGTGCCGACATCGCCGATGTAGACCAGGTCGCCACTGCTCGGGTCGTACGCGCCGAGCAAGAGGCCGCCGACGGTGCCCGTGAAGCCGCTCTGTCCGGGCCGCCATCCGCACACGATGACTTCGCGCGTCTGCACGAGCGGGTGCTTGCACCAGAAGTCGGGCCGTTTACCCGGCAGATAAGGAGAGTCGAGTCGCTTCGCGACGAGACCTTCATGTCCCTCCGCAGCCACGCGCTCGAGGAGCCGTTGAGGCGTTAGTCGGTCGGCAGCGAGCTCATCGGAGGTGAACGACAGTACGACGGTGATGCGGAAGGGATCAGGCATTGGTAGTTCGGTGAGCCGACGTCGCCTCTGCTCATACGGCTGGTCCAACAGGAGCTGCTGGCCGAGCTGCAGGAGGTCGAACGCCAAGAACCGAACCGCGACATCGGCGAACGGCTCGGTGCGCCGGGCGGTGCGGTGCTTCTGGAAGCGGCCTCGGCGTTGCTGCAGAAGGCTGAAGTCGATCTGGCCGGCCTCGTTGTAGACCACGGCCTCACCGTCGAGCACCGCAGCACGTCCTCGCAGTGCTGTGTTGAGCACACCGGTCAACTCGGCGAACTCGGCGGAGAGGTCGAGTCCGTTGCGGCTGGTTAGCACCGTCGTGCCATCTGCGGCGATGCGCATCGCCACGCGATAACCGTCCAGCTTGTACTCGTACGCCCACTGCGGCCCCTCGCGCAGGCGGCCACCATCGGACTTGGCCAGCATCGGGTCGATCCAGGCAGGAACGGAGTCGTGAGCCACGCGCACGGCGACCTCCGCTCCCAGGACGTTGCCCAGTCACTGGGAATCGAAGGTAACCCGATCGGCCTAACTCCGCGCGTCAGCGCCGATCGGGGATCGTCGGGGGTTTCAGAGCTTCCGGAGCACGTGGAACGGCACTAACTGGTCGACCAGGTAGAGCTTGCCCTGGCGTCCGTCGGCGTAGCCGATCTCGTAGTTGACGACACCGAGCCAGTCACCGTCGACACTGGGGAAGCGTCCGTGGAGCTGCCCTTTCGCCGCGCCAGTCAGGTCCAAACCGGTAGCGATGACGTGCCTCGCGGCACCGGGAGCGCGGGCGAACAGGCTGTCCAATCGGACCGAGACACCGGTGACCACAGCTCTGCGGCCGTGGACGTTGTCGCCTTCCCAGACGGTGAACGGGCTGTTAAGCACGTCGGCCGTTGCCTGAGGTCAGCGCTGTCTGCGGCTGGTGCCGAACGAGTTCGAAGTAGAGCTCCTCGGATAGTTCGGCCCGGTCGGCCGCGGGTGCCGTGGCAGCCAGCCGCCAGAAGTGGTCAGCGGTGTCGGTGGCGCAGGCCAGGCAGCTGATGTGGGCCTCGCCGTCGCGCACGACCGCCCTGAACTGAGAGTGACCCAGTGTGTGCCGGCCGAGCTTGCATCGCGCTGGCAAGAGAGCCACCCGACGGCCGGTCGTGTCGAACCTGTACGTGAGCTTGCCGTCCATTTGGGACGGTTCGAGAAGCTGCCGATCCATGACGCGAGAACCTATCATCGTGTTCGCACATATGTTCGGTTGGACGCGTGCGGCGGTCGTTCTCAACCCGGCAGGGTGACAGGAACCGATCTTGTTGGACTCGCTGCCGCGAACGCTTTCCACAGCAGGTTGAGGGGGTGGTCGGTGGCGTAGCGGTCACGCTCGCCGCTGCGGGCGAAGATGCCGGTGACGATTTCGAGTGCGGGGTCGTAGTCGTCGGCGAGGTTGATCTTGCGTAGTCCGCGGCCGGGCAATCGTCCTTCGAGGACGGCGTCGGCAACTCGTTCGGTCGTGAGCATGCAGCCGTGCACCAGCTCCGCGTTGAGCAGGTTGAGGCCGTAGTTGAGGGAGTCGATGTCGGCGACGATGTTGAGGGTGCCGCGGTAGTCGGGGCCGTACCAGTGGCTGAGGAACTGGGCGAGCAGGCCGGCTGTCGGTGCGAGCAGCGGCAGGGCGGGCAGCTTGGCCGCGGTTACCGGGGTGTCGGGCAGTTCGCGGGTGCTGAGGTTGGTCAGCAGGGCGACGCGTTCACGGTGCCATTCCAGGAAGTCGTAGTCGAGTTCGGGTGGGCGTCCGGGGTGGGCGGCGAAGCTTCCGCAGACCATGTCGACCTTCTTGGCGTCGAGTTTGCGCCACAGGTCGCGGGTGCGGACGTGCTCGATGTTGAGCTGGATGCCGCGGCGCTCGAAGTCTTCACGCAGCGAGGGCCAGACGGCGCCCAGGAACTCGACGGTGAACTCGGTGGTGCCGAAGGTGACGGTGGAACCAAGCCGTCGCCGGCTGCGGTGCAGGCTGTCGGTCCACGAGTCCAGGGTCTGGATTGCGAGTGCGACGACCTCTTCGCCGGACGGGGTGAAGAGGAAGTCCTTGCCACGGCCCTGTTTCAGGACGAGCGCCTCGCCGACGAGGCGGGTCGCGGTCCGGTTGAGGTTGTCGAGCTGCTTCTGCACGCTGGACTGTTCGCGGCCCAGGACGCGGGCCGCGCGTTGTGCTGTGCCGGTGGTGTGCACGACGCCGAGGGTGCGGAGCTGGTCGAGGCTGACGTCGAGCATCTCCGGCGGGCAGCCCAGCAGGGTGGCCAGCAGCTTCTCCGCGTCGACCTCGTCCGCGATGTCGGGCACCGTCGCCTCCTTCTTCGGTCAGCTGCCGCGCGCACTCTTACGTGCTTGTTGTCCGTGCGAGCAGTTGGGTTGTCGCTGATCGCAGTTGTACTCGTACTATCCAAAAGATGTCCACTTGGACATCTAAAGTCGCGCTACTGTACTTCCGAACATCTAGTCGGGGTGCTCTCGATCCGGCACTCGATCATCGGCGACATCGGCGAACCGACTGTCGCGGACGGGGGAGGTTCACGATGACCAGTGCACGCAGCATCGCCGACGAGGCGTTCGCCACGTCCTGCTACTTTCGGACCACAGTGGACAGTCCGCATCGCAAGGCTCTTGTGCAGATCAACGAGGACTGCAACCTCCGCTGCGCCCATTGCTTCGTATCGGCGACCCGTGTGGGCAAGCAGATGCCCCTCGCTGAGATCGTCGGCAAAGTGATCCCGCAACTCAGCGCGGCGAGGGTGCGGAGGGTCACCCTCACCGGTGGGGAACCCACGATCCATCCCGATTTCATGGCCATCGTGCGTGAGTTCCGCGCCGCCGGAATGGACGTAGGGGTGTGCACGAACGCCACGATGTTGAGCGACCAGCAGATCGCTGAACTCGCTGGTCTCGGAGTGCACTGCAACGTGTCGCTCGATGGGTTCGCCGCGGACTCGCACGGCAAGTTCCGAGGCAACCAAGACAGCTTCGACGTCACTGTCGCAACGGTGCGGAAGCTCGGCGCCGCCAGAATCCTGCAGGGCTTGCTGTGCACACCGAACTCGTTGGCGCAGAACGAGGAGTACGTCGAGCTGTGCGCGTTCGCCCGCGCCCATGGAGCAAGCTATGTGCTGCTCAACCCGCTGGGCAGCATGGGCCGTGGTGTCAAGTCGCAGGGACGGCTCGCGAAGACCACCCTGCACATGCAGGAGATCCACGCCTTGACCGAGCCGTTCAACGGTCCGGACCTCGACATCGCCTACATCCGCTTTCCCAACGCCGCGGGCAAGCCGTTGTCGGGCTGTGAGGCGGGAACGATCATCTACGTGTTCACGCCGGGCGACGTCACCGTGTGTCCGTACCTGGTGTTCGCCGCGAGAACCCCGGCGTCCCAGCACACGGACACCGAGTTCATCGTCGGGAACATCTTCACAGACACGGACATCGCCCAACGCTTGGATAACTACCGGTTCCACGACCGTTACCACGTCGGCATCAACAGCACCTGCGGGTCGTGCTCGATGAACGCAGGCTGCGGAAAAGGCTGCCCGGCCGCCGTGGTCGCCGCAGGCGGTCGGATCGGCGACGTCGACGCCGAGCAGTGCCCGGTCACGACCGCTGATCAGGGTGCGGGAGAACGTCGGCTGTTGCCGCTGATGCCGGTATGACGTCGCTCTTCGACGAACCCCGACGCTTGCCGGGAACTCTGATCACCCTGGACGGCCCTGGTGGCGTCGGCAAGTCCACCGCGGCGAAGCTGGTCGCCGAGACGTTGACCGCAGCGGGTGTGCCGGTACATGCCACAGTCCAGCCGTCCCGCGCGCCGCTGGGCGAGCTGGCCCGGCACGGCACCGACACTTTTCGAGGAATGGCGCTGGCGTGCCTGTGCGCAGCCGACCGGCACCACCAGCTCGATGCCGAGATCAAACCCGCGTTGCGCGACGGACAGATCGTGATCTGCGATCGCTACGTCGCCTCCTCACTTGTCCTGCAGGGGCTTGACGGCTTGTCCGCGGAAACGGTGTGGCAGCTCAACCACGGTGTCTACCGGCCGGACCTCTCTGTCATCCTCAACGGCGATCCCGCCGTGATCGACCACCGGCTGCGGACACGCGGTGGGCACAGCCGCTTCGAGCGCGCCGAGGACAACAGCGACATGGAGTCCGGGCTCTACGTCCATGCCGTCGTGGACCTGCAGGCCAAGGGATGGCTGGTCGAGACGCTGGACTGCACCACCGACGACGCGGCCACGATCGCTGCCAGGATCGTGTCACTGATCCACCGAGTAATCGAGGAGAAGATCGCGGTATGCCGCTGAGTCTGCTCACCGTCAACGTTGGCGCCCCGTCGATCGACCGCGCGCAACGCCAGCTGCGATGGCTCGCCGCCCGCCCTGAAGAAGTTCTGGTCCTTACCGAGACCAAAGCCACCGCGGGCAGCGCTTTCCTGGCCAAGACCTTCGCGGCCGCCGGATACTCGGTCACCTTTCCCACACACTCGCCTGGTGAGCTCGGCGTGATGATCGTCAGCAAGGTCGCCACGACACTGGACCCGCTCGGCTCCGCCCTGGACTTCCTGCCCGCACGCGCGGTCGGCGTCGTCGTCGAGACCGATGAGGGACCGTTGCGCGTCGCGGGCGCGTACGTGCCGTCCCGCGATTCCACGCTGGAGAAGACCGAGCGCAAGAAGACCTGGATCGAGCAGTTCCACAAAGCGCTCGAATACACCAGCTCGAACGCTCCGCTGCTCCTGCTCGGCGACCTCAACGTCCTCGAACCCCACCACCAGCCACCTCACCGTGGCCAGTTCGCCCAGTTCGAGTACGCCTTCTACACCGGCCTGACCGAACGACACGGTCTCACCGACCTGTTCCGCCACCTGCATCCCAACCGGATCGAACACAGCTGGGCACGCCGCGCGGACCTCGGCTACCGCTACGACCACGCTCACGGCTCGCACGCGATCGCCGAGAGGCTCATGACGTGCGACTACATCCACGAGACCAGGGAAAACGCGCTCGACGGATCCCGTCTGACGGATCATTCGGGACTCGCCGTCACGCTGGCGCTGAGTGCGACGCAGACGCTGCTAACGTCTGACCCCGCCACGGCGGTCGACGCGCTCACCGAGCCGGAGCCAACTCTGTTCTGAACTCCGGCACCACCCGCGCAGGCTGCCGCCCAGTCAGCCGACCGCGAGGAACACCTGCCGGATGTCCACGACCGCCACCACCCCGCGCCTCGGCGGACGGGTGCTGCTGCTCGACGCCGATGACCGAGTGCTGCTCGTTCACGCCTGCGATCCGCACGACCGCGGCCATCACTGGTGGGAGCTGCCCGGCGGCGGCCTCGACGAGGGCGAGAAGCCAGAGGACGCCGCCCTGCGCGAGGTAGCGGAGGAGACGGGAATCATCATTCCGTCCCTGGGGCGCAAGCTGTGGATCCGCGAATCCCGCTTCCACTACAAGGGACGCGACCACCACCGCGAGGACCACGTCTTCCTTGGCCGCATCACAGACACCGCACCGAAGGTCGCCCTCAAGCCCACGGAGAACGAGAAGGCCGGGCTAATCGAACGGCGCTGGTGGTCCGCCGCCGAACTTCGCCAGTGCACGGACAAGCTGCTGCCCGCCCGGCTTTCCGCACTGCTTGACGACCTGCTTGCTGGCGTCTTCAGCGCTACGCCCTTGCGCCTGAGTGACTGATCGCGCTGCGGCACCCTTCGCTCCGCTTGGATCGCTTGTTGTGTAAAGGATCCTGGAGCTGCATTGCTGCCTGGCACAACCAGGCCGATGTCTCTTCTCGCGGTCGCAGAACTGCTTCGAGCGACTCGAGTGCGTGCTCGTAGGGCTGACGCTCACGCTCCGACTCCAGCCAGCTGTCGCCGTGAATGGTTCGGACGTGCACCACGTCGTCGAAGCGCCTCTCGACGAACCGCATCATTGTGAACGACTTCCCCATGCCGAAGTACGGACCAGCACCACCGTCCACCACCTCGATCGCGAGTCCTGGCAAGGATTCCTGAAGTTCATCCAGGTGCAGGAGCTGATCTGCCACGACCCGTGCCCCGCCCACGTTGCTGGTGAGCGCGGATTCGGACACGATCAGCCGCACAAGGAGTGGGCCGGCGCTACTGCGTTGTGCGCCGTCCCGCGGTCCGATGGCCAGTCGGCTGAGAATCTCCTCCCGAAGCCTGAAGTCGAGTTCGTGGGCGGTCGCACCCGCCTGCAGCATCGCGGCATGGTGGGCGGCAGTGCGGACGAGTTCGGGAATCGCGTCTGCCGCCACGATCACCAGCTCGGACGCCTCGGTCGCGACATCCCAGTAGGTCCAGGTCAGCCGCGGCCACGCGCCACGAGTTACGTAGTCCCACGTCTGCGGATCTCCGAGACGGTGTGATGCTTGAACGCAGAGTTCGACTTCGTCGTCCGGTACGCCGCACGCACTGGCGATTTTCACGACGTCCATGGGAGAACACCGAATCACCGCACTGCTCAGCTGAGACAGCTTCGCCGTGGAGAAACCCACGATCTCCTTCAGGTCCTCCAGAGTCCAGTTCTGCTTCCTGCGCCAGCCGAGCACCCTGCGGCTGAGCGCGCGAACTTCCAGGCTCGCCTTCCCGTCAATCAGTTTGGCGGCCATCGGTCTCAGTAAGCGTTGCGGTAGCACGTTCGACGACTGCGGCGACGTAAAGACCTGCCTTGAGTTGGCTGTCACGTCGTTGCATCTGAAGGACGATGTCGAGCAGGAGAAGAGTCACCGCGGTGTGGACGATGGCCACAGCGAGAGCGGGCAAGTCTTGCGACGTGAAGGCGGCGAAACCTCCGAACGCCAAACTGGCGGTGAGCAGCACGAGACCCGCAGGCCGTGAGAGCAGTGCGCGTCCAGAGGGAAACGCCTTGTCGACGTGTCGCTGGATCTCTCGTCGTACACAGACTTCTTGGTTCCTGCCAGCGCCGATCGCTTCGCGCTGTCGTTGCACGACAACGTCCACAGCAGCGTGCTCGATCGTGCAGGCGTCGATCTTGTCCATCAGTTCGTCCACTTTCAACACTCGTGAGGCATCGGAAGGTCTTCATCAGGCGGCGCTGATGTCGACCTGCTGGTCCAGCTCGACAGCGAGCAGTGCCAGCGTGGTGACGAGGTCTCTGAACTGCGTGGCCTTGTCCGCGGGCGGCAAGGTTTGGCCTTCCAGTTGATCGCCTTCTACGGCGGGAGAGGCCTTCGACTTCGCTGACCTCGGCCATGGCAGGAGGTGTTCGTGCTCTCGCCACACCGCGTCGCACTTCTTGCAGGTGGGCCAGCACCGTTCAGAGTCCGCCCACTTGTCGGTCGACGCGGTGACTTCGAGGTCGCAAAGGGTGTTGCCCACCTCGTTCGCGACGAGTTCCTGAGGTATCGCGTGGCGCGACCCCTCGTGGGGCTGCCACTTGAAAGGACGAGACATGACCGATCACTTCCCGTGAACCTGTGCGTGTCGAACGCTCGTGGTGTCGGCGGTGACCTACTGAAACCTGCTTGCGGATATCCGCGCCAGCCCGCGAAGCTGCCTCAAATGTCCCCTGAACGTCCCCTGTAGAGCTTCTACCAGCGGTAACAAAGCCCTGACCCAATTGGGTGATATTGGAGCGATCCCAATAGGTCTGCTCGTGGAGACGGTTTCTCGGGCTACGCTGCTGGTTAGGCGAATCCGTGTTAGGGGAGACCGCGATGGCACCGCCGCGGAAGGCACTGACTGACCGTCGCAAGGCGGAGGGATTCTCGCGGGAATCGCTGGCGTTCGTGGTCGGAGTCGCCGAGAAGACGGTCGGCAAGTGGGAACGCAACGAGGCGACTCCTGAGCCGCTGAACCAACCGCGTCTCGCCAAGGCGCTCAGGCTCACCACCCAGAAGCTGATCGACCTCCTCAACGCGGACGCCGAGCCTGAGGTGCAAGATGGCCTCGATCGGGTCGAATGGGCGCTCGCGAACCCGTCGCAAGCCGACTTCGAAGCCGTTGCCCGGCTTCGCAACCACGTCGTCGAGCTGGGAGAGCGCTACGACCGCGAGCGGTCGACCGCGTTGCTCGCCGAGGCGGGGCAGCTGCTGGGACAGGTTCGGTTTCTTCGGCAGCACGCGCACCGGTACGGCGTGAAGCGGGACCTGCTCGCGGCAGAGGCCGAGGCGGCGACGCTCATGGGGCAGTTCGCCTGGGACGCCTCCCAGCGCCGGGATCACCTCGAGGCGAGGAAGCACTTCGATCGTGCTGCGGAAGCCGCGCGCGAGATCAACGACCCGGTGCTGGAGAGCATCGCGCTGCTCCGGACTTCGTACGTCGCGCTCTACGGCGAAGACGACGCGCGTGACGGCCTCCGACTGACGGAGCAAGCTGCTGTTGCTGCGCGCGGAAACAGTGAAGTCCTGGAAGGCCTTGCGGTGCTGCACACCGCCGAGGCGCACGCGATGCTCGGCGAACGCCGAGCCTGCGAAAGGGCACTCGACCTGGCGCAGGACCACTTCGGGCAGAAGACCGAGGACGACCCGGTGCCGGAGATGTTCTCCCAGACGCAGCACGACCGGCTGGCCGGCGCCTGCTACCTGCGCCTGGAGGACACGACCAAAGCCCAGCCCAGCCTGGAACGGGTGGCGGTCCAGACGCGGTCGCGGTCGAAGTCCCGCAGCATCGCGCTGGCCAACCTCAGCCTGACCCACATCCTGCAGCGTGACCTCGAACAGGCGGCCGCGAGCTTGCATCTGGCGATCGACTCGGTTGAGGGAACCTGGGGCGGTGGCGGCCTCAAGGTCATTTTCAATGTGGCGAGAGAGCTTCGCCCTTGGCGCGCGGAACCTGTGGTAGATCAGGTGTACGACCGCCTGCTGACCGTGATGGCGGCGACCTAGGAGGCTAGTTCGTGGGCAGTCCCGGCGATGGCAAGAACGAAGTCCGTCACCGCGTCTGGGACCTGCTGGCCGAACACGGGGCTGCTCCGCCGGACGTGCACGGGTCGATCCCGAACTTCGTAGGTGCCGAAGCAGCTGCGAACAAGCTGGCCGAACTCGCCATCTGGAAGGCCGCGCGCGTGGTCAAGGCCGTGCCCGACAAACCGCAGATTCCGGTTCGAGTGCTGGGCCTCTCGCAGGGCAAGCTGATCTACCTCGCGGTCCCGAAGCTCGCTGGGGCGAAGCCGTTCTACGAATTGGATCCGGCGAACCTGCCTGTGCCGCCGGCAGAGGCCGCCATACCCAAGGTCGCGGCCACCTTCGCGAGGACCGTCGACACCGACGAGATGCCGCAGGTGGATCTGATCGTGTGCGGCTCGGTCGCGGTTGACCGCCGGGGCGCGCGGCTCGGCAAGGGTGCGGGCTACGCGGACATCGAGGTCGCCCTGCTCCAGGAAGCCGGGCTCATCCACGAAGCGACACCCATCGTCACGACGGTGCACGACCTTCAGGTGGTCGAGGACGAGCTGCCGGAGACGAGCCACGACTTCTCGGTCGACTTCATCATCACGCCGACGCAGGTCATCGAGTGCGGTCCGTCTCGCCGGCCGGAAGGCATCCTCTGGTCGGAGATCGACCCGGCGAAGGTGGCTGCCATCCCAGCCCTTGCCTTGCGCGCGGCACAAAGACCCCCGATCGAGTGATCACGGCGTTCTCGCAGCTCAGGGCTGGTCGAGGGGACACATCGGGGACCTCCTGGGGACGATGGAGGTGTTCCGGTACACAGCTCCACCCGGCTTGGCTATGGCGTCCCAGCCAGCGCAGAAAGCCGAGGTGGCTCCGTGAGCACGCAGGCGCCTGTCGAACCCAGCCGTATCATCGCGCCGTACATCACCACCTGGTCCGCTGAGCAAGATCTGCCGTCGAGAGTGGTGGAACATCCCCTCGGCGGCATCGGCTACGCAGACGAGGGGCTAGGAGATCGCGACGCCCACGGAGTGCTGTGGAGTCGCATCGGCGTCCGTGCGGGAACCGGCCGTCCCGAGTTCGGGAAGGTGCACCCGCTGAGGCAGCGGCGCGCCATGCGCAAGCTGCTGTGCCAGGTGTGCGGTGGCCCGGCCGACCGCACGGACGAGGGCGTTCTCTGGTTGTTGCGCGACTACCGCGGCGACTGGCCGAGCTGGCCGGAAGGCATGGCGTCGACAGAGCCACCCGCGTGCGTGTTGTGCGTCGCGATCTCGCTGAAGCGCTGTCCGGCGCTTCACCGCGGCGCTGTTGCCGTCCGCGTTCGTGAGTGCCCGATCGCGGGTGTGCGTGGCGCGATCTACCAGCGGGGCCTGTTCGGGCCGACCGCCGTTTCAGCAGCCAACGTCGCCTACGAAGATCCGGACATTTGTTGGACGGTCGCTTCGGCGCTGATCCGCGAGTTGAAGGGGTGCGTACAGATATCGCTTGAAGAACTCATTGCGACTCTTGACGCGTGAACGACCGGGTTGCATACTCCCTTAACCTCAAGTTAATCGATTAAACAAACTGGTGACAACGGGAAGGGGTGCCGCGATGGTCCGCGTCCGGATGGCCGACGTGGCGGCCCGCGCCGGTGTCTCCACGGCGACGGTGTCGATGGTCCTGAACGGGGTCAACTCGACGCGCATCTCGCCGCAGACCCAGCAACGCGTGCGCGAAGCCGCGGAGGCCGTCGGCTACAAGCCGAACTCCGTGGCCCGCAGTCTGCGGACGCAGCAGACCCGCATGGTCGGTCTCATCTCGGACACCATCGCCAGCACGCCGTTCGCCGGGCGGATGCTGGCCGGGGCCAACGACGTCGCTCGCGAACAGGGGCACCTGGTGGTCCTAGTCGACACCGAACGCGATGCCGAGGCAGAGCGCCAGGCTCTGCACGCTCTGAACGGGCAGCAGGTCGACGCCGTCATCTACGCGTGCATGTGGCATCGAGTGGTCGAGGTGCCGCCGGGGCTGCCCGAGGACGCGGTCCTGCTCGACTGCGCTCCGGCCGGGGGAGGCCGGGCCGCGGTCGTGCCGGATGAGCGGGCCGGTGGAAGAGTCGCGGTGCGGGAGCTGGTGGCTGCCGGGCATCGCCGGATCGCTTTCCTGGACGCCGAGGAACGGTTCGAGCTCGTCGCCTCGCGGCTGCGGTACGAGGGCTACCTCGAGGTGCTGGCGGAGGCCGGGATCGAGCCGGACCCCGCCTTGCACGTGCGGGCCGAGCCCGTGGCGGGCGGCGGGCGGGACGCGGCCCGGCGGTTGCTGGATCTGCCAGAGCGGCCCACCGCGATGTTCTGCTTCAACGACCGCATGGCGATGGGCGCCTACGCGGCCGCGCACCACTGTGGACTGTCGGTTCCCCGCGACCTGTCCATCGTCGGCTACGACGACCAGCAACTGGTCGCGGCCGAACTCGACCCTCCACTCACGACGATCGCGCTGCCGCACTACGAAATGGGGCGATGGGCGATGGAGGTGGCCCTCGGGCTGCGCCAGGCGGATCCCGAAGTCCCGCATCTCATGCCGTGCCCGCTCATCAGGCGGGCCTCGGTGAGCCCGCCGCCGACCCAGTTTGGCGACTGACCGGCGGCGGAGCTCACTTTCGTTGCACTGCACACCCACATGGCAGTTGGCGCTGCCATCGAGCACGGAGGCGACGGCCGGTCGCGCTCCGGGAAAGAGACTGCACGGTGAAGCGCAAGTCCCTCTCGATGTTAGCAGCGGCGGGCCTGTCCGCGGCGCTCGTGCTCAGCGGCTGCGGCCGTGCGAGCGATTCCTCCTCCGGCGGCTCCGGCGAGATCACCATGTGGACCCACTCGGCGGGCAACCCCGGTGAGCTGGCGGTGTACCAGCAGATCATCTCCGACTTCAACGCGTCCCAGAGCAAGTACAAGATCGTCCAGCAGAACTTCCCGCAGGGTTCCTACAACGAGGCGATCACCTCCGCCGCGGCGGCGCGCAAGCTGCCCTGCCTGCTCGACATGGACGGCCCGGTGATGCCCAACTGGGCCTGGGCGGGGTACCTCCAGCCGCTGGGGCTTCCGGACGACCTGATCGGTTCCCTGCTGCCCACCACCGTCGGCCGCTACAAGGACACCGTGTACTCGGCGGGCTACTGGGACGCCGCACTGTCGATCCTCGCCAGGAAGT
Organism: Lentzea aerocolonigenes; assembly: GCF_000955955.1. GTDB lineage: Bacteria > Actinomycetota > Actinomycetes > Mycobacteriales > Pseudonocardiaceae > Lentzea > Lentzea aerocolonigenes_A. The sequence continues at coordinate 14,587 of NZ_JYJG01000278.1, forward strand.
CGGTGCTGGCCAAGAACAACATCAGGATCCCGACCGTGGACGAGCCGTGGACGCTCGACGAGTTCGACGCGGCTGTCGCCACGCTGAAGTCGAGCTACCGGACACCTCTTGACCTGGGTGCCGCCGACAAGGGCGAGTGGTGGTCGTACGCGTACTCGCCGATGCTGCAGAGCACGGGCGGCGACCTGATCGACCGCGGCACCATGAAGTCCGCGGACGGCGCGCTGAACGGCCCGGACGCGGTGAAGTTCTTCACCTGGTTCCAGCAGGCGTTCCGCAACGGCTGGGCGGACAACGCGGGCCCTGTCGGCAACCAGCGCTTCATCGACGACAAGGTCGCCCTGAGCTACACCGGTGTCTGGAACGCCAAGGACGCGCTGCAGAGCGTCGGCGACGACCTGTTGATCCTGCCACCGGTGGACTTCGGCAAGGGCCCGAAGATCGGCGGCGGTTCCTGGCAGTGGGGCATCTCGGCCGGTTGCAAGAACGCCGACGGCGCCCGCGCGTACCTGAAGTTCAGCTTCCAGGACAAGTACCTCACCGCGTTCGCCGACAGCCAGGTGGTCATCCCGGCCACTGCGGCCGCCGCGAAGGCGTCGAAGTACTTCGGCGACGCCGCCGCGCTGCGCCAGTTCGCGGTGCTGTCGCAGAAGTTCGCGCTGGCCCGGCCGGCCACTCCCGGTTACCCGGTGATCTCCTCGACCTTCGAGAAGGCGGCGAAGGACATCATGAGCGGCGCCGAGGTGAAATCCACTTTGGACACTGCTGTGAAGGCGATCGACACCGACATCTCGTCGCAGAACGGTTACGGCTTCTAGGGGGGCCGAGAGGGAAGGTGCCTCCCATGATCCGCGCCGATCTGCGCTCCGAACGCCGCGCCGGCTGGGCGATGACGGCCCCGGCGGTGCTGTTGCTGCTGGCGTTCCTGATCGTCCCGGTGATCCTCGGGTTCGTCCTGTCGTTCACCAACGCCAGGCTGATCTCGCCGGAACCGACAAGCTTCACCGGTTTCGACAACTTCGTCCGGGCTTTCACGGCCGATCCGACGTTCTTCCGCTCGCTGCTGAACACCTTCGCCTTCGCCGCCGTCGTGGTTCCGGTGCAGGCCGGGTTCGGGCTGGTGCTCGCGATCCTGGTGAACCAGAAGATCCGCGGCGCGGTGGCGTTCAGGGTCATCTTCTTCATCCCGGTCGTGACCTCGATCGTCGTGGTCTCGATCCTGTGGAAGTTCCTGTACCAGCCGGACGGGCTGATCAACTCCTTCATCGACACGATCAGCTTCGGCGCCTGGCACGGCATGGCGTGGCTGAACGACCCGGGCACCGCGCTCACCGCGATCATCGTGCTGTCCGTCTGGCAGGCGGTCGGCTTCCACATGCTGATCTGGCTGTCCGGCCTGCAGACCATCCCCGAGGAGCTCTACGAGGCCGCGCGGATCGACGGTGCGGGAAGCTGGCGGCAGTTCCGCGACGTGACGTGGCCGTGCCTGCGTCCGACCAGGGTGTTCGTGCTGATCACAATCACGATCGCGGCGCTCGGGCTGTTCGTGCAGATCGACGTGATGACCCAGGGCGGCCCGGTGGACTCCACCTCGACGCTGGTCTACCACGCCGTGCGCATGGGGTATCGCCAGCAGCAGATCGGTTATGGCTCAGCGCTTTCGCTGGTGTTCTTCGTGCTGGTGCTCATCGTCGCGCTGGTTCAGCGCTACCTGACCAGAGACGAGGCCTGAGCGGATGAGCCGCCGTTGGATCTACCTGGCCATGACCGGACTCGCCGTCTTCTTCCTGTTCCCGTTGGTGTTCATGTTCGTCTCCAGTCTCAAGCCCGACGGCCAGATCCTGTCGGACGTCGGTGGCTGGCGCGCGTTCCTGCCGGTGGGGGACATCAGTTTCCGCAACTACGCCGGGGTGTTCGAGCGAGTGCCGGTCGGCCGGTTCCTGCTGAACTCGTTGCTCGTCACGACGGTGATCGTGGGTGCGGGGCTCGTGATCAACTCCATGGCGGGGTTCGCGATCTCCCGGATGCGCTGGACCGGCCGCCGTGTGGTGCTGAGCGTCGTCATCGCCACGCTGATCGTGCCGTTCGAGACGATCGCGGTGCCGATGGTCTACTGGGTCTCGCAGCTGCCGACGCTGCTGTTCCAGAACGGGCGGCTCGTCTACGACTTCGGCTGGCTCGACACCTACGAGGTGCAGATCATCCCGTTCATCGCCAACGGGTTCTCGGTCTTCCTGTTCGCCCAGTACTTCTCGACCATCCCGGCCGCGATCGACGAGGCGGCGCGCATCGACGGCGCGGGCTGGTTCACGATCTACCGCAAGATCGCCGTGCCGCTGTCGGGTCCGGCGTTCGCCACGGTCGCGATCCTGACCTTCCTGCCGGCCTGGAACCAGTACCTGTGGCCGAGCATGGTCGTCCAGGACGAGAACCTGCGGCCGGTCATGGTCGGCATGCAGTACTTCTTCCAGGACACCACCGCCTGGGGCGAGATCATGGCCTACACGTCGATGATCACACTGCCGGTGCTCGTCGTGTTCCTCGCCTTCCAACGCGCTTTCGTCAGCAGCGTCGCCGCGAGCGGCGTGAAGGGCTGACTTCTCTTACAAGACTTTCTCGAAAGGCTGTGGATGTTCGCGCTGCCCGAATCCTGGGTCTGGGACTTCTGGTTCGCCGACGACGGCGAGCACTACCACCTCTTCTTCCTGTACGCCTCAAAGGCTTTGCGTGATCCCGACGCCCGCCACTACCGCGCCTCGATCGGCCACGCGGTCTCGGCCGACCTGACGAACTGGACCCGGATCGAGGACACGCTGGTCCGCGCGGACGCCCCGGCGTTCGACGACTTGGCGACGTGGACCGGTTCGGTGGTGCGGCATCCGGACGGAACCTGGTTCCTGTTCTACACCGGCTCCACGTCCGCCCCGGAAGGCAAGAACATCCAACGGATCGGCATCGCCACATCTCAGGATCTCGTTACCTGGCAACGAAGTCCGGAGAACCCGGTGCTGACCGCCGACCCCCGCTGGTACGAGAGGCTGGACGCCGGATGGCACGACGAGGCGTTCCGCGACCCGTGGGTGTTCGCCGACCCGGACGGCGACGGCTGGCACATGCTCATCACCGCTCGCGCCACCGCCGGTGAACCGTTCGAACGCGGTGTGGTCGGCCACGCCGTCTCCGCCGACCTGAGGCACTGGGAGCCGCGCCCGCCGCTGACCGTGCCCGAACCGCGGGGGTTCGGGCAGCTGGAGGTCACCCAGGTCGAGGTCGTGGACGGCAAGCCGGTGTTGTTGTTCTCCTGCCTGGCCGAGCACGCGTCGGCCGACCGCCGGGCGACCGGCACGACCGGTGGGATCTGGGCGGCTCCGGCCGGCGGCCTGCTAGGGCCGTTCGGCATCGAGGCTGCCGAACCCGTCACCGACGACAGCTTCTACAGCGGTCGCCTGATCCGCCGCCGGTCCGACGACCAGTGGGTGCTGGTCGCGTTCCACAACCGCGGCGAGCACGGCTTCGTCGGCGCCATCAGCGATCCCATGCCGGTGGCGTGGGACGGCAAACGTCTCAGTGTTCTTGGTACCTAAGAGTTTCTGGAGGACGGATGAGCTCAACGACGAGCGGACTTCGCCTGCTGCGCATCGCCTTCGCCGCCGTGCTCGTACTCGCGAGCGCGGCCGTGGGTTCCACACCGGCGCCGGCTGCGGTCACTTATCGCGCGCAGTACCACTTCACCGTGCCCGACCACTGGAAGAACGATCCTCAGCGGCCGGTCTACCTCAACGGCAAGTTCCACTACTACTACCTCTACAACGCCGACTACCCGAACGAGGTCGGCACGGCGTGGCGGTTGGCCACGACCACCGACGGCGTCGCCTTCGCGGACCAGGGCATCGCCGCGCCGAA
>NZ_JYJG01000279.1 GCF_000955955.1 Lentzea aerocolonigenes
GGTGGTGGACACCGCGAACACCGCCGGGTTCGGCGCGGGTGCGGTGATCCAGCTCGTCACGCAGATGGACCACCCGACCCCGGAGCAGATCGCGAACGGCTCCGGTCCACAGGCGCAGTTCTTGTGGTACTCGATCGACGGCGGCCGGACGTTCCGGCCGTACGGCGACACACCGGTGATCCCCAACGGCGGCCGCGGCGCCTTCCGCGACCCGAAGGTCGTCTGGGACTCCGCGCGCGGCCGGTGGGTCGCGGCGATCACTGAAGGAGACCGGATCGGGTTCTTCACCTCGCCGGACCTCAAGGCGTGGATGCGGCAGTCCGAGTTCGCGAGCACCTACGGCACGCTCGAATGCCCGGACCTGTTCCAGCTCCGCGCCGACGACGGCACCACGCACTGGGTGCTGGGCGTGAGCGCCAACGGGCGTCCGTCCGGCAAGCCGGAGACCTACGCGTACTGGACAGGTTCCTTCGACGGGGCCGCGTTCACGGCTGATTCCGCTGTGCCGCAATGGTTGGATCACGGCTTCGACTGGTACGCCGGCGTCACCTGGGAGGATCCGGCCGCGCCGCTGGACCGCCGGTTCGGGATGGCCTGGCTGAACAACTGGGCGTACGCGGACACCACCCCGACCAGGGCCACCGACGGCTTCAACGGAACCGACTCGATCGTCCGGCAGATCTCCCTGAAGCACTACGCGGACGGGTACTCGCTGGTGTCCCAACCGACTTCCGCCCTGGCTTCGCACGCCTCCGCCGTGACGAACCTCGGCGCCATCGAGGTCGATGACGGTCTGGTGCCGTTGGCGTACAAGGGAACCGCGTACCAGCTGGACACGGACGTCAGCTGGACCCAGCTCGACAACATCGGGGTGCAGCTGCGGGTGTCGGCCGATGGAACCCGGCACGCGGACGCCGGGATCTACCGCGACTACAGCTATCTCAACCGGCGGCAGACCGGACAGCCCGATCCCGGCGGCCCGCGAGGCGAGAGCCACGCCCCGTGGAATCCGGCGAAGACCACCGCCCACCTGCGCATCCTGGTCGACCGCACCTCCGTCGAGGTGTTCGTGGACGACGGCCGGTACGTGCACTCGAGCCAGGTGTTCGCCGACCCCTCGGACACCGGCGTCAACCTCTACGCCACCGGCGGCAGCGCCACGTTCGCCAACACGACGATCACAGAGTTCCACGACCTGACCCAGCGCCCGGCGAAGCTGCTCTCGGGATTCGAAGGCTCCACCTACGATCCCGGCTGGACCGCCACCGGCAGCTTCACCGGAACCGGACCGCTGCCCTGGTACCTGCCGGGCATGGTCGGCAACTCGGCGCTGGACACTTTCGCCGGCGGTGGTGACCCGGCCACCGGCACGATCACCTCACCGGCGTTCACTCTGGACCGAGATCACCTGCACTTCCTGATCGCCGGCGGGGACCATCCGCACTCCTCGCCGGGGGAGACCTCGATCAACCTGATCGTGGACGGCCGGGTGGTGCGGACGGCCACCGGCGACGACACCGGGGTGCTCAAGCCGGTCGACTGGGACCTGCGCGGCCTGCAGGGGCAGAGCGCCCGAGTGCAGGTGGTCGACCAGGCCGCCGGCGCGTGGGGGCACCTCATGGTCGACCAGCTGCTGCTGAGCGACTGAGGGATCTACGAGCACACGACGTCGAGCTGGGATGATCCCACCTGCGTGGCCACAGCTCATCGGCATGGCCGGCTTGCCCGGAAGCGGTGGTTGGTTGTGGTACTCGTTGGGTACCGTCCGACAGCCGCTTCGGTTACGGTACGCGGCTTACGAAAGCGGTCGTCCAACCTCTAACGGAGCGTCGTGACCGATCCTCCCGATCTCGACCGCGGTGTGCTCCGCACGCTGCTCACCGACGTGGTCACCGGTGCGCTCGCGCGTGGGGGGCTGAACGGCTGCCTCGACGGCGCGATCGCCAGGGCCCGGCAAATCGGTGGTTGCTGCTCGGTGTTCGTGTTCGACGTGGACCACTTCAAGACCGTCAACGACGCGTACGGGCACGCTCGCGGTGACGTGGTGCTGCGGTCGATCGTCGAGCGGGCCAAGGGCGTGGTCCGCGAAGCCGACGTGCTGGTGCGCTACGGCGGCGACGAGTTCGTGCTGGTGTTGCCGGAGACGGACGCGGTGGAGGCGCTGCAGGTCGCGACCCGGCTGGTGGACGCCATCGGCACCAAGCCGTTTCCCGGGAGTCCGCCGCTGTCGGTGTCGATCAGCCTCGGCCTGGCCACCTTCCCGGACGACGCGGCCGATCGGCAGTCGTTGATCGAGCTCGCCGATCGCCGCAACTACCTGGCCAAGCGCCGCGGGCGGGGCCGTGCGGTCGGCGACGACCTGCAGGCGAGCGGGCGGCGGTCCTCCGAGAGGTTGCTGGAGCGGGACGCGGCGCTGGCGGTGGTGCGCGACTTCCTCGTCCGGCTGGACGTGTCCGGACGCGGCGCGCTGCGGGTGGCGGGCGAGCGCGGCGCCGGGCACAGCAGGTTCCTGGCCGAGGTCGGGAAACTGGCCCGGCTGCGCGGGTTCGAAGTGGTCGACGGGGTCGCGGAACCGGCGGGGCACGCCGAACGGGTGCTGGTGCTCGCCGACACCGATGCCGACCTCGCGGACGTGGGACGGCGGGTGCGGCGGCTGGCCTCCTCCGTGCGGGTCGTCGGGCTGGTGCAGGCGGTGCACGATCCCGCGGGGCCGGTGCCGCAGGCGTTGCCGCTGCTGGACACCGCGGTGCTGACGCCGCTGTCCGAGTCCGCGCTGCACGTGTGGCTGCGCACGACGCTGCGCGGCGAGCCCACACGCGAACTGGTGCACTGGCTGGCCCGGCGCAGCGGTGGCTTCATCGCCCAGGCCGAGCGCGGCCTGACGCAGCTCGCCGGCCGCGGCCACCTGGAGCAGGGCGGCAACGGCGACTGGGGCGTGTCCGCCGCTGCGGTGGCCCGTGCCGACAACGCCCGGCGGCGCCTGCCCGCGGCGGTCAGCAGCCTCGTGGGCCGGGCGCGGGACGTCTCGCGGCTGACCGACCTGCTCGCCGAACGGCGGCTGGTCACGCTGACCGGAGCCGGTGGCATCGGCAAGACCCGGCTGGCGGTCGCCGTCGCCGGGGCCGTGGCGGACGAGTTCGCGGACGGGGCCGTGTTCGTGTCGCTCGCCGAGGCCACCACGACCGAGATGGTGGTCTCCGCGGTCGCCGCCGTGCTGGAGGTGCCGGAGGGCACGAACGAGCCGCTGACCGACGCGGTGATCCGGGCGCTGAGCGGGCTCGAGCTGTTGCTGGTGCTGGACAACTTCGAGCACGTGCTGAGCGCCGGTTCGTTCGTGGCGGCGCTGCTGGCCGCGGCGCCGGGAGTGTGCGTGCTGGCCACGAGCCGGCAGCGCCTGAGGCTCACCGGCGAGCAGGTCTACCCGGTCGGGCCGCTGCCGGTGCCCGACCTGGACCGCCTGCCGTCCCGGCCGGAGGAGGCCGACGAGGCGCTGGCGTCCTGGCCCGCGCTGGCGTTGTTCGTGTCCAGGGCGACCGAGGCCGTGTACGGGCTGACCTTCTCCGCGGCCGACCTGCGCGCCGCGGCCGAGGTGTGCGTCCGGCTGGACGGGCTGCCACTGGCCATCGAGCTCACCGCGGCGAACTGCGACGTCCTTTCGCCGACCCAGATCCTCGCCCAGCTCGACGTCCGGTCGGAGCTGCCCGCCGCCGGGCCCCAGGACCTGCCCGCGCGGCAACGGACCCTGCGCGCGACCATCGACTGGAGCTTCGCGCTGCTCGACGCGGACGACCAGGAGCTGCTGACCCGCCTGGCGGTGTTCGCCGGTGGCTGCACGGCCGACGCCGTCGCCGCGATCTGCCTGCCCTCCGACGAGACCACCGAGAGGCTGGCCAAGCGCCTCACCGGGCTGGTCGACCGCAACCTCCTCGGCGCGCGGCACACCGAGGACGGCCTCAGGTACACGATGCTGGAGACCATCCGCGCCTACGCCGGCGAACGGCTGACGGACGAGCAGGTGACCGCGCGCCACACCTCCTACTTCGCCGAGTTCGCCGCACGCGCGGACCGCGGCCTGGGCGGCCACGACGGAGCGGCGTGGTACGCGCGGGTCAGCCGCGAGTACCTCAACCTGCGCGCGGCGCACACCAGGGCGATGGCGGACGCGGATCTGCTCACCGCCGCGAGGATCGTCCTCGGCGTCAACCGGTTCTGGCAGAAGGGCTGGCACATCCGCGAGGGCAGGGAGTGGCACCGCCGCCTGCTTGCGGAGGACGGGCTGCCAGAGGGCGTTCGCGGCAGGGTGATGGACTCCGCGGCGTTCCTCGCCATCAAGCAGGACGACCAGGCGACCGCCAGGACGCTGGGCGAGGAGAGCCTGCGGATCGGCCGCCGGCTCGGCGACCACGACCTGATGGCCCAGTCGCTCAACGTCGTCGGCCTCGTCGCCAGGCAGAGCGGCGACCTGGACCAGGCCCGCGCGTACTTCGGCGAGTGCGTGGAGATCGAACAAGCGCACGGGAAACGCGACAACGTCCTGGCCGCGGCGCGCGGCAACCTGTCGATCATCGCCCGCTTCGAGGGCGACCTGCACACCGCGCGCGACCTGATGCGGCACAACGTCGAGCTGGACCGCGTGGTCGGCAACCTCCGCACGCTGCTGCTGGACCTCGTCGGCCTGGGCGACGTCTGCGTGGACCTGCGCGACGCCGCCGCCGCCCGCCCGCTGCTCACCGAAGCCGTCGAGATCAGCAGGCAGATCGGCGACATGGGCGGCGAGGCGTACGCCTGCCACATCCTCGGCCGCCTCACCCGGCTGGAAGGCGACCCGGTCGAGGCCTACCGCCTCTACACCGCCGCCATCCGCATCCACCACGGGTTCGGCGACCGGTTCGCCGTCCTCTACACGCTGAGCTCGCTCGTCGACCTGCTCAGCACGGTGGACGCCACCTCGGCCGCCAGGATGCTCGGCGCCGTCGAGGTGATCCGCGAGCAGGACGGCTCACCGATGACCAAGCACCAGCTGGCCGTCCGGGACGGCACGGTGCGCCGCATCCGTGCCGTGCTCACCGACGCCGAACTGGACGCCGCGACGGCTGCCGGAGCCGCGATGGACCTCGACGCCCTGGTCGCCTGCGCCTTCGAGGTGGACCCGGCCGCGTTCGCCTAGTGGCACCGCGGAATCGGCATTGGCAGGTCACGCGATCTCCGCCGGCCGCACGCCGAGCGAACCGGAGTGGTCCAATGAAGGATGAGCACTTCGGGCGACAACGCCGACCGGATCCGTCAGCAGGACGAGATCGACAGCGAGGTGGCCGCGTCGGCCGCGGCGATCTCGTCGCGGACATCCGGGGATGAGCGCGATCGTGCCCTGGATCGCCGGGAGGCGGGACTGGACGAGCGTGAGCAAGGTCTGGACGGCCGCGAGACCGAACTGGATGAGCGCGAGGCGGCGCAACGGCGTCGCGGTCATGCGATGGAGGATCGGGAAGTCCGGGCTGAACGGCGAGACCTGGACGCCGACCAGCGAGAGATCGACGTGCAGACCGCATGGCCGGTGAGTGAAGAGCCGGTGTGACATGACGGGGTTCAGTTCCTCGTCTTCGGTGGCGTCGTCGAACTCGGGCGCGTGTTTCCCGCACACCCCTGCCGGTGAAGTTGTGGCAGGACGCGCAGCGGGCCGCCTGGCCGGCGGACAGCTCCGACCGATCGGGGACCGAACCGTTTCGGCTGCCGCTCCGAACCCCTGGTGTGGACCCGGGGAAGGGGTGCGATGGAGCTCGTGCGGCCGCGGACTGCGGAGTCAGTGCCGGAACAGGTCGGCCCGGAACTGCTGGAACAGGTGGCGCGAGGTGACCAAGCTGCGTTCGGGCGGCTTTACGACCTCATGTCCGGCAAGGTGTTCGGGCTGATCCGGCGAGTGCTGCGGGACGAGGCCCAGTCGGAGGAGGTGTTCCAGGAGGTCATGCTCGAGGTCTGGCGCAAGGCCAGCCGCTTCGACACCGCACTGGGCAGCCCGTCCGCGTGGATCATGACCATCGCGCACCGCCGTGCCGTGGACCGGGTGCGCTCGGCTCAGGCCGCGGGAGACCGCGACGTCCAGGCGGCCCGGCTCGAGGTCGACACGCCGTTCGACAACACGAGCGAACAGGCGGCCAGTCGCCTCGAGCAACGGCAGGTGCGGCGGTGCCTGAGCTTCCTGACCTCGTTGCAGCGGGAGTCGGTGCTGCTCGCCTACTACCAGGGTTACACCTGTCCGGAAGTCGCGAGCCTGCTGAGGATCCCGCTCGGCACGGTCAAGACGCGGATGCGGGACGGCCTGATCAGACTGCGTGACTGCATGGGGGTGTCGGCATGAGCCTCATCGAACTGCACCAGTTGTCCGGTGCGTGGGCGATGAACGCCTTGGACGACAACGAGAACAAGGCCTTCGAACAGCATCTGCGCGAGTGCGAGAGCTGTGCGGCCGAGGCCGCGGAACTGCGGGAGACCGCGGCACGCCTCGGCGCGGTCACCGAGCACGCGCCGCCTCCTGCGCTACGAGCGCGTGTGCTCGCGGTCGCGGCGCAGACGCGCCAGCTCCCACCAGCGACACCGCCGTCGGAAACCCGGGCGTCGGCGGTGCTTGCCGAACGGCGATGGCTCAAGCGACTCGGTGTGCTCGCCGCCGCCGCGAGCGTGCTCGCTGCGGTGGCGCTTGGCACACAGGCCGTGCGCAGCAACAACGAGCTGTCGCGCGAGGTGGACGCGTTGCGTCAGGTCACCGCCGAGTACAACCAGCTGGCCGCGCTGATGTCCTCTCCCGGCGCCACAACGGTCAGCAGGTCCGTGGAGCACGGTGGCACCGGCATGGCCGTGTACGCGCCCAGCCAGAACAAGGTCCTGTTCCTGGCTGGCGGACTTCCCCAGTTGCCCGCGGACCGGTCGTACCAGCTGTGGGTGGTCGCCGCGGACGGACCGCAGTCCGCCGGGGTGCTGCCCACGGGCGGCAAGTTGCCGCCGATGGTGATGGAAGCGCTTGCGGGGACCGAGAAACTGGCGTTGACCGTCGAGCCGCGCGGAGGGTCGAAGGGGCCGACGACCGCGCCACTGGTAGTGCTTCCGCTGGCGGTCTGACCAATCCGTTCGCCCGGCGGCTGCGAACTACTGGTGTGAAGGCAACACGAACCGTCCTCATCGGACTGGTGTCCGTGGCGGCGGCACTGGCGGCGGGTCATCTCGTCGCCGCACTGGTGAACCCGCTCGCGTCGCCGTTCCTCGCCGTCGGCAACACCGCCATCGACCTGACCCCGCACCCGGTCAAGGACTTCGCGGTCCGCACGTTCGGCGAGAACGACAAAGTGGTGCTGCTGGCCGGAATGGCTGTCGTGGTGGCCGGGCTCGGTGTGGTGGCGGGCCTGGTGTCCCGCCGCGGTCCCTGGCCCGGCACGCTGATCGCGCTGCTGCTGGGCCTGCTCGGTGTCGGTGCGGTGCTGGCTCGCCCGACGACGACACCGCTCGCCGTCCTCGCCCCGGTGACGAGCCTCGTGGTGGGCGTCGTCGCGTTCCGCCGGCTGCATTCGCGGGCGGCACCGCAGGACATGGCGGAACGCAGGCGTTTCCTGCTGTCGACGGCGGCGGTGGCCGCGGGTGCGGGCCTCGCCGTGACGGCAGGGCAGCTGCTCACCGCCCGGGTGGACGTGGAGTCGTCTCGACGCGGAATCAGGTTGCGGCCACAGGAGAACGCGCCGGAGATCCCGTTCGGCGCGGACTTCTCCCGCGAGGGAACGCCGGCGTTCCTCACGCCCAACCAGGATTTCTATCGCGTCGACACCGCGCTGACGGTGCCCAGGCTGCGCGCGGAGGACTGGCGCCTGCGCGTGCACGGCATGGTGGACAACGAGATGGTGCTCACCTACGACGACCTGCTGCGCCGCCCGCTGGTCGAGAGGACCATCACGCTGGTCTGCGTGTCGAACGAGGTCGGCGGCCCGTACATCTCCACGTCGAACTTCATCGGCGTCTCACTGCCGGACCTGTTGCGCGAAGCGGGTGTGCGCCCCGGCGCGGACCAGCTCGCCACCCGCAGCGCCGACGGCTGGACGTGCGGCACACCGGTCGCCACGATCATGGCGCCCGGCAGCAACGCGATGCTCGCCGTCGGCATGAACGGCGAACCGCTGCCCGTCGAGCACGGTTTCCCGGTGCGCATGGTCGTGCCGGGCCTGTACGGCTTCGTCTCCGCGACGAAGTGGCTGGTCGATGCCGAGCTCACCACCTTCGGCGCGTTCGACCCGTACTGGGCACAACGCGGCTGGGGCAAGAAGGCCCCGGTCAAAACCATGTCCAGAGTGGACAGACCGAAGCCGTTCGAGAAGGTGCGCGCCGGCAGGTTCGTCGCGGCGGGCGTGGCCTGGGCCCAGCACACCGGGATCGACCGCGTGGAGGTGCGCGTCGACGGCGGCCCGTGGCAACAGGCCACGATCAGCACCGAGGTCAACGTCGACACCTGGCGCATGTGGCGGGTCGAGCTCGACCTCGCGCCCGGTGGTCGGACGATCGAGTGCAGGGCCACCGACCGGACCGGCCACGTGCAGACGAACGACCGCGCCAACCCGATTCCGGACGGCGCAACGGGATGGCACTCGATCGCGTTCACCGCTGTGACCAACCCGTGACCGAGATACGCCAATCCGTCCGGCACTGCACACCGAATACCTGATGTAGCACCGGAAAGCACACCGGTGACCATCCACAAAGGAGTGATCTGCATGCGCACGACCAAGCGACTGGCCGCAATCGGTCTGTTTGCCGCGGCGGCCCTCTCGCTGGCTGCCTGCGGCGAATCGTCCTCCACCGGCAGCGGCTCGTCCAGCACCGCGGCACCCACGACCACCACGTCGGCTTCGGCGGCGATGAGCGACGGCGTCACCAAGACGTCCGACACGTTCGGCGCAGGCTGTGCGAGCCTGCCGAAGGAGTCGGGCAACAAGGGCTCGCTCGAGGGCATGGTCACCGATCCGGTCGCGACCGCCGCGAGCAACAACCCGTTGCTCACCAAGCTGGTCGCCGCGGTGAAGGCCGCAGGACTCGTCGACACGCTGAACAAGACCGACGGCAAGTACACCGTCTTCGCGCCGTACGACCCGGCGTTCGAGGCCCTCGGTGCCGACGCGCTGAACGCGGTGCTGGCCGACAAGACCAAGCTGACCGGCATCCTGACCTACCACGTCGTGCCGCAGCGCATGGACAAGGACGGCATCCTCAAGGCCGCCTCGCTGCCGACCGTGCAGGGCGGCACCCTCAAGGTCGAGGGCAGCGGCGACAACGTGACCGTCAACGGCGCCAAGGTGTTGTGCGGCAACATCCCGACCGCCAACGCCACCGTGTTCGTCATCGACAAGGTCCTCATGCCGGCCGCCTGACCACCACACCCCGGTGAGGGAATGCCGGGACATCCCGACGGATGTCCCGGCATTCCGGTCGTCAACGTTGAGTGGCGTTGTCCAGCAGGCTTTTCGCGACGTCGCGGAGTTTGACGTTCTCGTTCTGCGACTGCTGCACGAGCATGGTGAAGGCTTCGTCCGCTGTGCAGGAGTGCACCGCCATGAGAACGCCCTTGGCCTGTTCGATCACCGCTCGCGAGACCAGTGCGGTTTCGAGTTGCTTGATGTGTTCGCGGGATCGTTGCCACTGGTGGGCGTTGGTGATCGCGGCGCTGGCGGCCGTGGTGAACAGCCGCATCACGCTTTCCCGTCGCGGTGTAGCTGTAGATGTTGAGCGACCCGACGTGCGTGGCGTCGTTGCGGTCCGAGGCCGGCAGCACGACGGGTACGGACAGATAGGCGCGCACACCGTGCTGGTCCGCGGCCGCCTCGAACTCCGGCCAGGTGTCCTTGTTCTCACCGACGACCGCGCGGACGACGTGGAGCGTGCGCGCGGCCTCCAGGCACGGACCGCGGTTGGCGCCGTACTGCTTCTCGTCGATCTCGACGAGCGTCTCGTCGCTGGCGGCGGCGGTTCTGGGTTGCTGAGGACTGACGGTGATGGTGACGGCGTCGGCGTCCTGGATCGCTCTCGCCGCGGTTTCGGCCAGTCGCTGCAGGACCTCGTCGAGGGGTTCCTCGGCGGAGAATCCGTCGCGCAGCATCGCCAGCGCGGCGGTCGCCTCGTCCAGGCGCTCCACCGGATCCTGCCGGTCCGAGCCGGCTGCGTGTGCTTCTTCCTGCCCACGCAGAATCGTCAGGTCGTCCATGCCGCGTCGCCTTTCACCGAGAGCGAGGTCACGGCGCTGGATGCTCAACGCTCGCAGCGAATGGTACGGCTCGGAGGCTTTCGGTGGCTGCGTCAGTCCGGGTGGACACCGATGGGCCGCCTTCGGAGGATGTCCGGAAACGGCCCCATCGCGTCGCCTGTCCTGCCGACCTGCCCCTGGCGATGTCATGGCCTAATCTGGTTGATATCCCTGACGCAGTTCGGTCTACGCAAGGAGTCAACGTGCGTCTCGAGCCTGACGCGGAGCAGGCACTCGTCTTCGTCGTGGCGCTGTGCAACACCGATCCGTCGGCCTCGCGCAGTGGCACGGACGAACTGGCCACGGTCGATCACCTCAGGGCTTTGCTCGGTCGCTACCCCTTCACGGGCCGCATTGACCACGACGAGGAGGAACTGCAGGACGTTCGTCGCACGCGTGCCCTGCTCAGGCAGGTGTGGTCGCTCGGTCGCGACGACGCCGCCGAGGCCGTGAACAAGATGCTCCGCGACGCCAAGGCACTCCCGCATCTCGTGCGGCACGACTCCCAGGACTGGCACGTCCACGCCACCGAGCCGAGCTCTCCGCTCGCGGAACGAATCCGGGTGGACGCCGCGCTCGGCTTGCTCGACGTGATCCAGATGAACGAGATGGACCGCCTGCGGATCTGTGCGGCCGACGATTGCGCCGGTCTCGTACTGGATCTGTCCCGCAACGGCCTCAAGCGGTTCTGCAGTGTGCGGTGCGGCAACCGGATGAACATGATCGCCTTCCGCGAACGCCGTGCGGACCGCGAATGAGCGGTGCTCGCCAAGTGTCCACAATGGATTTTGGACAATTCTGTTGCGCTGAGACAAAAACACTTCTGCGGGCCGGTGAACGGGGTCCGGGTACCGCGGCCGGGAATCAGGACCGCTTCGGCCGCCGTCCCTCCGAGACGGTGGCGACCACGCCGAGCACCAGGGTGATCGCGCCACCTCCCAGGATCGCCACGCCGGGGGAGGTGTAGGTCATCACCAGGGCGGAGGTTGCGGCCACGATGCTGTAGCCGACGCCGGTGGTCGCGTACATGAGCGCGTAACCGGCGGTGTGCGCGGAGGCGGGTAGTGCGTCGCGCAACGAGAGGTTGCGGGTCACCAGCACCGCCGACTGGAACATGCCGCCGACGGCGAGTGCGATCCCGATGCCGACAGCGCCTGGCGCGACCGCCACGAGGGTGAGCGCGGTGGTGGTGACGAGCAGGCTGACGAACGCCTGCACGCGGCGGCTGGCCGGCCAGGTCCGCCTGCCGTAGAGGTAGCCGCCGAGGACGCCCGCCACCCAGAACGTCGCCAGCAGCGGGGCCACCGCCCGCACCTCGATGCCCTTCGACTCGACCAGGGCCGGCAGGACCAGCTCGACGATGGCCACCATCGCCATGGAGGCGGCGGCCGTCAGGTAACTCGGCCACGCCGACGCCAGCACCTTGGTCGACGTGGTGCCACCTGGCGGTGCTTCCTCGGTTCTGCCCTCCGGCAGGAAGAAGACGACAACCGCGACTGCCACCACGTCGAGTGCCGCGGCCACCGCCATCGGGGTACCGGGGCTGACACCGGTGGCGACGAATGCCACCACCACCGGGGCCATGGCCCACACCAGGCCGTTCAACGAGACCTCGGCGCTCAGCACTTTCGAGACGTCTTCCTCCGGCACGAGCCGCGTGAGGATCGCGCGCAGACCACCGGGCGAGGCCGCTGGGCCGAAGCCGGAGAGGAACGTCAGCACGAACAGCGCCGGTGCCGGCAGCGTCTCGCCCAGGGACAGCGCGCCGTACGCGAGCGCGCCGGCCCCCAGACCGAACGCGAGGTGCAACCGTGCCCGCTCCGGGTTGAACCACACTCCGAGCAGGGGTGCGCCGACCACCTCGGACACCACCCACAGAGCGGCGAGGGTGGCACCCAGCGCGTATCCGCCCGGCATCTCTCTCGCCAGGAACACGAACGCGAGTGGTGCCATCGCGATCGGCAGCTTGTTCGCCAACGCTGCTGCCGTCCACACGAGCACTGGTTTCGTGACGATGCTGCGGTAGCCGACCGTGGCCATCAGGCGTGAGTTCCTCTCACCCGTTCGAGATCATCCGGAAAACGCGTCCACCAGCAGCCGTTCGGTCGCCTCGGCCGAGACGAGGTCCTCGCCGACGACGCACACCTCGCCACCCAGACCGTCGCCGTGGCTGCCGTACACCGGAATGATCACGCCGGTGCGCGTGGCGGGGTCGTACGCCAGCCCCCGGTCGCCCAGTACGCGCAGCGCCTCTGGGAACTCGGGGAACGCGCAGTCACGGCGCTCGATCAGGCACCGCTCGGTCAGGTGGTCGCCGCCGATGACCCGCTGGCCGATCCGGAACAGGTGCGTCGAGCCGCCGTGGCGCGCGTTGAACTCGTTGAACACGATCCGGCCGTCCGCCGTGAGCATCGCGTCGATGTTGGTCAAGCCGCGGTATCCCATGGCGCGCATCGCCTCCGCGAGGCGTGCCAGGTCGGCGAGGAAACCGGGGAACGCGGGTGCTCCGGATGCCTCTGGCGGGGCCGGGATCACCACGCCGTCGAGGATCGGTGCCAGCCGGATCTGGCCGTGCCCGAACACCTCGACACCGTCGGCGCTGATGTCGGCCTCACCCCACAGCGACACCGATCCCGGCAGGTATTCCTCGAGGACCACCCGGCGCCGCAGGCCCGAGGTGTACCAGGACCAGCGCTCGCCGACGTGGGCCACGAGCGACTCCCGGCTCGGCAGGACCTTCCAGTGCAGTGCCCCCTGCGCCTCGATGCCGGCCGCCGGGCTGAGGATCTCGTTGCCGAGACCGGCGACGTGGACGTCCTGCTTCACGATCGCCGAACGGCCGGTGCCGAGCAGGCCACAGAGGAACTCGATCGCGTCGTCCGCCACGTCGGTCACGATCCCGTCGGCCAGCGGCAGCCCGATGCCCGCCGCGATCGCCCGGAACACCACCTTGCTGTTGAGCAGCTCGTTGCCGCCCTGGTCGACGAACGCGAACCCGTCCGCGGTGAGACCGAGCCGGTTGATCAGCCGGTTCACGTAGTCGTCGAGGTAGAAGGCCTCGACCTGGCGGATCCCGCGTTCGGTGATCACCTCGCCCAACTCGGCGACGAACGCGGGGGCCTCCAGCCGGTCGCTGGTGAGCACATCCGTGAGCTTGCCCTCAGGCGGTACCAGCACGTGGACGTCGTCCGGCCCGAAACCGAGCAGGTCCGTCACGTAGGCGAGAAAACCGGGTGCGGGGTGGAACGGCAGCACGACGACGTCGCCGGGGCCGGCGCTCCAGATCATCCGCTGCCCCTGGGCACCGACGTGCCTGCGGCTCTCGTCGGTCATGTGCTCGAGTTCCGGTTCGTTCGACCAGTTGCCGATGAGCAGCTTCGGCATGAAACGGGCTCCTTCGCACTCTCGCGGCCGTTGTCGACGGTGTTCCGGTTCAGAAGAAGGTTCGCACGAAATCCACGACCGTTTCACCCCTCACGACCGGGATGAGCTGCCACTTGTCGAACGCGGTGCAGGGGTAGGCGAGCCCGAGACCCATCCAGTCGCCGATCCGCACGTCGGCGTCGGGGCCGAGCCGGACGAACGCGTGCTGGTCGTTGATCTCCTTCATCGTGCAGTCGCGCAACGGCAGCATTTTGCGCGCCGACCTGCGCACGACCTGCGGTTCCGGCATCCACGCGTCGAACGACAGGTCGCGCTTGCCCGCCGTGAGCAGGGCCAGGCCGTGCTCCGGCCGTGAGGTCACCCTGGCCCACGCCCGCAGCGCCGGCCGCAGCTGTCCGGGCTCGCTGCGGGAGAACGGGGACATCCAGCGGTAGAAACCGTCGTCGTGCGCGATGTAGCAGCCGCTGCGCAGAACCGGCACCACGTCGAGCCCGTTCTCCCACGGCTGGGTGAGCCGGTCGGCCACCTGGTCGAAGAAGCAGCTGCCACCGGCGCTCACCACCACCCTGTCGGTCTCGAACAGGCCCAGCCGGTGCAGCTTCTCCGTGACGTTCCGCATCCGGCGCAGGAACTCGTCGACGATCGCGAGGCTGTGCGGTGACGGGTCGTTGACGAGCACACCCTCGTAGCCCGCGACACCGGCCAGTCGCAGCCGCGTGCTCGCGGCGATCTCCTTCGCGGTCGCGAGAGCGTCCGCCTCGGAACGCGCGCCCGCGCGACCACCGGTGCGCCCGATCTCGACGAGCACGTCGACCGGCCGCGTGCCCGGCCTCGCGGCCAGCGCCTCGCTCATCCGCGTCACCACCTCCGGAGAGTCGGCGAAGCAGCTGAACTCGAACGTCTCGTCGCGGTCGAGCTCGTCGGCGACCCAGTGCAGGGACGGCGCGTCGACGAGCTCGTTCGCGAACAGCACCCTGGACACGCCGAAACGGCGATAGACGCGCAGCTGAGCCGCGTTGGCCGCGGTGAGACCCCACGCGCCGGCGTCGAGCTGCCTGGCCCACAGCTGCGGTGCCATGGTGGTCTTCGCGTGCGGGGCCAGCAGGACGTTCTTCTTGGCGCACCACGTCGCCATCGCCGTGACGTTGTGGTCGAGCGCGCCCTCGTCGAGGGTGAGCAGCGGGCCGAGGAAACCGTCGTCGAAGAGGTTGAGCCGCTGGGCGGCCACCTCGGCGACCGTGCGGCCCTCCGCGCTCACCGGCAGTCCCTTGAACCGCCAGTCGATCACCTCGTGCGCCAGCGCGTCCACCTCGGTCCGATCAATCACCCGCGACCTCCCCGGATCGTTGCCGGAAGTAAGGTTGCCACAGCTGGCAAAGCGTGGCAATGTGACTGGCAAATAAGTGCCAAGCTGAAGGGTGCAGGGGCTATGACCGATACCATCTCGCCTGCCGTCGACGTCGGCATCAGGCGAATGACCGGCTTCGTCGGCGCCGAGATCACCGGCGTCGACACCACCAGGCCGCTGAGCGACGACACCATCGCGACGTTGCGCAGGGCCCTGCTGGAGCACAAAGTGATCTTCCTGCGCGGCCAGCGGCTCGACTACGAGAGCGAGGTGGCGTTCGCGCAGCGGTTCGGCGAGCTCACGCTCGGCCACCCGCTCTACGGCGGCCCCGAGGGCAAGCCGCTGCTGCGGGAGATGGACTCGAAGGGTGAGGGCACGCGTGCGAACCACTGGCACACCGACCTGACCTACCTGGAGCGCCCACCGGCCTTCGCGTTCCTGCACAACGTCGTGTGCCCGCCGGTCGGTGGGGACACCATCTGGTGCAACACCGCGGTCGCCTACTCCCGGCTGCCGCAGGATCTGCGTGACCTCGCCGACCGGCTGCGGATCGTGCACTCCAACGACGCGGACTTCACCGACGACACCTACGACGGTGACGCGCGGTCGCGCTACCTGGAGCACCAGTTCGAGGCCGAGCACCCGGCGGTCCGCGTGCACGAGGAGACCGGGGAGCGTTCGTTGCTGCTCGGCGGTTTCGCGCGGCGCGTGCAGGGGTTCAGCCCCCAGGCGGGGCGCGACCTGATCCGGATGCTCACCGAGTACGCCATCAAGCCGGAGCACACGGTGCGGTGGAAGTGGCAGAAGGACGACCTGGTGATCTGGGACAACCAGGCGACGCTGCACTACGCCGTCTACGACTACCACGGCCAGCACCGCAGGGGAGAGCGGGTGACCGTGGGCGGTCCCGTGCCGGTCGGCGTCGACGGCAGCCCCAGCGTCGTCCTCCGCGGGGACACGTCGGCGTATACGGCCGGTCTCACCCGCTGACGTCCTCGCCGCCCGCTCCGGACGGCAGACCGCGCGTCCGGAGCGAGGCGGACCCACGACCTGGGGGTGACCGTGAGCCTCGTGTCAGAAGGCCAGCACGACCTGGACTTCAGCAAGCTCTCGCCGGAGATCCGCAAGCAGCTCCGCGCGTTGTGCCGGCTGGACAACCACCACGGCGTGCTCGGCCTGCTCTTCGACTACGCGGTGATCGCGTTGTCCGTGTACCTGTGTGTGGGCGTCTCCTACTGGTTCTACCCGGTCTCGCTGGTGCTGATCGGGTCGACCCAGCGCGCGCTGGTGAACATCCTGCACGAGTCGTCGCACAAGGTGCTGGCGCGCAGCGGATGGCTGAACGTCCTGCTGGGCACCGTGTTCTCCGGGCACCTCGTGTTCCACATGTACAACCCGTACCGCAGCTCGCACATCGGCTTCCACCACCGGTTCCTCGGCGATCCGGAGAAGGACCCGGACTTCGGCTTCCACAACGAGGTGGGCGTCTACGATCCGGCGACCTCCAATCGGACGTTCTTCCTGCGCAACGTGCTGCTGGCGGTGCTCGGCCTGCGCACGGCCGAGTACGTCCGGTACGTGGTGGAGGACCGGCTGTTGTTCCGCCAGGACCAGGTCGCCGTGTCGATGCCGATCAGCCTGCGCGCCGAGCGCTGGGTGCTGGGCGGGGTGTGGGCCGTGATCATCGGTGTGGTGGCGTACCTCGGGTACCTGCCGGAGCTGGCGCTGTTCTGGTTCGTGCCGCTCTTCACGACCGCGGTGGCGATCGGCTGGCTCTCCGAACTGGCCGAGCACTACCCGCTGCCGGAGAGCGAGAACAAGCAGATCCTGATGACCCGCAACCGGCACGGGTGGGCGCTGGAAAGGTTCCTGCTCGGCAGGCACAACGACAACTTCCACCTGGTGCACCACCTCAACACCGGTGTGCCCTTCTGGAACATGAAGAAGGCGCACCGCGTGCTGATGGGCGACCCCGCGTACGCGCGCTGGGACAGCCTGTGGGCGGGCATCATGACCCGCTCGCCCGGCAGGAGGGATAGGGAGACCCTCGTGAGCTACGCGGCGAAATACCGGAACTGGCGGCGCGCGGGCGGCGACCCGAACGCGTTGCCGCGCAGTTTCGCGTTGCCGCGCAGTTTCGCGGAGCTGGCGGCGCTGCGGACCGAGGTCGCCTGATGGGCGCCAGGATCCACCTGAACACCGCGGGCGCCGGACTTCCGGCGCCCGCGGTACTCCCCGTCATGACCGCCTACCTCGCGGAAGAGGCGGAGGCCGGCCCCTACGAAGCCGAAGCCGCCCACGCGAAACAGCTCGAACACGACGTGTACGGCTCGCTCGCGAGGCTCGTCGGCACGGATCCGGCCGAGATCGCGTTGTTCGCCAGCGCCACCGACGCGTGGTGCCGGGTGGTCTGCAACCTGCGGCTGCCCACGGGCAGCCGGATCTGGTGCACCCCGTACGAGTACGCGGGCAACCTGATCGCCCTGCAGCACCTGGCCGCCCGGCACGGCTGCACGCTGGAGGTCGTGCCGACCGATCCGGCAGGCGACCTCGACCTGGCCTGGATGGCCACGCACCTGGACGACCGGGTGAGCCTGGTGTCGTTGGTGCACATGCCTTCCGGTGCCGGCATCGTGCTGCCGGTGGCGGAGGTCGGCGCGCTGCTGGCCGGATCGCGCGCCGTCTACGTCGTCGACGCCTGCCAGACGACCGGCCAGCTGCCGATCGACGTGCGCGCGATCGGCTGCCACCTGCTCACCGCGGCCGGCCGGAAGTTCCTGCGCGGCCCGCGCGGCAGCGGATTCGCCTTCGTCGCCCGCTCCCTGTGGGACCACGTCGAGCCGCAGTTCCACGACCTGCACGTGGCCGAGGTGAGCTCTCTGCACGATCATCGCCTCACCACCGGCCGCGCGACCAGGTTCGAGACGTCCGAACGCAACAACGCGGTCGTGCTGGGCCTGCTCGCCGCCGCCGACCACGCGGCTTCGCGGCCGGGCGGAGCGTCGGCGGAGGTGTTCTCGGCGTTGCTCGACGCGGTGGCTTCGACGCCGGGCGCGCGGTTGCTCGCGCCGGGCGGCACGCGGGCGGGCATCGTGTCGTTCGCGCACGCCGACGTGCCCTCTGAGCGGATCACGGCCGCGCTAGCGGAGGACGGAGTGACCGGGTGGGTGGCGCTCGGTTCGCACACGCCGCTGAGCCTGGCCGGGTTCGCCCGGTTCGTGCGGCTGTCGGTGCACCACTACACCGAGGTCGCGGACGTCGAGGTGGCGGCGGGGGCGCTGCGGCGCGCGGTCAGCTGATCGCCGCCGCCAGCTCCTCCTCCGCCCACCGGCGGGCCACCTCCCGATCGGCGAGCACCTCCTCCGGCTCACCGACCAGGTAGACGTTCCCCGCCGACGTGAACATGTCGAACGTGCGCCGCACCCGCTGCCCGAGCGCGATCCGCGACTTGCCGGAGTGGAAGGTTTTGAGGTGGCGCAAGGCGTCCCAGTCCGGTTCGCGCGTGAGCACCCCGGTGCGCGGGCACAGCAGGATGACCGACGAGCACGCCGCCCGCACCGGGGCGACCGGCGGGTGGGCCGCGCGGTAGCGGTCCGGGCCGATCAGCGCGCGCACGGTGTCGACGACCTGGTTGGTGCCCAGCGCGGCTGTTGTGGCGGAAAGGTCGATTCCGCCGTGGAAGCGCGGGGAGACCTCGACCAGTTCCGCACCGCCCGGCGCGTCGATCAGTTCCAGGTGAGCGGGGCCCCAGCGGAAGCCGAGCGCGTCCAGCACCGCACGAGCCGCGGTCACGACCCGCGCGCCGCCGTCGTCGAGGGGATCGGTGAGTTCGAAGTAGTCGTAGACGTTCGCACCCTCCTGGCGGCGCTTGACCGTGCGCCACACCTCCAGGACGCGGTGCCAGCCGTCGGCGCTCACCGTGTTGACCATGTACTCCTGGCCGGCCAGGAAGCCCTCGACGAGCACGGTGGTGTTGGGCGCGCCGAAGATGTTCTCCGCGCCGAGAACGGCCGCGGCCGCCTCCCGGACCTCGCCGGCGGTCGCGCAGATGCGGACCCCGTCGGTGCCCGCGCTGCCCGTCGGCTTCACCACCACCGGCCACCGGCCGCGGGCAGTGCACCACGCCCGCGGGCAGTGCACCACGCGACCGCCTCGTCCGCCGATCCCACCTCGGCGTGAGCGCGCACCGGTACCCCGGCGTCCCGTAGCGCGCCGAGCATCGCGGCCTTGTCGCGGCGTGCTCGGGCGAGGTGTTCGTCGTTGCGGGTCGGGACGTCCAGCTGTGCGGCGAGGTCGCTCGCCAGTTCGCTGCCGGAGTCGAGGCCCGGCAGCACGTGCGCCACCCGGAACGCCGCGAGCCGGTCGAGCAGGCCGGCGTCCGCGGCGAGGTCGGCCAGGTAGAGCTCGGGAGAGTGGGTGGCGCGCAGCGCGGGCACGCGCTGTTCACCGGACGACACGTGCACGCACCTCATGCCGTGCGCGAGGAACGCCGGTGCCAGGAACGATGCGGTCGAGTAACCGTCGACGACGACGGCCACGCGGTCATTCTGCGGAGTCGCGGGCAACGGGCGCCGCCTCCTTCCTGGCGTCACCCGGCGCGCGGGCGAGCAGTCGTTGTTGTGCCACACCGATCACGGCGGCGCAGCCGAGATAGGCGAGCGCACCGCCGAGCAGGCCGACGACGTCGACGAGCAGTCCGAACCCGACCAGAGCGACGCAGAGCACGCCGGGCAGCACCACCGTCCGCAGCGCGGCGATCTCCTCGATGGCCGCCAGGGGAGCGCGGTGCACCAGCAACGCGGAGAACCACACGAAGCCGACCTCGAACAGCACGACGAAGAGCCCGTAGGTGGCGAAGCTGGCGGTGACGCCGGTGACGATCGACGCCACGATCAGCAGGGCGGCCGGCGCGACGAGCAGCACCCACGCGGCGGCCGCCGACAGAGTCGGACGGGAGCTGACCGAGGCGAGCAACGCGCCCACCCCGAGCGCCACCGTCGTGACGATCGCGAGCGCCGCCACACCGGCCGAGTCCAGGCCGAGGTGCTCGATGGACAACGCGGTGCGGCCGATGTTGTGCAGCGCCTGGGGCGCGGTCGTGGCCGCCAGCAGCACGAACGCCCGCAACAGCAGCGGGTTCGCCCGCACCGTGGCCAACGCGCCCGCCAGCACGTCCCGGCCGCGCGGTGCGACGGGGTTGTGCCTCTCGCGGGGCAGCCGCGCGCACGCGAGCACCACCGCCGACACCAGCAACGTGCCGGTGTTGATCAGCATGATCGTGGTGAGCGGGACCGTGCCCAGCAGCAACGTGCCCGCCAGCGCCCCGATCGCGGCCCCGTAGAGGCGGGCGGCCTCGCAGTGCGCGACGCCGCGCGCCACCACGTCCTCCGGCAGCGTGCGTTTGAGCGCGATCGGGGTCCCCGACCTCGTGACCGCGTCGAGGAACGACCGCACCAGCAGCAACCCGCCCGCGACCAGGGGCGCGGGACCGACCAGCAGGCCGATGCCCAGTGCCGCCACGGCGGAGACGCCCTCGGCGGCCACGACGAGATGCCGCGGCGCGAACCGCACGCACAGGCTCGCGAGCAGCGGTGCGAGCAGCACCGGCATCAGCCACTGCGTTGCCGACACCGCGCTCGCCGCCAGGTTCAACCCGGTGCGCTCGTAGACGGCGATGGACAGCGCGAGGATCGTGAGCACCGTGCCGGACGAGCTGACCAGGGTCGACGTCCACAGCAGGATGAACGGCCTCGAGCGCATGAGGGTGGACATGCCGTCAGTACCTCGTGCAGTACAGCGCGTGGTGCTGTTCATCATCCAGCCCCTTCACGTCGCGCACGTCCGCGCGTTTCACGGCTTCGTAGATCTCCAGCAGGGGTGAGCCGAGCACGGACGTCAACAGCTCGTCGCGCAGCAGCTCGTCGAGCGCCTCCTCGAGCGAACCGGGCAGCCTGGCGACCCCGCGGGCCGTGAGCTCGTCGCCGGACAGGGTGTTCGGGTCCTCCGCCATCGGGCCGCCGGGATCGAGCCGGCGTTCGACGCCGTCGAGCCCGGCGTGCACGACCGCCCCCAGCGCGAGATAGGGGTTCGCGGTGGCGTCGCACGGTTTGAACTCGACGTTGACCGACCCGCTTTCATCGCCGCGCAGCCGGGACGGCACCCGCACGGCGGCCTCCCGGTTGTCCAGTCCGTAGCAGGCGAACGCCCCGGCGAACATGCCTCGCTGGAACCGCCGGTAGCTGTTCACACTCGGGGTCGTCAGCGCCAGCAACCCCGGCAGGTGCGCGAGCACTCCGCCGATGAAGTGGCGGGCGGTGGCCGACAGCCCGAGGCCGTCGGCGGGATCGGCGAAGACGTTCCGTCCGTCGTGCCACAGCGAGACGTGCAGGTGGTTGCCGTTGCCCCGGAACCCCGGCTTCGGCACCGGGGCGAACGTGGCGCGCAGGCCGCGCGCACGGGCGAGACCGCGGGTGAGGACCCGCTGCCACACGTGCTCGTCGGCGGCACGAAGGGCAGGGGCCCTGCCGATCGTCAGCTCGTGCTGGCCCGCCGCGAACTCCGGGTGGTACACCTCAGGTTCGAGACCCTGCGCCCGCAATGCCCTGATCAGCGCCACCACCAGGTCGTTCGTGGCGTCGAACCCGTCGTTGTCCGCGGTCAGGCTGTCGTCGAACGGGACCGTGCCGCCATCGGGTGCCTCGCGCAGCAGCGTGAACTCCGGCTCGAACGCGGCCACCACGTCGAACCCGAGTGCCTCCGCCCGCGCGACCGCGCCGCGCAGGAACGTCCGCGGGCACGCGCCCCACGGTGTGCCGTCCTGCCGCAGCAGGTCCGACAGCACGGCGGCGGAGCCGGGTGCGTGCGGCAGCAGGCCGAACGTGCGGTGGTCCGCCATCACCCGGACCTCCTCCATCCCGTCCACCTCCGGCACCGGAGCCGCCCGGTCGCAGAGCGCGGCCGCCTGCCTCATCGTGGCCATGCCGATACCGGAGTGCATCCTGGCGGCATAGGCGGACCGCGTCACGCCTTTGCCGCGCACCAGTCCGTTCAGATCCACCCACAGGAACCGGATCAGCTCGACGCCGGGCGGCAGGCCGGGGGGCGTGGTCACCGGCTCGCCTCCAGCACCCGGCGCACCCAGTCGGCGCGGGCCCGGCGCGCGGTGCGCGAGACGACCGCCTCAGGCACCCATTGGTCGAAGCTGTGGAACGCGCCGGACCACACGTGCAGCTCGGCCTCGCCACCCCGCAGCCAGATCCTCGTGGCGTAGGTGACCGCCTCGTCCCGCAGCGCCTCGACCGAGCCGACGTCGATGTAGGCGGGTGGCAGCCCGGTCAGGTCACGGGCGCGGGCGGGCGCGGCGTACTGCGTCACCTCCGCCGTGGCGATCCGGTCGCCGAGCAACGCGGTCCACCCGGCGCGGTTCGACCTGCCGTCCCACAGCCCGACATCGGCCATCTGCGTCTGTGACGGTGCCTCGCAGCGGTCGTCGAGCATCGGGCACTGGAGCATCTGCCCGATCAGCCGTGGACCGCCGCGGTCCCGTGCGAGCAGCGCCAGCGCGGCGGAGAGGCACCCGCCGGCGCTGTTGCCGCTCACCAGCACGCGGCCGGGGTCGAGGTTCAGCTCCTGTGCGTGCTCGACCGTCCACACCAGGCCCGCGTAGCAGTCCTCGACCGGGCCGGGATGCGGGTGCTCGGGCGCGAGCCGGTAGTCGACGGCGACCACCGCGAGCTGGAGCTCCTCCGCTCGTTCCAGCTCCTCGGCGAGTTCCGCGGTGCGCGGGCTGCCCGCGACCATCCCGCCGCCGTGCGTGTTGTAGACGACCGGGTGCGGGCCGGGGCTCCGGGTGGGTGTGCAGATCAGCAGCGGCACCTCACCCGCGGTGCGTTCGACGAGCTCGAACGCACCGCCCCGGCGGATCTCGTCGTCGGTGAGCTCGCCCGCCTTGGTGCGCGCCCGCCGGTCCGCGATGAGCTCGTCGGTGAGCGGCATCGGCATCCTCGCCCGGATCTCCCGGATCGGCTCGGCCAGCTCCCGGTCGAACGGGGGAGGTGTCCTGGTCACGTCCGCACCGCCGGCAGGGAGCGCTCGATCAGCTCGAACGGCGGGCGTGCGGACAGGTAGAAGTGGTCGCCGGGCAGCACGTGCTCCTCGAAACGGCCGGACGTGAGCTCGGGCCACGGCCGCCGGTCCGCGTCACCGTCCACGTCGCCGAAGATCGACGTCACCGGGCACCGCAGCTTCGGCTCGGGGGCGTTGTCGTAGGCGTGGAACATGCGGCTGTCCGCCAGCACGTAGGGCAGCACCAGCTCCTGGAAGAACGGGTCGGCCACCAGTTCCGGGTCGGTGCCGTCGATCCCGCCGAGCGCCGCCGCCAGCACCGCCGGGTCGGACTCGTCGTCGGACACCGGCTGCCGCGGTGGCAGCGGCGCGTTGCGGGACCCCGAGACGAACAGGTGCGCCACCGGCACCCCGCGGGCCTCGAGGCCGCGCGCCGTCTCGAGCGCGACCGGAGCCCCCAGGCTGTGGCCGAAGAGCGCGAGCGGGCGGTCCGCGAGCGGCAGGAGGGCCTCGGCGATCTGCGTGCCGAGCAGGCGCAGGTCCCGCGGCAGCGGTTCGTCGATCCGCTCACCGCGGCCGGGATAGCGCACGGCGTGCACCTCCACGTTCGGCAGGCCCGCACCCCAGCTCCGGTAGAACGACGCCGATCCGCCCGCATGGGCGAAGCAGATGAGCCGCTGGCCGGCGTCGGGGTTCGGGTGCGGGCACTGGAACCAGATGTTCGTCATCAGGCCGTCTCCCTGGTGGTGCGTTGGCGCCGCGCCTGGAGCGCGCGGCGACGGGCGTCCTGGCGGTAGTCCGCGTGGTCCTGACCGGCTCCTGAACCGCTGATCAGTTCCGTCTGGGCGGTCACCGTGGTGTGCCGGAACAGCGCGACCACGGACGGCCTGGTGCCGGTGTGCCGTTCGAGTGCTTCCTGCAGCTCGAACATGGCGAGCGAGTGGCCGCCGATGTCGAAGAAGTTCGCGTCCACCGGCACGTCCGGCATCTTCAGCACTTCGGCCCAGGCGGCCGCCACGCTGGTGGCGGTGCCGGTAGGGGGCGCGGTGCCGGACCCGTCCGGCACGTCCGCCGGAGCTCCGTCGGCCAGCTCGCGCAGCCGCACCCGGTCGACCTTGCCCGCGAACGTGCGCGGCAGCTGGTCGAGCACGTCGATCCGGACCGGCACCATGGCCTGCGGCAGCCGGATCGCGAGCTGGTCGCGCAGCCACGACCCGGTGACCGTCGCGTCCGCCCGGACGAACCCGAGGAGCTGCGTGTGCGCCTGGTTGGGCACCACCGCCGCGTCCCGCACGCCGGGCAGGTCGTGCAGCGCGGACTCGACGGCACCGAGCTCGATCCGGTGCCCGCGCACCTTCACCTGGTGGTCGCGCCGGCCGAGGAACTCGAGCGTCCCGTCGCGGGCCCACCGCGCCCGGTCACCGGTGCGGTACATGCGGCCGCCGGTGAACGGGTCGTCCACGAACACCGCCGCGGTCGCCTCCGGCCTGCCGAAGTAGCCGCGTGCCACACCCGGCCCGCCGACGACCAGTTCGCCTTCCTGGCCCTGCGGTACCGGCCGCAGGTCGTCGTCGAGCAGGTGCAGCACGGTGCCGGGGACCGGGCCGCCGATCGACACCGGGCCCTCGCGGTCGTACCAGCGGTAGGTCGCCCACACCGTCGCCTCGGTCGGGCCGTACTCGTTGACCAGCGCCACCGGCTGGGCGTGCGCGCTGAAGTGCCGGCGCAGCAACGATTCCGGCAACGACTCGCCCGCCACGACGACGGTGTCCAGCGAGTCGAGCCCGCCCGTCCGCCGGGCGGCGTCGAGCAGCACCGCGTAGAGCGACGGCACGCAGAGCAACTGGGTCACCCCGTGCTCGCGCACCAGCTCGGCCAGGCGGGCGGGGTCGCGCACCTCGTCCGCGGTGGCGACCACGAGCGTGCCGCCCGCGGTGAGCGTGCCCCAGATCCCCGCCACGGACGAGTCGAACGCGAGGGGGGAGAGCAGCAGGAACGTCGGCCGGCCGGGGTAGACCTGGTGCCGCGCGAGGGTCGAGGCGGTGAGCTGGCCGTGTTCGACGAGCACACCCTTGGGCTCGCCGGTGCTGCCGGAGGTGTAGATCAGGTAGGCGGGATCGCCCTGGGCGGCGGGCGGCGCGGTGAACGCCTGCGGCCGCGCGGACTCGGTGACCGGGAACGCGGGGAAGCCCGCGAGCCGTTCGTCGTCCGGTATGTCCGTGAGCACTCCGGTGACGCGTGCGTCGGCGAGCACCTCCCGCACGCGCCGGGCGGGCTGCCCGTGATCGACCGGCACGTAGGCCGCGCCGGCGCGCAGCACGCCGAGCGCCGCGGCGACCATCGCGGCCGACGGAGCGACGAGCACGCCCACGCGGTGGCCGGGACCCGCTCCGGCGGCGACCAGGCGTGCGGCGATCGTGTCCGCCCAGGCGATCAGCTCGCCGTAGGTGAGCGTCCGGCCGCCGGCGCGCACGGCGGTCCTGCCGGGCGCTGTCCGCGCGATCAGGTCGCAGACCGACGCCCACGCCCTGGGAGGCAAGGGCGCACCTCGCACCCCGTGCGTGCTGTGGTCTACGCGTTCGGGCAATGACATCGAGTCCCCCAGGTAGTGGTGGTGTGGTGGTGTCAGGCCGCGGTCGTGAGCAGGTCCCGCACGTGGGTGATCTGGCCGCCAAGGGTGCGGGCGGCGAGCATGCCGCGCAGCGACACCCGGACACCGAGCTCCTGGTGCACCCTGCGGGCGAGCTGGGTGATCAGCATCGAGTCGCCGCCCAGCTCGAAGAAGTCGTCGTCCGCGCCGGGCGCGTGGTGACCGAGCAGCTCCGCCCACAGCGACGACAGCAGGCCGGACGGGTCGGTGGTGGCCGGTTCGGCCTCGGCCTGCCGCACCGCCTCGACGGCGGGCTGTGCCGCGGCGGCTTCCGGTGCGAGCCAGCGCCTGCCGTGGAACTGGTAGCCGGGCAGGTGGATCAGCCTGCCGGGCACGCACAGCGCGGAGGTGTCCACCGGCAGGCCGCACGTCCACAGTTCGCCGAGAGCGGCGAGCACGGCGTCCGCCGGGGCGGCCCGGCCGGGGGAGAGCGGCACCGCGGTCAGGTCCGCCGCGGCGGCAGCGGCGGTCAGCGTGCTGCCGGGGCCGACCTCCACGAGGGTCGCGGAGGGGAACCGCGCGGTCACCGCTGCCAGCGCGGCACCGAACCGCACGGGTTGCCGCGCCTGCCGGACGAACTCGCCGGGATCCACCGCCGCGCCCGGCTCGGCGAGCGCGCCGGTGGTGCCGAGGGCGAACGGGAGAGCGGGCGGACGCAGCACCGCCGCGGCCAGTTCCGCTTCGAGAGCGGGCAGCGCGGGGGCGATCAGCTCGCTGTGGAACGCGTGGCTGGTGCGGAGGACCTTCGCCCGCACGCGGCCGTCGAGCCACGTCGTGAAGGCGTCGACCTCGGCGAGCGACCCGGCGAGCACACACGCGTGCGGGGCGTTCACGGCAGCCACCTCCAGCCGGTGACCCCAGCTGGCGATGAGTTCGAGCGCGGTGGCCTCCGCACAGTCCAGTGCGACCATCGCGCCGGGCGGGCAGGCCTGCATCGCGCGGCCGCGTGCCGTCACGAGGCGGGCGGCCGCGGGGAGGTCGAGCACTCCGGAGACGGTCGCCGCGGTGATCTCGCCCAGGCTGTGCCCCGCCAGCGCGACCGGGGTGACACCCAGTTCGGCCAGTGCGGTGGTGACGGCGAACTCCAGCGCGAACAGCGCGGGCTGGGCGAGTTCGGTCGAGGCCAGGGTGGCCGCGGGGAAGGTCTCCTCGGTCAGCGCGCGTGCGATCCTCGCCGCGATCGGCGGGGCGAAAGCGGCGAGCGTGTCCTCGAGCGCGTCGGTGAAGCCGGGGAGCGCGGCGGCGAACGGCAGTGCCATCCCCGGATGCTGGGAACCCTGCCCGGGGAAGAGGAAGACCGCGCTCGCCGGGCCTGCCGCGTGGCCGCGTGCCACGTCTCCGGAAGCCAGCCGGGTCGCGAGCTCCGTCGGTGTGCGGGCGTGGACGGCCAGCCGGTGCGGCAGCACAGCGCGGCCTTCGGCGAGCGTGAACGCCACGTCGGCGAGGTCCGGAGCCTCCGCGACGACATGGTCGCCCAGCCGGGCGGAGGCGCGGTCCAGCGCGGCCGCGTCGCCCGCCGACAACAGCAGAACGCTGCCGTGTGCGCGCGGCACTGACCTCAGGACGTGCGGCCGAGGTGGCTGTTCGACGAGGACGTGCGCGTTCGTGCCGCCGATGCCGAACGAGCTGATCGCCGCACGCCGCGGTTCCGGTCCCGTCCACGGTTCCTCGCCCGCCGGCACGAACAGCGGCGAGCCGTCGGTCTCCAGCAGGGGGTTGAGGCTGGTGAAGCCGGCGACCGGCGGTACCACGCCCTCGCGGACCACCAGCAGCGCCTTGATCAACGCGCCGAGCCCGGCTGCGGCGTCGAGGTGGCCGGTGTTCGCCTTCAACGCGCCGATCGCGATCTGACCAGGTGCGGCGCCGAGTGCGCGGTAGGCGTCCGATGCGGCCGACCACTCGATCGGATCGCCGACCTTGGTGCCCGTTCCGTGCGTCTCCAGGTAGCCGATGGAGGAGGCGTCGACGTCCGCGGCCGCAACGGCAGCGCGGATCACCGCCTCCTGACCGCTGATCGACGGCGCGTAGTAGCCGGCCTTGGCGGCGCCGTCGTTGTTGATCGCGGTGGCGAGCACGACACCGTGCGGTTCCACGCCGCCGGCCAGCGCGTCGGCAAGCCTGCGCAGCACCACGCACGCGACGCCGGACCCGGCGAGGACCCCGTCCGCGCCGGCGTCGAACGGGCGGCAGGCACCGGACGCGGACTGGATGCCGCCGGGGATGTGCAGGTGGCCGGCCTGCGGGAAGTCGATGCCCGCGGCCACGACCAGCGCCTGGTCGCAGTCGCCGTTGAGCAGCGCCTGCACCGCGAGGTGCAGCCCGACCAGCGACGACGAGCACGCCGTGCGCACCCCGATCGCCGGTCCGGTGAGGTCGAGCTTGTAGGAGATGAGGCTCGCGATGAAGTCGGGCTCGGTGCCGTGGATCGCGTGGTCGAGGGTCTGCGGGTCGAGCGGCCCTGACGCGAGCATCGCGCGCAGGTAGCCGCTGCCGCTGTCGGAGGCGTAGACGCCGGTGACCGGCCCGTCGCGCAACGGCCCCTGCCCCGCGTCCTCCAGCGCCGTCCACGCCACTTCGAGCATCAGCCGGTGCTGGGGGTCCATCAGCTCCGCGTCCCGCCCGCTGAACCGGAACAGCTCGTGGTCGAACCTGTCCGCGTCGGCGAGCCACCCGCGGGCGGGCACGTAGTCGGGGTCGTCCAGCAGATCCGCCGGGACACCGGCGAGGTCCTCCCGGCCGAGCCTCGTGGTCAGCACCTGCCCGGCGGTCACCGCCGACCACAGCTCGGCAACGGTCGCCGCGCCGGGAAACCGGCCGGACATCCCGGTCACAGCGATGTCGAACGCGCGGTCACGTGTCATCTCTCGACCTCCTGGCCACTAGGTTGCCAGATTAGGCAATGAACTGGCAACATATGGCAAAGCAGAGGAGAGGATCGAGCGCATGCGCCACGAGGGCCTGCACCAGACGGTCGCCGCCATCGCACGCTCGCGTCCGGGCGCGCCGGCGCTGACCGGACCACGTGGCACCACCACCTACGCCGAACTCGACCGTGCGGCCGACGCGCTCGCGGCCGGCCTGGTCACCGCTGGGGTCGCGCCGGGCGACCTGGTGCCGGTCGTGCTGCCGAGGAGCCCGGAACTGGTGACCGCGCTGCTCGCGGTGCTGAAGACCGGCGCGGCGTACGCGGCACTCGACCCGGGGTGGCCGCCGGCGCGGCGCCGCGAGGTGATCGGTCAGCTCGGGGCCCCGCTGGTGCTGGACGAGGCGCACGTCGCCGCACCTGCCGCGCCGGGCTACCGTCCGGCGCGGGTCCGCGGCACCGACGCGTGTTCGGTGTTCTTCACTTCGGGCACCACGGGCAGTCCGAAAGGCGTCGTCACCACTCATCGCGCGACCGCCCGGTTGTTCGGGCGGGACAGCTTCGCCCGGTTCACGTCCGAGACGACGATGCCACTCGCGGCGCCGGTGCCGTGGGACGCCTTCTCCCTGGAACTGTGGTCGGTCCTGCTCAACGGCGGCACGTCCGTGATCGTCGACGAGCCGTACCTGTCCGCCGGCGCGCTGCGCGCGGGGATCTCCGCGCACGGGGTGAACACCGCGTGGCTCACCAGCAGTCTCTTCAACATGATCGTCGACGAGGACCTGGACGCGTTCGCCGGTCTCACCCAGCTGATGATCGGCGGCGAACGCCTCTCCACCGCGCACGTCGCGCGGTTCCTCGCACGGCACCCGGACGTCCTGCTGCTCAACGGTTACGGCCCGGTCGAGAGCGTCGTGTTCGCCACCACCCACCGCATCACACCGGTCGACTGCGCTCGTCCGGGTGGCATCCCGCTGGGCACCGCTGTGCCCGGCACCCGCGTCACCGTGCTGGCGTCGCCGGGAGAGGAGGGCGAGATCTGCGTGGCCGGGGACGGTCTCGCCATCGGTTACCTGGGCAGGCCCGAGTTGACGGAGGAGAAGTTCCCGACCTCGGCCGGCACGGGGGAACGCGTCTACCGGACCGGCGACCTCGGCGTGCTCGACGCGGACGGGCTGCTGCACTTCCGCGGCAGGGCGGACCGGCAGGTGAAGATCAGGGGGCACCGGATCGAACCGGCGGAGGTCGAGGCCGGCGTCCTCGCCCTGCTGCCCGTGCGTTCGTGTCACGTGCTCGCGCGCCGCGACGACACCGGCGCCGCGACCGCGCTGGTGGCCTTCTGCGTGCCGGTCCGGGACGGCGACCGGCTGACCGGGGCGCGCGACGTGCTGACAGAGGTGCTCGCGTCGCACCTGTGCCCCGCGGCGGTGGTGAGCGTCGCCGAGTTCCCGGTCACCGGCACGGGGAAGCTGGACGAGAAGGCCTTGCTGGCACTGGTTCCTCCTGGTCCGTCCACAGCGGACGGACCAGGACCGTCCACTCCGGACGAGCCGGTGCTCGCCGCTGTTCTGGCCGCGATGGCGGAGGTGCTCGGGACGAGGACCGTCGACCCCGCCGCGACCTTCACCGAGCTGGGCGGCGACTCCCTGGCGGCGGGCCGGGTCTGCGCGCGCCTGGCCGCACGGCTGGGCAGGCCGGTTCCGGTGTCCCGCCTCTACCAGCACCCGACCGCTGCCGCCCTCGCCGAGTGGCTGCACTCGCCGCCACCGGCAGCCGAGGGGCCCGCGGAGGCCTCGGAGGTTCCTCTCACGCCGATGCAGCTGGTGTACCTGACCAAACACCTCACCACTCCGGACGACCTGACCTCGCACTGTCTGTTGACGTGGGTCGTGGAGGGCGGCCTCGACCGCGCCGCGCTGGCCGGCGCCGTGGCCGCTGTGCACGAGCGGCACGAGGCGTTGCGCGCTGCCTACGTCGCCGACCCGCGCCCGGTCGCGCGACTGGACGACCTCGGCCCTCCGGAGCTGGAGGACCTGCCACCGGAGGAGTCGACGGAGTCGGCGATCCGCACGCTGCGGGCGATGTTCAGCGACGAGCTGTGCCTCGCGGAAGGCGAGGTGTGGCGTACGGCCCTGGTGCCCGCCGGTGATGCCGTCGTGTTCGGTTGCCTGGTGCACCACATCGCGTTCGACGGCTGGTCGGAGGCGGTGCTGGCGGACGACCTCGCCACCGCGTACCGGGGTCTGCCGCTGCCACCGGCGCCGGCCATGAGCGAGGTGCACCGCGCGGGCCTGACCCGGCTCGCCAGCGCGGATCCCGTGGCACATCACGAGAACCTCCGCGCCGATCTCACCGGCGTGCCCGCGCTGACGTGGCCCGACGGACTGTCCGGCGGCGAGCCGGACAGCATCGGCGAAACGGCGATCCCGTTGTCGCGCACCGTGGTCGCCGCCGTGGACGAGCAGGCTGCCAAGGCCGGTGTCACCCGGTTCACCGTGCTGCTGGGGGAATGGGCGGCCACCCTCGCGGAGGTCACCGGGCAGGACGACTTCGCGGTGGGGGTGCCGGTGGCCCAGCGCGACGGTGCGGGACTGGCCGACGTCATCGGCTGCCACCTCACGATGCTCAGCCTCCGGATGCGCGACGGCGTGTGGCACGACCCGCGCGAGGTCGGCGAAGTGATCACCAGGGCGCTGCGGGCTCAGGACGTGCCGTTCACCGAGGTCGTGCGCATCACGGGAGCGGGCCGCACCGCACGGCCGCCGGTGTTCCAGACGTTGTTCGCCTTGCAGGACAACAGAGTCCCGGAACTACGGCTGGACGGCGCACGCACCACGTTCGTCCGCCAGCCCTACCTCGGCCTGCCGCTCGAGCTGCACGCCGAGCTGTGGCCGGCCGCGGACGGTTCCCTGCTGCTGACCGTTCACCACCAACGCCGTGCGGTCGCCGACACCACGGCGCACGACCTCGCCAAGCGCTACGCGGAGCGGCTGCGCACCATCCCGTCAGGAGTCCGGTCATGACCGCGCCCGTCACCACACCGGAGAGCATCGTCGACCCCGGTCTGCACGCGAGCGGGGACCCGCACGCGTTGTGGCGCTGGATGCGGCAGCATTCGCCGGTGCACCACCACGAGGCGGCCGACCTGCCCGCGTTCTGGTCGCTGACCCGCTACGAGGACGTCCGCGCCGCCTACCGCGACCCGGCCGTGTTCAGCTCACGGCACGGGGTCCTGTTGCGCCCCAGCGTGTTCGGCACCGATCCGGGCGGTGGCATGACACTCGCGCTCACCGACCCGCCCCGGCACAAACAGCTGCGGGCGATCGTCGCCGACTGGTTCACCGCACGCGCGGTGCGCGCACTGGCGGAGCCGATTCGTCGTTCCGTGCGGGCCCTGCTCGTCCGTGCGCTCGACCGGGGCGAGTGCGAGTTCGTGCACGACGTCGCCGGACGGCTCTCCATCTACGTCATCGGGCACATGATGGGGGTGCCGGAGGAAGACCACGAGACGGTGTTCCGCTGGACGAACGAGGCGTTCGAGGCGCACGTCTCGCTCGCCGCGCACCAGGAGCTGATGCGGTACTTCATCGACCTGATGTACCTGCGGATGGACGAGCCGGCGGACGACCTGGTGAGCGCGCTCGTCGGCGGCACCATCGACGACGAGCTGATCTCCGAGGAGGAGATCCTGCTCAACTGCGAGAACCTGGTCGGCGCCACGGAGAACGGCAGGCTCGCCCTCGCGGGAGGGGTGCAGGCGTTCCTGGAGAACCCGGAGCAGTGGGAGCGGCTGCGCGCCGACGACACGTTGCTGCCGACCGCTGTCGAGGAGGTGCTGCGGTGGACTTCCAGCGCGACGCACAGCATGCGAACCGCGACCAGGCCTGTCGAGATCGGTGGCAGGACGATCGCCGCCGGCGACCGGGTGGTGCTGTGGGTGCCTTCCGCCAACCGCGACGAGACGGTGTTCGCCGAGCCGGACCGGTTCGACGTGAGCCGCACGCCGAACCGGCACCTGGCGTTCGGCGGCGGCGAGCACTTCTGCGTCGGCAGCACGCTCGCCCGCACCCAGCTGACCGCGGTGCTCTCCGAACTGCTCGCGCTGACCAGCGGGATGAGCCTCGCCGGACAGGTGCGGCGGCTGCACTCGGTCGCGGTCGGCGGCCCGGAAACGCTGCCGGTGCGCCTCATCGCCCGCTGAGCCCACCGGGTGCGTCACGTCCGGCGCACCACGTGCTTCAGGTACTCCTTGCGGTTGAGCGGGTTGTGGTCGGTCCTCGTCCGCTGCGGCACCGGTCCCGCGGTGATGGGCGCGTAGTGGTCGAACTCCGACTCCAGCACGCCCTCGCCGCGGGTGAGGCCTGGCAGCTGCTGACCGAGGGCGTGCACCTGTGCCGCCGGGATGTCGCCCTCCACCACGCAGACCGCGCCGCGCTGCGCCGGCACCTTCGGCAGTCCGCGCCGCCGCGACAGCAGCTGCAGCACCGCGCTGAACG
>NZ_JYJG01000042.1 GCF_000955955.1 Lentzea aerocolonigenes
AGAGTTGGCGGTACTTGCAGACGCCAACAGAGCCGACCCCTTGGAATCAGCCGTCTAGGCGAAAAAATCTTGGGACGCGATGTCGAGAAGCGGCAAACAGCTCCGTCCCCGTGGTGAAAGCGGCCAGGATGGGTCGCAACAGCACTGAGGGAGACACCCGAGATGGCCAAGTACCTGCTGCTCAAGCACTACCGCGGCGCCCCGGCACCGGTGAACAACGTGCCGATGGACCAGTGGACCCAGGACGAGATCTCGGCGCACATCCAGTACATGAACGACTTCGCCGACAAGCTCAAGGACACCGGCGAGTTCGTCGACGGGCAGGCGCTCGAGATGGCCGGTGCGTGGGTCCGGTACGACGGTGAGGGGAAGCCGCCGGTCACCGACGGGCCGTTCGCGGAGACGAAGGACCTCATCGCGGGGTGGATGATCATCGACGTCGACAGCTACGAGCGCGCGATCGAGCTCGCGGGGGAGTTGTCGGCGGCACCGGGCAAGGACGGCAAGCCGATCCACGAGTGGCTCGAGGTCCGGCCGTTCTACGGCAACGCGCCGACGATCACGGAGTGACGTGGAAGAAGCACTGATCAGGAGCCTCACCCCGGCTGTGCTCGGGATCCTCGTCCGCCGCGGAGCCGATTTCGCGGCGGCCGAGGACGCCGTGCAGGACGCGCTGATCGAGGCGATCCGGGTCTGGCCGGAGGACCCGCCGCGTGATCCGAAGGGCTGGCTCGTCACGGCGGCGTGGCGCAAGTTCATCGACGCCACGAGAGCCGAAACGGCGCGGAAACGCCGTGAGGAGCACACCGAGCCGGAACAGGGACCCGTCAGCGGCACCGACGACACGCTCCAGCTCTACTTCCTTTGCGCACACCCGAAACTGACGCCGTCGTCGGCCGTCGCGCTCACGCTCAGAGCGGTCGGCGGACTGACGACGCGCCAGATCGCCCAGGCCTACCTCGTGCCGGAAGCGACGATGGCGCAACGCATCAGCCGGGCCAAGAAGACGGTCGGCGACGTGCGGTTCGACCAGCCGGGCGACGTCGCCACCGTGCTGCGCGTCCTCTACCTGGTCTTCAACGAGGGCTATTCGGGCGACGTCGACCTCGCCGCGGAGGCGATCAGGCTCACCCGGCAGCTCACCACCGTGATCGACCACCCCGAGGTGGCCGGCCTCCTGGCCCTCATGCTGCTGCACCACGCCCGCAGGGCCGGTCGAACCGCGCAGGACGGCAGCCTCATCCCGCTCGCGGAGCAGGACCGCGCGAAGTGGGACACGAGGCTGATCGCGCAGGGCGTCGACATCCTGCAGAACGCCCTGGCGAAGGACCAGCTCGGCGAGTTCCAGGCCCAGGCGGCCATCGCGGCGCTGCACGCCGACGCTCCCAAGGCCGAGGAAACCGACTGGGTGCAGATCGTCGAGTGGTACGACGAGCTCGCGAACCTGACCGACAGCCCGATCGTGCGGCTCAACCGCGCGGTCGCACTCGCAGAAGCCGACGGTCCGCGCGCTGGCTTGAAAGCACTCGCACAACTCGACCCGGAACTGCCCCGCTACACGGCCGTCGCCGCATACCTCCACGAACGCGACGGCGACGAGCGAACAGCGGCCGAGCTCTACGTCGAGGCCGCCGGGAAAGCGTCGAACCTCGCCGAGCGGGAATACCTCACGCGGCAAGCGGCGCGGCTGAACCGAAAAGGCCCGCCGCACCCGTGAAGGTGAGGCGGGCCCGTATTTCAGGCACTCGTGCGTGCGAAGGAAAAACTCAGAGCGCGCCACCGGCGGCGGTCGGCGCGCCGGCGTCGCCGCCTTCGTCGCCCACGGTTTCGCGGGTGAGGAACGTCTCCACGTAGAACATGTTGCCGTCGGCGCGGTCCATGATCGTGAGCAGCGTCTTCATCGAGGAGACCTCCTCGACCTGTTCCTTGAGGAACCACTGCATGAACTGCTCGCCGATGTAGTCGCTCTCCTCGCGGGCGGCCCTGGCGAGCGCGACGATCTGGTCGGTGACCTGCTGTTCCTGGCGCAGGGCGAGGTCGACGAGGTCGCGCGGCGTCTTGAACTCGTTGATCGGCGTCTCGGTGCCGGGAATGGCGACCGCGATGTCGTTGTCCATGAGGAACTGCACGATCATCATCGCGTGGTTGCGCTCTTCGAGAGCCTGCTTGTAGAAGTGCGACGCGAGGCGCGGGAGGTCCTCGTTGTCGAACCACACGGCGAGGGCGATGTACTGCTGCGAAGCGGAGAACTCGTTGCCGACCTGAGCCTGCAGGAGCTCGTGGAACTTCGACTTCTTGGACAGGATCTTCTTCACGTTCGAGGCCATGCGGAGTACGTTATCCCAGAACGGTGATCTTCGCATTCGAGGAAAAGCTAACCTTTGTTTGGAAAGGTGATCCAAACAAAGGTTAGGCGTTCCTAACGATCACACCAATGGCGCGCGGTCAATCGGGCACGACATGCAGCGGGGACCACCGCGACCGGAGCCCAGCTCCGAACCCGCGATCCGCAGCACCTCGATGCCGTTGGCTTCCAAGCGCTCGTTCGTCTCAACGTTGCGCTCGTACGCCACGACCAGACCGGGGCCGACCGCCAGCGTGTTGTTGCCGTCGTCCCACTGTTCGCGCTCGGCAGTGACCGGGTCGAGGCCCGTGTCGATCACCCGCAGCCGCTCGATGCCCATCGCCTCGGCCGCCGCCTCCAGGAACGGCACCGGGCCGTCGACGCGCACGCCGCCGTTGCCGTCGGAGCGCACGGGGTACGCGGACAGGTTGTCGCTGATCGCCGGGTACATCACCACGGCGTCGCGGTCGACCATCGTGCAGACGGTGTCGAGGTGCATCGTGGCGCGTTCCTGCGCGATCGGCACCGCCAGCACCGTGTGCGCCAGACCGTCCGCCAGCGCGGAGCGTGCGAACGACTCGGCGCCCGCCGGGGTGGTGCGCTCGCCGACGCCGATGGCGATCACACCCGGCGCGAGCAGCAGCACGTCGCCGCCTTCCAACGGAGCCGAGTGGGCGCCATAAGCGCGGCCCGTGCGGCGGAACCGCGGGTGGTAGGCGTAGATCAGGTCCGTGAGCGTCGTCTCGCGGTCGCGGGCGGGCAGCGCGAGCGAGGTGATGGCCACGCGATCGCCGACCCACACCGACGAGTCGCGGGTGAAGAGCAGGTTCGGCAGCGGGTCGACGGCGAAGTCGATCGGCAGGTGCATCTTGCGCACCAGCGACGCACCCTCGGCGGCGGGCAGCTCCTCGAACGTCATGCCGGTCATCAGCGCCTGCGCCAGCTGCGGGGCCGGCAGCGAGGTGAGGTGGCTGCGCAACGCGTCGGCCAGGTCGATGCCGAGCCGGCGCTCGTTGACCGCGCTGTGGATGCCCGCGATGCGCGCCCGGTTGTCCTCGAGTGCCTGCGTGAGCACGTCCGCCAGCAGCAGGACCTCGACTCCGCGTGCGGTCAGCGTCGCGGCGAACGCGTCGTGCTCCTCCTGGGCGCGGCCGACCCACGGCACGCCGTCGAAGAGCAGCTGGTCGTTGTTGCGCGGGGTGAGCCTCTTGAGCTCGTTGCCCGGCCGGTGCAGCAGCACCGTGCGCAGCGGGCCGACCTCGCTGTCCACGCGGGGCGCGGCGTCCGGGATTGCTTCCGTCTCAGCGATCGTGTGCGCAGTCACCGAACGAGCGTAACCCTGAACAGCACAAATCGCCGCTGTAGACCTCGAAATCGCAACGAATGGTGCGGAATATTCAGCTCTACCGGCGAATCATTAAGGCAACCAGCTCACTTTGCCGCGCAACATTGTGTAACCGATGAACGCGACAACATCGAGGATCGTGTGAGCGATCACCAACGGCCACAACCTGCGGGTTCGCTGCCAGTAGAAGCCGAACACCAGGCCCATGACCAGGTTGCCGACGAACCCGCCGAAGCCCTGGTAGAGGTGGTACGAGCCGCGCAGCACGGCCGCCGCGAGCAGTGCCGTGTACTTCCGCCACCCCAGCTGCTCCAGCCGCGTGATCAGGTACCCGACGACGAGCACCTCCTCCGCCCACGCGTTGCCGGCGGCGGCGAGGATCAGTGCCGCGCTCATCCACCACTGACTGTCCAGAGTGGACGGCTGCACGGCCAGGTTGAGCCCGAGCCCCCACGCGGCGAAGTAGAACGCGAGACCGGGGATGCCGATGATCGCGGCCAGCCCCAGCGCACCGAGCGAGTCGGCGAGTTTGCGGGTGCCGTCGAGACCGATGACCTTGAGCTTGATCCCGGTGCGCCACAACAGGTACAGGCCGATGCCGCCCCACGCGGCGAGTTGCAGCACACCGAGCAGCTGGGCGATGAGGTCCAGCAGGTCGGCTTTGGCCTGCGGGACGTTGATCGCGACCGACTGCTGGTTCAGCGGGGTCGGCTGCAGCAGGCTGTCGATCAGCCGCACGAGGCTGCGCAGACCGGACAACCCCAGCGTCATGCTGAAGACGATCAGCAGTTCGAGCTGGTAACCGCGCTTCTGGTCGTCGGCAATCAAGGTCACCCGCGCGAGGCTACCTCTGGGACAGGAACGGGCAGCCCATCAACCGGCGCAGCTCCCCGGCGAGCTCCTGCGGCGTGCTGACCGGCTTGGAGAACGCGATCCGCACGTCGTGGTCCTCGCACTCCGCCTCGACCCGCAGCCGCAGCCCGAACCGGTCGAGCCCGAGCGGCCGCACGTTCCCGTTCCGCAGCTCCTCCGGCAGGTGGCGCGCCAGTTGCCCGACGACGTCGCGGTGCGCAGCCTCCAGGTGCCGCAGCCAGTGGTCCTCGTTGCGGCAGAACGGATCCGGCGCCGCGCTCGCGAACTGCTCCGGCCGGATCGACGACGTGCCCTCGGCGTCCGCGATCACCAGCGACGCCGGTGTGAGCCTCAGCACGGAGGCACCGTGCCCCGCGTCCAGCAGCCGGTGGTCGGGGCGCGCGTCGGCGACCGCGAGGATCTCGTCGCGCGCCTCCTGGCCGTCCAGCGCGGTCACCCAGCCGGTGAGCCACAGCAGACCGCGGACGG
The DNA here is from genome assembly GCF_000955955.1 of Lentzea aerocolonigenes. Taxonomy (GTDB): domain Bacteria; phylum Actinomycetota; class Actinomycetes; order Mycobacteriales; family Pseudonocardiaceae; genus Lentzea; species Lentzea aerocolonigenes_A. The sequence continues at coordinate 5,031 of NZ_JYJG01000042.1, forward strand.
GCTCGCGCAACGGCACCGGAGCCTGGTCGGCGATCTCCAGCATCGCCGTCACCTCGGTGCGCGGCGTCTGCCACAACTGCCCGACCAGCGGGTGTTCGTCGGCGAGCAGCAAGATCGTCGTCCCGCACGGGTGCACGTGGTGGAACAACGGACTGGTGCGGGATCCGGCCTGAGGAAGCAGGGCGGCGTGACCACCGCGAGCCGCGATCGTGCGAGCGCGCTCGGCGGCGTGCGGCGCCGGTGGGCGCTTGGTCTGGGTGTCGGTCACCGTCCACCTCCTCGAAGGTTAGGCAAGCCTAACTTAGCTGCGCTCGCCATGGGAAGCTTCACCTGTACGGTTGACAGGTGGTCGTGCCCAACAAGCCTTCCACCGAGGTGACGGCGCTGGACGATCGGTGGACGCGGCACTGTGTCGACCGATCGAGTCGTCGTGCCCTGATGTGGACCGTTCTCGCCGCGTCGGCCTTCGTTCTCCAGTTCGTGCTGGTACTTGTGTGGTCGTGGTCATCTCCGGTGGCGCTGCTCCTGCTCTTCTTCGCCGCAGCTGTGCTCTGGGTGGTGACACGTCGCCGTCCGGTGCGTTTACCGGAGGGTGAACCGTGGCATTTCGCCCATGTGCAGTGGGAAGGAGGGCGTCTCGTCGTGTTGTCGTCGCCGCCGCTTCTGTTGACCTTGCGCGTAGGGCCTTTCCTCCGCGGACGCATCGCTCGCCACCGGCGCGTGTGGTTCGTGCCGCCGGACTCGGCCGGGAACACCGTGGTCACGTTTCGCGGGGTGCCGCAGCTGATTCCGGCGCGAGTGCAGAGATGATCCACAAAACCGGTGTGGAGAACTGGACCGAGACCTGCCTGGCGCGGGCGGATCGGCGTGCGGTCGGGCACATCATCTTCGCGGTCGTCGCGTTCGGCGGCGTGCTGATGATCCATTGGCTGTGGCTCACCGTGCTGGCCGTCCCGGTGGCGCTGGAGCTGGCCGCGCCGGGGTTGCGGCACTTCTTCCAGCGACGGGGGACGTTGCAGCTGATCGAGCGTTTTCCGTTCCGTCCGGTGTCGGTGAGTTTCGTGCCTGGCCGGCGGATCGGGCGGCAGGCGTACCTGAAGGTGCACGACTCGGAGAAGAATCTGCGGCTGCCCGAGTTGCCCGAACGCGCGCGCGTGCTGGTGCGGCACACCGGTCGGGTGTGGATCGCCGGCCCTGACGAACGCGGACGGCTCGTGGCGATGACGCGCGGGCTGGCGTTCCTGGTGCGTGGACGGGTCGTGGACCGCTAACGGCCCGTTGCGATGCCTTCGGACTCCGCCCACTGCGTGAGGTCGTCCTTGCGCAGCGCGGCCGCCAGCAGTTCGGGGAACTTGTCCGGGGTGCAGGCGAACGCGGGTGCGCCGAGGGCGTGCAGCTTGGCCGCGAGCTCGTGGTCGTAGGCCGGGGTGCCGGAGTCGCTGAGCGCCAACAGGTTCACGACCGTGACGCCGCTCGCGACCAGTTCGCGAACCCGTCGTTGCAGCTCGGTCTCCGACCCGCCCTCGTACAGGTCGCTGATGATCACGACGACCGTGTCGGTGGGCCTGCGGACCTGGGTCTGCGCGTACGCGACCGCGCGGTTGATGTCCGTGCCGCCGCCGAGCTGGGCGCTGAACAGCAGGTCGACCGGGTCGCTGAGCTGGTCGGTCAGGTCCGCGACCTCGGTGTCGAACACGACGAGCTTCGTCGAGATCGAGCGGATGGACGCCAGCGCTGAACCGAGAACGGCCGCGTGCACCAGCGAGTCCGCCATCGAGCCGGACTGGTCGACGAGCAGGATCACGTCCCGCATCGCGGCCGTGCGGCTGCGCCGGCGGTGGCCGATCAGGTCCTCGACGATGACGGTCTTGTGCTGTGGCTGGTAGTTCTTGAGGTTCGCCTTGATCGTCGTCGCCCAGTCGACGTCCTGCAGCTGCGGCCTTCTGGTGCGCCTGGACCTGTCGACAGCGCCGCGGACGGCCTCGACGAGCCGATCCTGGAGGCGCTTCTCGATGTCCTCGACCACTTGGCGCACCACGGCTTTCGCGGTGTCGCGGGTGCGGGCGGGGATGGCGCGCGAGAGTTGCAGCAGGGTGCTGACGAGGTTCACGTCCGGCTCGACCGACTGCAGCAGTTCGGGTTCGAGCAGGAGCTGCTTGAGGCCGAGCTTCTCCACCGCGTCCCGTTGCATCACCTGGACCACGGACGTCGGGAAGTACTTGCGGACGTCGCCGAGCCAGCGGTGCAGCTGCGGTGAGCTCGCGCCCAGACCGGCTCCGCGATCGCCGCCACCGCCGTAGAGACCCGTCAGCGCGCCATCGCGTCGTTGGTCGTCATCGCCGAGCTGCGCCACGTCTTCCGCGCTGGGGCCTAACAGGAGCCGCCACCGCCGGAGCCGCTCCTCGGTCATTTGAGCGCCGCCGCCACTTCTTCGGCGGCACGCATGACGTGCGGGCCGACCACGTCCGCATCGAGCTTTTCCAGCGCCACAACGCCGACTGAGGCGCGCAGCCCCGGGACCCCGCGGACGGGGACCGCGACGCCGTACGCGTTGGGCTGCAGCTCGCCCGTGGAGACGACCCAGCTGTCGACGGGTTGCGAGATGGCCTTGCCGGCCGCCCCGCGGTGCACCGGGTGCCGCGAACCCACCCGGTACGCCACGTGGAAAGCGGTCCACGACGGTTCGACGACCGCGACGGCCTGGGCCTCGCTGCCGTCCGCGACGGTGAGGTGCGCGGTGGCGCCGACCTTCTCCGCGAGCTCTCGGAGCGCGGGATTGGCGGCCATGCGGAGCTGGGGGAGGACGTTGGACGCGAGCCTCAGCACGCCGAGGCCCAGCCGGACCTTCGAGCCTTCCCGGCGCACGAGACCGCGCGCCTGCAGCGGCACGAGAAGCCGGTAGACCGCGGCCCTGGACGCGCCGATGGCGTTGGCGAGCTCCGAGATCGACGGTGCCTCGGACTCCGCCTCAGCGACCGCCTGGAGCAGCGCCAGACCCCTTTCCAGGGTCAGCGAGCTCTCCTTCGTCGCTCCGACCATCACGCACTCCGAACTGTTCCCACCACCTCGGCGAGACCGACCACGGAGCCGCCTTCACCGGGAGCGGTCGCGGTCAGCCTGACCGTGTCGCCGTCCTCCAGGAAGGACCTCGTGGAGCCGTCGTCGAGCTTGAACGGTTCCTTGCCGCCCCAGCTGAGCTCGAGGAACGAGCCGCGCTCGTCCTTCTCCGGTCCCGAGACCGTGCCCGAGGCGAACAGATCACCAGGGCGAACGGTAGCCCCGTTGACCGTCATGTGCGCCAGCTGTTGCACAAATGACCACGACATCTCCCGGAACGGAGGCCGCGCGACGATGGTGTCGTTGAGCTCCACCGTGATCGTTATGTCCAGGCCCCAGGGCTGATCGGTGGCCAGGTAGTCGTGCAACTTGTTCGGCAGCGGCGGCGTCGGGACGCGTGCAACTGAGAACGCTTCGAGCGGCGTGATCCACGCGCCGATCGACGTGGCGAACGACTTGGCGAGGAACGGCCCGAGCGGCTGGTACTCCCACGCCTGGATGTCGCGCGCGGACCAGTCGTTGACCAGAGCGACGCCGAAGACGTGCTCGGCGGCCCTGCTCGTGGACACGTTCGCGGCCTGCGGACCACCGCAGACGAACCCGACCTCGGCCTCGATGTCGAGGCGCTCGGACGGGCCGAACTTGGGGCCTTCGCTGCCGCGCTTCTGGCCGTTCGGGCGGACGATCTCCGTGCCCGAGACGTACACCGTGCCCGCGCGGCCGTGGTAGCCGATCGGGAGGTGCGTCCAGTTCGGGGTGAGCGCGTCGCCGTCCGGGCGGAACATCTTCCCGACGTTCTCGGCGTGGTGCCTGCTCGAGTAGAAGTCCACGTAGTCGCCGACGGTGAACGGCAGCTTGGCGGACTCGATGCCGGTCAGCTCGGCACCCTTCGGCGCGGAGGTCGCGGTGACGATCTCCTTGAGCTTGGCGCGCAGAACGCTCCAGACCGGACGGCCGGCCTTCAGCAGCGGGTCGAGCGAGTCGCCCTGGACGTACTCGCTGCACTTGCCCAGCGCGAGGCTCTTGAGGAGCAACGCCTGGTCGCCGACGCGGACGGCCACGCCCCCGTCGACGACGCCGTAGGGGAGGGTCTGCGGTCCGAACGGCTGGTCTTCGGTGAAGTTCGGGTCGCTGATCCAGCTCACAACAGTCCAAGCCCCTCGAGGTCGGCGATCGGTTCGGCGAGCGAGCACGAGCCGTAGCTCGCGAAGACGCCGCGGACGGCGTGCGCGGCCTGGTCGCTGAGCGCCTTGGCTTCGGCGGTGAGCGCCTCGGCGTCGGTGCTCGCCAGTGCCTCGCGGACGTCGCGGCCGCTCAGGGAGCGGGCCGTGGCGACGAGGAGGTTCAGGAAGCCGTGGTGGGTGAAGTTCTGCTCGTCGGTGTAGCGGACGGCCTTGTGCAGGCCCGCGGTCGCCTTGAACGCGACGCCGCCACCGCTGACGACGGACAGGAAGTCCGCGACCTCGTCCACGCTGGGGAAGTTCTCGGTGCTGAGACCACCGCAGCGGAGCTTGGGCCAGCTGCCGTGCTCGATCACCCTGCGGACGCCGTCGAGCCACTCGGGACCGCCACGACGGGGTTCCACGACGCGGATGACGTCCTCGGGCACGAACTCGGACACGCGCTCGAGCCACACCTCGTCCACATCGGACGGTGCGGGCATCTCGACCATGCGCAGCGCCAGGAGCTCACTTCTGCTCTCGACGATGGACACGGCCTTCGGCACGCCGCCGAGACCCGTGTCGATCACGAGGCTCAGCGCGATCGGCTTCGGTGGCTTGACCTTGATCAGCTCGGTGATCAGCTCGGCGAGACGGGACGCGGGGCACAGGAAAAGTCCCATGACGCCAGACCACTCGCCGACTCTCCCGTCGAGGTGACCGCGCACCGCGTCGGGCATCGACGCGTTCCCCGGAGGGAACAGCGCGGCATCGTCCACAAGCCTCGCGAGCAGGGGCGGAGTACCGCGCGGACCGGGCGCACGGAGTTCGACAGCGCTTGACACGGCTGACACGCTAGCTGGGTATCGGTAAGTGAACAAAGATGTCCGATAGTCGGACGCTTTGAAGGGACCCGGAGAACGCTCATGGCCTACTACCGCCAGGTGGGAGAGATCCCCCGAAAGCGCCACACCCAGTTCCGCAAACCGGACGGTGGGCTCTACGCGGAAGAGCTGATGGGGGTCGAGGGGTTCTCGGCTGATTCGGCCCTGCTCTACCACCGGCACCTGCCGACCGCGATCGTGAACGCGGAGACGGTGAAGGACGAGCGCGGCGGCGTCGCCCCGAACCTGCCGCTGAAGCCGCGGGCGTTCAAGACGCAGGATCTGACCTGGGCTTCTGACGACGTCGACGCGGTGACCGGGCGGCGGAAGCTGTTCGGGAACGCGGACGTCACCATTGGTTTTGTGGTCGCTTCCGCGCCTTCTCCGTTGTACCGCAACGCTTTTGGTGACGAGCTGCTGTACGTGCAGTCCGGGGCCGGGGTGATCGAGACGATCTACGGGGCTCTCGAGGTCGCGGACGGCGACTACGTCGTGCTGCCGACTTCGTGCACCTACCGGGTGGTGCCGTCGTCGCCGATGTCGTTGCTGGTGCTGGAGGCGACCGGGCACATCGGGCCGCCCAAGCGCTACCTGTCGGCGAAGGGCCAGTTCCTGGAGCACTCGCCGTACTGCGAGCGGGACATCCGCGGGCCTTCGTCGCCGTTGCTGGTGGAGGGCACCGACGTCGACGTGCTCGTGCGGCATCGTGCGGGGCTCACGAAGTTCACCTACGCGAACCACCCGTTCGACGTCGTCGGCTGGGACGGGCACCTGTACCCGTGGGTGTTCAACATCCGCGACTTCGAGCCGATCACCGGCCGCGTGCACCAGCCGCCGCCCGTGCACCAGACGTTCGAGGGGCCGAACTTCGTGGTGTGCTCGTTCTGCCCGCGCAAGGTCGACTACCACCCGCTGGCCGTGCCGGTGCCGTACAACCACGCGAACGTCGACTCCGACGAGCTGATGTTCTACGTCGGCGGCAACTACGAGGCGCGCAAGGGTTCGGGGATCGGGATCGGCTCGATGTCGCTGCACCCGTCGGGCTGCACGCACGGACCGCAGCCAGGAGCTGTCGAGGCTTCCCTGGGTGTGGACTACTTCGACGAGACCGCGGTCATGGTGGACACGTTCCGCCCGTTGGAGCTGGGCGAGGCGGCGGAGGCGTGTGAGGATCCGGCTTATGCCTGGACGTGGGCCCGTCGCGGTCCGGCCTGATTTTCTGTCGGGGGTCCTCGCTACTTTGGTTTCGTGAGGACACGAGCCGTTCCGATGCGCTGGCAGGGCCTGGGCAAGGCCCTGCCGGTGCTGTGGGGCCTCTACACGGGTTCGGGCTCGGTGCCGTACCGCGTGTGCGTCGACCTGGCGGCGGGCTCGGCGAAGTGCACGTGCCCGTCTCGCAAGTTCCCCTGCAAGCACGCTGTTTCGTTGCAGGAGCTCGACATCCCGGACGCCCTTCCGCCGGACTGGGTGGAGGAGTGGACGACTCGCCGGGCGGCGCGCGAGCTCGACTCGTCCCCGGAAGCCGTGGCTCGTCGGTTGCGGGCGCGGGAGAAGACGGCTGATCGCCGTGCGGCCGCGATGTCGTCGGGCATCGACGGCCTGCGCGACTGGCTGCTGGACGTGGCTTCGGCCGGCGTGGCGTCGTTGCCCGGCCGTCCCGCTTCCTGGTGGCAGGCGTTCGTGGCTCGCATGATCGACGCCCAGGTGCCCGGCGTGGCCGCGGCGGTGTCGGAGATCCAGGAGATCGTGGCTCGGTCTGGTCCGCGCTGGACTTCGGACGTGGCCGACCGCTTGGGCGGCTTGCACCTGCTGTGCTTCGTGCAGCCGCGTTCCCGCCTGGGCGTGACGATCCCGGAAGAAACCGTTCGGGCGACGCCAGGTGTGTCAGACCGTTGGGTGGCCTTGCTGCGCCTGGAGACCGACGACGGCCGTGTCCGCACCGTGCGCCAGTGGTGCTGGGGCCGCGCTTCCGGCCGCTGGGTGGTGGCCATTCGCCATTCGGCGGTAGGTGCTCCGGTACCGCTGCTCCCGCACGGTCAGGAGTCCTCGGCTCTGGTGCACTTCTATCCGGGGTCTGATCGAGTGGCTCTGGGCGAACTGGCCGGCTCCCGCGCGCCTGCCGTTGTGCCGGCTCCTGATTCGTGGCGTTCGTCCTTGGCCTCGCTCGAACCGATGCTGATGGCCGACCCGTGGCAACGCCTGTTCCCGCTCGGCTGCGCCTCGGTCCGGTTGTGCGGCACCTCCTTGGTCGACTCGGGCGGATTCGGCCTCCCGGTCCGCGACGACAGCGGCCTCGACATGGCGCTGGCGCTGACGGGCGGCTCGCCCTTCGATGCGTGGGGCCTCTGGGACGGCCACGCTCTCCGCCTGGGCGCCGTGACGGTCGACGGCACCCTGGAGGTGGTCGCGTGACCACAACCCGTCAGCGGGCCTCTCAGCGCCCTTCGGAGGTGGCGGCGTGAAGGCGGAGTGGTCCAAGACCGTCCAGGAGCTCCTGATCGGAACCGCTCGCGGCGGCGGCTCCCCGACAGACCTGCTGTCGTCCTGCGCTGCGCTGGGTGTGGCCGCGTTCGGCGCCACCCTGCCCCAGGAGGTCGAGGCCGAGCCGTTGGCTCCGGCCCCGCCGGAGGTCGCTCTCCTGCCGCGCCCCGCGGCCCGCGCCGTCCTCGAAGCGATCATGAGCGTCGACGACGAGGTCCTCCTCACGGAGTGGTGCGCCCTGGCCAAGGCCAACAACGTGGTGGCAGAACACCGCATGCTCCCCGCCCTGCTGGCCCTCGGCACCGCCCGCCCAGGCCTGCGCGCGGCAGTCGTCGAGGTCCTCGGCACCCGTGGCCGCTGGCTCGCCGGCACCCGCCCGGGCTGGTCCTGGGCGTCCGGCACCGCTCCGCTGGTCGACGAGGTCCCGCTCGCCGAGGTCCTCGACCTCCCGAGCGCCCAACGGGTCCGAGCCCTGCGCCGCAAACGCAAGTCCGACCCTCATGGCGTTGGTGCCTTCATCGCCGCGGAGTTCGAGGCCTCCCGCCGCTCGGCCGACCGCCAGGTCCTGATCAGCGCCCTGGAAACGGCCCTGGGCCCGGCCGACGAGGAGCTGCTGGAAACCGCGCTCGAAGACCGGGCCTCCGCCGTCCACGACGAGGCCCTGCGCCTGCTCCGCAAACTCCCGACCTCAGCCCTGTCAGCCAGAGCCGCCGCCCGCCTGAGTCAGGGCCTCCGCCTCACCGCCGACGGCTTCGACGTCCAGACCGCCGAACTCTGGACCACCCAGCCTGATGCCGACGAACTACGCGACCTCATGCGCGACGGCTCCGAGAAGGGCGTGGCAGGCCGAATCCGAGCGGCCGCCGCGAGCGTCCCGCCGTCCTACTGGACCACCCGCCTGTCGACCGACGACCGAGGCGCGGCCAAGGTCCTCCGCCGCGGCCCCTGGGCAGGCGCACTGCTGCGGGGCATAGCCGACCAACTGGCCGCCGCCACCGACCCCCGCCCGTGGGCAGTGGCCGCCGCCGAAACCCTCACCGGCATGGAACAGCTGGAAATGCTGGCCGCCCTCCCCGCCTCAGTGGCCGAGCAGGCGGTGGTGGCCGTCTCCGTGAACTGGCACTACGACCTGCTGGACCACGCCTGCGCCCAACTCCCAGCACCGTGGTCCCCAGAAACCACCAGGGCCCTGCTGCACCGCTACGCCGCCCTCCCAGACCCGCGCTGGCGGGCAGGCCGCCCACCCGCCGTCCTCCTGGCCAGAGGCAACGCCGACCTGCTCGGCGCCAACTGGGAGGGCCTGACCCGCCGCTGGCCCGAGAACTCGCTGGAACTGGAAGTCCTCCGCCTGCGCATCCGCCTCCGCGAGTCGTTCGCCCCACCCGACCCAACACCGACCACCGCAACGGCAACCGCTCCTGCAGCGACCGGCCCGGCTGCGACGGACCCAGCAGCCACGGACTCGGTGGCCACGGACCCAGCGGCCACGGACCCAGCAGCCACGGACCCAGCAGCCACGGACCCAGCAGCGACCGGCCCTGCTGGCACGCACCCAGCTGGCACCGACCCAGCGGCGACCGACCCACCAACTCCGTCCGCCGAGCCGCGCACCGCCACGGACCCGGTGGCGACTGGCCCGGCAGCCATCGACCCGGCAGCCATCGACCCGGCAGCCATCGACCCGGCAGCCATCGACCCGGCAGCCACGGACCCGGCAGCCACCGACCCAACAACTCTGTCCGCCGAGCCGCGCACCGCCACCGAGCCGCGCCCAGCCACCGAGCCGTCCGGCTCCACCCAGCCACCCTCTCCCGCCGCCGGCTCCACCCCCGGCCCGCTCGCCGCCGACCCCGCGAACGACACCGCCTGACCGCACCAGCACACTTCGAACCAAGGCAACGCAATCCAGGAGGCCCAGTGACCGCCGTGCTCAGGCCGACGGCCGAACAGCAGTACGCCGCCGAGCTGGCAGCCGTCGCGGCCCAGGACGACCGTCAGCGGCCGCCCAACTGGAACCTGTCCCCGCAGGCCGTCGTCACCTACGTCCTCGGCGGCACTCTCGCCGACGGCACCGTGATCACGCCGAAGTACGTGGGCGCCAGGCGGCTCGTCGAGGTCGCGGTGGGCACCCTGGTCACGGACCGCGCGCTGCTTCTCGTCGGAGTTCCGGGCACGGCCAAGTCGTGGCTGTCCGAGCACCTCGCGGCGGCCATCAGCGGCGACTCGACGCTGGTCGTCCAGGGCACGGCCGGCACGAGCGAGGATCAGGTCCGCTACGGCTGGAACTACGCCCGCCTCATCGCCGAGGGTCCGAGCGAGCAGGCACTCGTGCCGAGTCCCGTGCTCAAAGCCATGCAGAGTGGCGCGGTCGTGCGGGTCGAAGAGCTGACGCGCATGCCGTCCGAGGTGCAGGACTCGTTCATCACCATCCTCAGCGAGAAGTCGTTGCCGGTCCCGGAGCTGAACACGCAGGTCCAGGCCGTGCCGGGCTTCACGGTCATCGCCACGGCCAACGACCGCGACCGCGGCGTCAACCAGATGTCGAGTGCGCTCGCGCGGCGCTTCAACACCGTGGTGCTGCCGCCGCCCGCCACCGAGGACGCCGAGGTCGAGATCGTCATCACCCGCGCGCAGCAGCTCGGCAAGGCGCTCCAGCTGCCGGCCGAGCCGCCCGCACTCGACGAGGTGCGCCGCGTGGTCAGGATCTTCCGGGAGCTGCGCAACGGATCCACTGTGGACGGTCGTACGCAGCTGAAGAAGCCCAGCGGCAGCCTGTCGACGGCGGAGGCCATCTCGGTCATCGCCAACGGCATGGCGCTCGCCGGCCACTTCGGCGACGGCACGCTCGGTGCGGACGAGCTGGCGAGCGGGCTCATCGGGTCGATCATCAAGGACCGCGTGTCGGACGCGACGGTGTGGCAGGAGTACCTGGAGACGGTGCTGAAGGAGCGCGCCGAGTGGCGTGACCTCTACCGCGCCTGCCTGGACGCCAGCGGTGACTGAGTTGGACGCTGGGCCGGTCCTCCTCGGCATCCGGCACCACGGCCCCGGCTCGGCCCGGATGGTCAAACGAGCGCTCGAACAAACCCGTCCAGCGCTCATCCTGATCGAAGGACCACCCGAGGCCGACGCACTCCTCGAGCACGTCCACGCCCTCACGCCGCCCGTCGCGATCCTGCTGCACGACGAGGCCGAGCCCGAGAACGCCGCGTTCTGGCCGTTCGCCGAGTTCTCCCCGGAGTGGCAGGCGCTCCGCTACGCCGACGAAAACGACATCCCAGCACGCTTCTTCGACCTCCCGGCGGCAAGCTCGATCGGCGACGACGGCCCGAGCGGCAACGTCGACCCCATCGGCCTGCTGGCTGAAGCGGCCGGGTTCGACGACCCGGAACGCTGGTGGGAAGACGTCGTCGAGCACAGCGAGTCGGACCCGATCGACCTGGCGAACGCCATCGCTGAAGCCATGGTCGCCGTGCGCCACGAGTTCGAAGCAGAAGTAGGTGAACGCACCCTCAGAAGAGAAGCGTTCATGCGCCAGACGATCCGCAAGGCGCGCAAGGAGACCGACGGCCCGATCGCCGTGGTCTGCGGCGCCTGGCACGTCCCGGCACTCCTCCAGAAGCCGACCGTCGCGAACGACACCGCGTTGCTGAAAGGCATGCGCCGCCGCAAAATCTCCGGCACCTGGGTCCCGTGGAGCCACGGTCAGCTGGCGGCCGAGTCGGGCTACGGCGCGGGAGTCGACTCGCCGGGCTGGTACGCCCACCTCTGGAAGCATCAGGAAGACGTCGTCCCGCGCTGGTTCGCCAAAGCCGCCGCCGTGCTGCGAGCAGAAGACCTCCCAGCGTCGACGGCGAGCGCGGTAGAAGCCGTCAGGCTGTCGGAAACCCTTGCCGCACTGAGGGAACGCCCGTCCGCGGGTCTCAGTGAAGTCAACGAAGCAGCCCTCGCGGTCCTGTGCGGCGGCGACGAGGTCCCACTCCAGCTGGTCCACCGCAAACTCGTCGTGGGCGAACAACTGGGCGAGGTCGGCGAGGCCGTCCCGAGATCACCACTCGCAGCAGACCTCCAACGCCTGCAACGGAAACTGCGGCTCCCCGCGGACGTCCAGCCCAAGCAGCTCAAGCTGGACCTCCGCAAGGACACCGACCGCGAGCGCTCAAAACTCCTGCAACGCCTGGAAGTTCTCGGCGTCCCGTGGGGCAAGCCGGACCGCTCCAACTCTCTCGGCACCTTCGCCGAGGTCTGGCAACTCCGCTGGGACCCGATCTTCGCGGTTTCCGTCGCGGTAGCCGCCCGCCACGGCACCACCGTCCACACGGCAGCCGAGAACGTCCTCACTCAAGCAGCCCAGGACGCGACCAGGGTGGCCACGGCAGCGGCCACCCTGAGCAAGGCAGTCGGTTGCGAGCTCCCCAAGGCCGTCATCGAGTCCCGCAACGCCCTCGACCGCTGCGCAGCCATGGCCACCGACGCCCTGGAACTCCTCGCCGCCCTGCCGGACCTGGCCAGGACGGTCCGCTACGGCTCGGTTCGCGGCACCGACCCGGAACTCCTCAGAGTCGCCCTCCACGGCCTCCTCACCAGAGGCGCGGTCGGCCTCCCGATCGCCTGCCGCAACATCGACGACGAAACCGCGGAGAACGCACTCCAGATCGTCGACGGCGCCCACGAGGCCACTCGCCTGGCCGCCGACGACGATCACCAGAAGACCTGGTGGCGAGCCCTGCACGCGCTCGTCAAAGCAGAAGCCCACGGTCTCCCGACGGGCCGAGCCACCCGCCTGCTCTGGGAAGCGGGCGAGCTGACCAGCGACGACGTGGCGGCAAGACTGCACCGCAGTGTCGCGACAGCGTTCGTCGCCGGCTTCCTCCGCGGCTCAGCCACCCTGCTGGCGGCCGACCCGAGGCTGTTCGGCCTCATCGACGAGTGGCTGACGGGCCTGCGCGGCGAGGCGTTCGACGACGCGCTGCCGTTGCTCCGCCGCGCCATCACCGACTTCACGCCCGCCGAGCGGCGCCTGCTCGGCGAACACGTCGTCGCGGGCCAAGCACCCGCGCCTGCGGCCGACGACGAATGGGACCCCGAGATAGCGGAACGCCTCGCGGCCCACGTCCGGAGCCTGATGAGTTTGGCGACCGGCGAACCCGCCGATCCCAGCACCGTGACCGCACCGGACGAAGAACGCCTCGACGAGTCCCAAGAGCTCATCGACGAGGCCAAGAAGATCGCCCGCGACCTCCGCGAGGAGGTCCCGGACACCGAGGCGGACCCTCCGGAGGAGGGCTCGCCCGCCAACTAGGCGGCCCAGGGCGGCGTGACGGTCGTCCCGTCCGCCAAGGTGCCGATGATCCCCACCGAGGTCGCGACCAGCACCCGAGCCGGGCCACCGGTCAGCGACAGCTCGGTGTTCGGCGCCACCACGATGACGTCACCTGCCTTCGCGGTCTGCCCCTGGATCGTCACCGACCCGGACAGCACGTAGAAGACCTCCTCCTTCGACGCCCGGTGTGGCGTCGGGTCGCCACCTTCCGGCACGTCCACGGTCCACAGCGCGATCTCGGTGCTGCCCCGCGACGGCGAGGCGAAGGGCCTGAACTCGAACCCGCCGAACTCGAACGGCTCGACGGAATCCCCCGTAACCAGCAAGACAACCTCCATGTAGTCAACTTGGTTGTCTAACCATAGAATATGGACAACCAGGTTGTCTACTAGGGGAGTGAAATGGAACCGGTGCCGATGCTGCTGGCGATGACGTACCGCGCCATGGGCGACCAGTTCCACGACCGTCTCAGGCAGATCGGCCTGGAACCGCTGCGGCCCGCACACGGCTACGTCTTCCGGTTCCTCAAGGAGAAGCGCGCCACGACCGTCGACATCGGACAGCACCTCGGCGTCACCAAGCAGGCAGCCGCGAAGATCGTCAACGAGCTCGACGAGTGGGGCTACGTGCTCAGGGAACCTCACCCCACGGACAAGCGCGCGCAGTACGTCACGCTGACCACCAAGGGCCGCGACTACCTGAAGTTCGCCGACAACCTGTGGTCAGACCTCGAGCACGAGATGGCCGAGGCGATCGGGGAGACCACGCTCGACACCATCAAGACCGGCCTCGCCGAGTACCTGCAGCACGTCCACGGCGACGACCAGCCAGGCCTGCGACCGGTCTGGTAAACCCTCAGAACACCTGCGTCAGCGCGATCACGCCGAACACCGCGAAGATCACCCCGGCGACCCGCTGGATCCAGTGCGTCGGCAGCCGTCCGGCGAGCTTCCGCCCCACCAGCACCGCGAGCCCGGCCACGGCGACCAGGGCCAGCCAAGCTCCGAGGCCGACCATCAGGGGCGCCCCGTACCGAGCGGTGATGCCGGCCGTCGCGAGCTGCGACGCGTCACCCCACTCGGCCGCGAACAGCACGCCGAACGACGTCAGCGCCGCCCGCCAGAACGGCACGTCAGCACGCGTTCCGGCCTCGTCAGCGGAGTCCTCGTCGCGCGAGAACCCTTCTTTGAGCAGGAAGAACGCGCCCACGCCGAACAGCACGGCCACGATCCCGGCCACGAGACGGTCGGGAAGCAGCGTGATGGCCGAGCCGAACGCCGCACCGACCACCGTCTGCACGGCAAAAGCCGAGATCACGCCCACGAACACCGGCCACCCGCGGTAGCGCGTGGTCAGCACCAGGGTCGCGACCATGGTCTTGTCCGGGAGCTCGACGAGGAACACCACCGCGAACGCGGTGATGAACGCGAGCAATGAGGTGGCCAAGAGGTTCCTCCACGTCCGAGTACGGGCCCGGACGGAGGCGCAACAGACCCCGACCAGGCATACTGCAGCCTGGCCGGAGGTCTCGTTCGCCCGCGCAAGTCGGGTGTGGGACCGGATCTGCTCGAAGGCGGATCAGTATGTCGATCACCACGCCACCGGCTGCGAACTCCGGTGGGAACTACTCCCCTCTGGCGCACACATCGTAACCGACGCATGTCACCCAGAAGGCGTGACTTCGCGCACGGGACCTTGGTCCCGAGCAGGGACGGGACCGTCGTACCTGATGGTGCCGATGATCCAGACCTAGGCTCTGAATCGTGGACGTACTCGAACTCGCGCGGTGGCAGTTCGGCATCACCACCGTCTACCACTTCCTGATGGTGCCGCTGACGATCGGCCTGTCCCTGCTGGTGGCGGGGATGCAGACCGCGTGGGTGCGCACCGGCGACGAGCGCTACTACAAGATGACGAAGTTCTGGGGGAAGCTCCTCCTGATCAACTTCGCCATGGGCGTCGTGACGGGCATCGTGCAGGAGTTCCAGTTCGGCATGGCCTGGAGCGCCTACTCGCGGTTCGTCGGTGACGTGTTCGGCGCGCCGCTCGCGATGGAGGGGATCGTCGCCTTCTTCGTCGAGTCGACGTTCCTCGGCCTGTGGATCTTCGGCTGGGACAAGCTGCCGAAGAAGGTCCACCTGGCCTGCGCCTGGGCGTTCTCACTCGCCACGATGGCCAGCGCGTACTTCATCCTCGCCGCCAACTCGTGGATGCAGCACCCGGTCGGCATCGTGATGAAGGACGGCCGTCCGCGCCTGAACTCGATCTGGGACGTGCTGACGAACAACACGGTGCTCGCGGCCTTCCCGCACACGATCGCGGGGGCGTTCGCGGTGTCCGGCGCGTTCCTCGTGGGCATCGCCGCGTGGCACCTGTACAGGAAGTCGGAAGAGGAACGCGTCTGGCGCAGCTCGCTCAAGCTCGGCACCTGGGTCGGCGTGGTCGCGTTCGCGGCGCTGAGCATCAGCGGTGACCTGCAGGGCAAGCTGATGTTCGAGCAGCAGCCGATGAAGATGGCGGCCGCGGAAGCGTTGTGCCACACCGAGCAACCGGCGAGCTTCTCGATCTTCGCGTACGGCGACGTCGCTCGGCCCGACTGCGAGAACGTCAAGAGCATCACCGTGCCCGCACTGCTGAGCTTCTTGGCGCACAACGACTTCAGCAGCGAGGTCAAGGGCATCCAGGACCTCGTCCCGCTGTACCAGCAGAAGTACGGCGAGTTCTACCCGGTCGATCCCAAGCTGGGCGAGCTCAGCGGCAAGCCCATCGACTACGTGCCGGCGCTTCCGGTGACGTACTGGGGCTTCCGGCTGATGATCGGGTTCGGCGGGATCTCGGCCGGCCTGGGTGTCTTCATGCTGTGGCTGACGCGCAGGAACCGGACGCCCACCGGCTGGTGGTTCCCGGTACTGGGCCTCGCCGGCATCGCGACTCCCTTCCTGGCCAACAGCTTCGGCTGGATCTTCACCGAGATGGGGCGGCAGCCGTTCGTGGTGGTGCCCAACCCGACCGGAGTGGACGGTGTCTGGATGTTCACCGCGCAGGCGGTGAGCGGCATCTCGCCCGCGGAGATCCTGACCTCGCTCATCGCGCTCACCACGGTCTACAGCGTGCTGGCGGTCGTGGAGTTCTACCTGATCCGCAAGTACGTCAGAGGTGGGATCCCCGGCGTACTGCCCCAGAAATCGGACGACGGCGCCCTGGCGTTCGCGTACTAGGGGAGAGGCGACGTGGAAACGCTCTGGTTCGTGCTGATCGCCGTGCTGTGGCTCGGCTACCTGTTCCTCGAAGGATTCGACTTCGGTGTCGGCATGTTGCTGCCCGTCCTGGGCCGCACCAACGCCGAACGCCGGGTCATGATCAACACCATCGGGCCGGTGTGGGACGGCAACGAGGTGTGGCTCATCGTCGCGATCGGTGCCACGTTCGCGGCCTTCCCCGGCTGGTATGCGGCGCTGCTGAGCGCCGCGTACCTGCCACTAACGTTGTTCCTCGTCGCGTTGATCGGGCGCGGGGTCGCGTTCGACTACCGCGGCAAGGTCGAGTCGGCGCGCTGGCGCAAGGCCTGGGACACCGTGATCATCGTCGGCTCGTGGACCGCGACGTTGTGCGTCGGCCTGCTGATCTCGACCACGGTGCTGGGCCTGCCGATCGACGCGAACGGCGACCGCGTGGGCTCGGCCTTCGCGGCGTTCCGGCTCGACACAGTCGTTGGCGCGCTTGCCTTCGCGGGGTACGCGCTGGTGCACGGCGCGGTCTTCACCGCGTTGAAGACCGAAGGTGAGATCCGCGATCGGGCTCGCCGCGTCGCACTGACGCTCGCTCCAGTGGCGCTGCTTCCGCTGATCGCGCTGCTGGCGATCGTTGCCGGGCTGTGGGCAGGCGTGGTGGTTCTGGTGCTCGCCGCCGCGATGTGGCGACTGCTCGCGAACCGCGACGGCCAGTCGTTCGCGTTGATGGGACTGGCGATCGCGGCCAGCGTGGCGATCCTGTTCGGCTCGCTCTACCCGAACGTGCTGCCGTCGACGCTGAACGACGCGTGGTCGCTCACGGTCGCCAACACCGCGTCGAGCCCGTACACGCTGCAGGTGATCACCTGGGTCGCCGGGTTCGGCACGCCCGCGGTGCTCGTCTACCAGGGCTGGACCTACTGGGTATTCCGCAAGCGCATCGGTGTTCAGCACATCCCGGCAGCCCACTGATGAGGCGAGGCCCGCTGGGAGCACTGCCCCAGCTCTCGAAGAACGCCAGGCACGCCCTCGTCGGGGTGGGCGCGCTGGCGTTCCTCAACGCCCTCGCGCTCGTCGCCCAGGCCGTCGCGCTGGCGTCGGTGATCACGACCCGCGAAGGCCTGCCGCTGCTCGCCGTCGCGATCCTGGCGCGCGCGGGTCTTTCGTGGGCAACGGAAAGCGCCGCCGCCCGTGCCGCTGCCGGGGCGAAGGAAGAGCTGCGGACCCAGCTGCTGGCCAAGTCGTTCGAACGCGGCCCCGGCTGGATCGCCGACCGCGGTACGGCCGAACTGTCGGTGCTCGCGACCAAGGGCCTCGACGCGCTCGACGCCTACTTCACCCGCTACCTGCCCGCGCTGGTCACGGCCGTGATCGTGCCGCCGCTGGTCGGCGCCTGGATTCTCTTCACGGACTGGCCGTCGGCCGTCCTGATCGCCGTCACGGTGCCGCTGATCCCGGTCTTCGCGGCGTTGATCGGCTGGTACACCGAGAAGCGCGTGCAGAAGGCCGCCGACGTCACCGAGCTCCTCTCGGCCCAGCTCCTCGAACTCCTTCGCGCCCTCCCGGTCCTCACGGTCTTCGGTCGGGCGAAGCAGCAGGCCAAGGCGGTCCGGCAGATCGGTGAGCAGCACCGCAAGGCCACGATGGGCACGCTCAAGATCGCGTTCCTCTCGGCTCTGGTCCTCGAAATCGCAGCCTCGCTGAGCGTCGCGTTGATCGCGGTCGGCATCGGGATCCGGCTCGTGCACGGCGACCTGACGCTGATGACGGCGCTGGTCGTGCTGATCCTGGCGCCCGAGTGCTACCTGCCTCTTCGTGCTGCCGGTGCCGCTCACCACGCCAGCGAGGACGGCCTGGAGGCGGTCAGGCGAGTCGCCGAAGTCGTTGAGCACGAGGACAAGTCGCGGCCGCGCGTGCCTGGAGGCTCGGTCCACGTCGACAACCTCCGCGTCCTGCGTCGTGGCGGGTTCGCTCCGGACGGCGTCAGCTTCGACGTTCGGCCTGGAGAGATTCATCGACTCGAGGGTGCGAGCGGCGCCGGCAAGTCGACCACGTTCCAAGTGCTGCTGGGCTTCTTGGAGCCGACGGACGGCACCGCGTTCGTCGCCGGCGACATCGCCTATGTACCGCAGAAGCCGGCGTTCGCGGCGAGCACGCCTCGGGCCGAGCTTGAGCTGACGGTTCCTGGGGCGGAGGACATCGAGGACGTTGCTCACGAGGTTGTGGCTGCTCATCTGCTTGACCGGCAGATCACCGATCTCTCGACCGGAGAACGCCAACGGGTTGCTGTCGCGCGCGCCTTGCTGAGGGTTCGGCACGGAGCGACGGTGCTGTTGCTTGATGAGCCGACGGCCCATCTCGACCCGGTGACAAGTCGCAAAGTCGACAAAGCGATCAAGAGAGCAAGCGCTACGGCGGCCGTCGTCCTCGCCTCGCACCGTGAGAAGGCGGCGACCGAGGACGAGACGTTCGCCAGGGTCGTCACCGAGGAGACCCGGCAGGAACGTCCGAAGCGCCTGCCGATCCCGCTCAAAGGTGCCGCGTTGGGCGTGCTGGCGACCGCTGCGGGCATCGCGCTGACGGCGCTGGCCTCGCACCTGATCGCGCGAGCCGCCGAGATGCCGCCGATTCTGACGCTGTCGGTGCTGGTCGTGGGCGTGCGGACGTTCGCGCTGAGCAAGGGCGTGCTCCGGTACGTCGAGCGGCTGGTCACCCACCACGAGGCGTTCCAGCTGGCCACGAACCTGCGCGCGGAGCTGTGGTTGCGGCTCGTGCGCAGTCAACGCCGTGATGGGCTGCAACGGCTCGTTGACGACACCGACACCGTTCGAGACCTCGTGCCGCGCGTGCTCGTGCCGCCGGTCGTGGCGCTTGGCGCAGGTATCGCGACCACGATCCTTTTCGCGTTCATCGACCCGGCTGCTGCCCTGACACTCGGCGGGCTGCTGCTCGCGGCAGGGCTGGCCGCGCCGGCCGTCGCGGTGTGGACCGAACGCCGGGCCAGCACGAAGCTCGCCAGGGGCCGCCGCAAGGTCGCCCGCGACACGATCAACGCACTCGCCGCCGCACCGGACCTCATCGCGCACGACGCCCACCACCGCCTGTTGGAGCAGCTCCAAGCCGAGGACGCCGAGCTGTCGGTTCAGACCCGCAAGCAAGCGTTTGGCACGGGCGCTGCCACGGCGATCGTCCTGCTCGCGACCGGTGCGGCGGCCCTGATCTGCGCCACCACCGGAAACCCGGTGCTCGGCCTCGTTCCGCTCGCTCTCGCTGAACCACTGGCCGCCTTGCCGCTCGCCGCTCAGCAGCGCAAGGCGCTCCAGGAGGCCAGCGCGCGGCTCCAGTTCGACGCACCAGAGCGTCCGGAACAGCGGAAGGGCAAGCGGATCCGGATCGAGAACGTCGACGTTCGCTGGCCAGGCGCGACCGAGCCGACGTTGAAGGACCTCCACCTCAACATCGAACCCGGCACGCACGTGGCGATCCTCGGACCGTCGGGCAGCGGCAAGTCGACGCTGTTCGCGCTGCTCCTCGGCTTCCTGCAGCCGGAACGCGGGATCGTGGAACTGCCGCGCGCCACCTGGTGCCCGCAGGAGCCGATGCTGGTCAGCACGACGGTCAGGGAGAACCTGCGGATGTCGGGTCAGCACGACGACGAGGCGTTGAAGGACGCGCTGCGCAAGGCCTGCCTGCCGGACTGGGTGGACCGGCTCGACACCGTGATCAGGCCCGACCAGGTGTCGGGTGGCGAGGCGCAAAGGCTTGCGCTGGCCAGGGCGTTGCTGCACGACGCCGACGTGGTGCTGCTCGACGAACCGACCGCCCACCTGGACGAACCGACCGCGCGCAAGCTGTTGGAGCAGCTCAGGCACGACGGCAGGACGATCCTGCACATCACCCACCGGCCGGACGAGGCCGCGAGGGCGGACCTCGTGCTGGACCTCGGCACGCCCGCATACCGTTGAGGACCATGGACCCCTCCCTGGCGCGGCGCGTGCTCGTCGCGTCCACCGAGATCACGTCGGCGGCGCTGGAAGACCCGGAGAACGTGCTGCGGCTCGTGGTGGAGGCGGCCGCGGAGATCGCGGACGCCGACCTCGGCCTGGCCATGCTCGCCACGGAGGAAGACGACGGCACGCTCACGGTCGAGGCGTCCAGCGGCGAGCCGGTCGTGGCGACGCTGAGCCCGCGCAGTGCTGCTGCCAAGGCGGCGCGCACTGGCGTTCCGGTGATGGCCGACGACGTCACGAACGACCCGCGCACGGCCCCGTACGTGCCGCACGCGCTGAGGGGCTACGGACCGTTCGCGGTGGCGCCGTTCGGCACGTCAGACCGCAAGATCGGCGCTCTGGCGGTTTATCGCCGTAGAGACAAACCGCCGTTCACGCAGGAGACGGTGGACGTGCTGTCGGCGTTCGCGGCGCAGGCAGGCCTCGCGGTGGTGCTCGCGGAGGGCTTCACGGCACGGCAGCGCGTCGCGGTCTACGAGGAGCGCGAACGGATCGCGCGCGACCTGCACGACGTGATCATCCAGCGGCTCTACGGCGCGGGCGTGCAGCTCAGCCTGCTGGAACGCCGGCTGGGCAAGAAGCTCGACAACTCGCAGCGGGCCAGGATCAACGAGGCCGTGGACCTGGTCGACGAGACGATCGCCGAGGTCCGTGCGACCGTCCGCAAGCTGCGCAACACCGACCCGGCCGACTCCGCGGACCTGCTCGACTCGATCAACGCCGAGGTCCGCACGGCCGGTGAGCTGCTCGGATTTTCGCCGCGCCTGCACGTGGCCGGCGATCTGGCGAACGTGCCGCGGCGGCACGCCGACGACGCGCGGGCGGCGTTGCGCGAGGCGTTGTCGAACGTCGTGCGCCACTCAGGAGCGACGAACGTGCAGATCGACGTACGGCGTGATGAGAAGCATCTGCTGCTGCGAGTCGCGGACAACGGATGCGGCATCCCGTCCGGCGTGACTCAGCGCGGATTGCGGCATCTCGCCGAGAGGGCGAAGTCCGCGAGTGGCGATTTCCGCGTCGTGAGTTCGCCGAACGGGACGACGCTCACCTGGTCCGTCCCCGTTTAGCCACCCAGGCGGCGGCTTGCGTCCGCCGTTCCATGCCGAGTTTGGCGAGCACGGACGTCACGTAGTTCTTCACCGTCTTCTCCGCGAGGAAGAGACGTTCACCGATTTGGCGGTTCGTCAGGCCTTCACCGATGAGCTCCAGCACTCGCTGTTCCTGATCGGTGAGGCCGACCGGGGCCGGATTGCGCATCCGTTCGAGTACCCGGCTCGTGGTCGCGGGGTCCAGAAGGGACCGTCCAGCCGCGACTTCACGGACGGCCGTCACGACGTCCTGGCCGCGAACCTGCTTGAGCAGATAGCCGGAAGCGCCGGCCATGATGGCCCCGACCAACGCCTCCTCGTCGTCGAACGCGGTCAGCACGAGACAGCGGATGCCGAGATCCCGGAGTGATCGGCACAGGTCGACGCCACTGCCGTCGGGAAGCTGAACGTCCACGACGGCCACATCGGGCGGTGTCTTTTGAGCCCGAGTAACCGCTTCGTCGACGGATCCCGCCTCAGCGATGACCGAGATGTCCGACTCGTCGTCGAGCATCTCGCGCAGTCCTCTGCGCACTACTTCGTGGTCGTCAACCAACAAAACTCGCACTGGCACGAATCCACCGTACGTCGAATGGCTGTTCCTGAGCGTGACTCAAATTGGCACAGTTCTTGTCATGGCAGAAGGCTCGGTACGACCGGTCGAGGAAGCAGATCGCATAGTTGTCGCCCGACTGGTTCTCGAGCTATGGGGCGCGCACACCGCCGTCGCTCACGGCGAGGTGTTCTTCCCCGCCAGTCTGCCGGGCTTCCTCGTGGAGAAGCAGGGTCAGGTGCTGGGTCTGCTGACCTACGCGGTGGCGAACCACCAGCTGGAGATCGTCACGATCGACGCGCTTCGGCGGGGCCGCGGCGTCGGCACCGCGCTGGTCGACGCCGCGGTTCGTCAGGCGCGCACACTCGGGTGCACTCGGGTGAGGCTGACGACCACCAACGACAACCTCGACGCGATCCGCTTCTACCAGCGGCGCGGGTTCAAGCTCTCCGCGTTGAGACCGGACGCGGTGCGCGAAGCTCGCAAGCTCAAGCCCGAGATCCCCGCGGTTGGGGATTTCGGTATCCCCATCACAGATGAGGTTGACCTGGAGCGATGGGTCGCGCCTCGGCAGTAGTCCACAGGTGTCCACAACTCTGTCCACAGGGTTGTGCACAGCTTCGGATCACACGTGGAGCGGGTTGAACGCCTCGTCCCACGCTGCCGCGACCTGATGTGCGCACGTGGACGGCGCGACGCCCCCGACCCCGGTGCCGAGCCCCGGCATCGCGATGGTGCGGACGGCGTCGCGCACCGGCGTGCCGTCTTCGAGGCGTCCTTCGAGCCAGAGCCGCAGCACTGCCCGCGCCGCGAGGTACGGGTGGACCGTGTCGATCGGCAGCCGCTCACCGGGCCGGCGCATGGTCGGCGCGCTGATGAGCCACGCCGGTTCGGTCTCGCCCGTCGCCACGATCTGCGCCTCGCCCACGGGCAACTCGCCGCCGTGCAACGTGAGCACGGCACTGCGGACGTTGTTCTCGACCTCGGGGAACGCCGTGGCGTAGACGGCGTCGATGCCACCGCGCATCCAGCCCTGCGAGTTGGCAGGGCTGACGATGGCCTGCGCGTGGATGTCCAGCACGGACCCGCGATGCACCCGCACTCCGGCGCGTCCGTTCGCGACAGCGAGCCAGGCGTTCGCCATCGGTTCGTCGACCGCGCACAACACGAGTTCTGGCGCTAGAGCGGGCACGCCCCAAGCATTCCAGTTCGAACGGTCCTGGCGGAACCCAGGTTTGGCGGCAGACACAGGCGTGATTTGCGCCTCTGATCGCCGCACTACGCTGACCCGATGCCGCGCATTGCGTACTTCGGACCACAGGGCACCTTCACCGAGCAGGCAGCGCTTCGTTTCGAGGGCGAACTGGTTCCGTTCGAAACGATCCCGCTCGCGATCGCAGCGCTGCGCAAGGGCGAGACCGAGTTCGCGTGCGTGCCGATCGAGAACTCCGTCGAGGGCGCCGTGCCCGCGACGCTGGACGCGCTGATCCGCGACGAGCCGGTCGTCGCCGTGGCCGAGACCGTGCTGGACGTCCGGTTCAGCGTCCTGGTGCGTCCGGGGACGACTGAGATCCGTTCCGTGGCTTCGCACCCGCACGCGCTGGCTCAGGTCCGCGAGTGGATCGCCGCAACGCTTCCGGGCGTCACGTCGATCGCGACTTCTTCGACCGCCGCTGCCGCCGCCGCCGTCGAGCGCGGCGAGTTCGACGCCGCCGTGACCGCTCCGGTGGCCGTGAACCACTACGCGTTGGACGAGTACGCGACGGACGTCCTGGACGTGGCCGATGCGCGGACCCGGTTCTTGCTGCTCCGCCGACCGGGCGCACTGCCTGCGCCGACCGGAGCAGACCGCACCAGCGTCGTCGTGACCACGCCAGACCGCATGGGCGTGCTGTCCGAGCTGCTGACCGAACTGGCGTTGCGTGGCATCAATCTCACCGGCCTCGAATCGCGCCCCACGAAGGGCAAACTGGGGGAGTACCGCTTCTACATCGACGTCGAGGGGCACATCGCAGAACCGAGGATCGGTGACGCGCTGGCCGCGCTGCACCGACACTCGCGCGAGATCCGGTTCCTCGGGTCCTTCCCGAAGGCCGACCAGAGGCCCGTCGAGGCCCACAACGCCGAGTTCACCGCAGCAGCCACTTGGGTCGATGCTGTCAGAAAGGGCGAGACCGGGTGAGGTTGCTGCTGGTCAGGCACGGTGAGACGGCGTCGAACATCGAACGCAAGCTGGACACGGCCATGCCCGGTCCACCCCTCACCGAGCTGGGCCAGAAGCAGGCCCGCGAGCTGTCCGACGTCCTGGTCGGCGAAGACATCGTCGCCGTCTACGCGAGCATCGGCCTGCGCGCCCAGCAAACCGCTGCCCCGACCGCCGAACGCCTCGGCCTGCCCGTGCAGATCCTTCCGGGCGTCCACGAGATCCAGGTTGGGTCGTTGGAGGGGCGCAACGACACCGAGGCCTACAAGACATACCTGGACACCGTGATCAAGTGGGCAGAGGGCGAGCTGGACGTCGCCTTTCCCGGTGGCGGAGAGACCGGGCAGCAGGTGTTGGACCGCTTCCTCGGCGCCATCGAGTCGATCAAGCAGGACGGCACCGTCATGGTCGTGACGCACGGCGGTTCTGGTCGGATGGGTGCGTTGGCGCTGGCGTCGAACGTGCCGGTGGAGCTGGCGGAGAACCTGCTGCCGAACACCGGTGTCGTGGTGCTGGAGAGCGACGGCGACGGCTGGGTGTGCCGCTCCTGGGCAGGCGTGGAGCTCTAGCCCCAGCCCAGTTCGTGCAGTCGCGCGTCGTCCACCCCGAAGTGGTGGGCGATCTCGTGCACCACGGTGATGGTCACTTCCTCGACGACGTCCTCCTCGGAGTCGCAGATGTCGAGGATCGCCTCGCGGTAGATGAAGATGTGGTCCGGCAGGTTCCCGCCGTAGTCCGTGTTGCGCTCGGTCAGCGCGATCCCCTGGTACAGCCCCAGCAGCGACGGCTCGACGTCGTTGCGGTCCTCGACCAGCACCACCACGTTGTTCATCGCGTGCGTGAACTCCGGCGGGACCAGGTCCAGGGCCTCCTCGACCAGCTCGTCGAAGCGGGCCCTGGTCATCTCGACGGTCATCGGTTCTCGGAGGTCGTCGTGGGCGCGGACGACGACGGCTTGTCCGGCTTGCCGGAGTCCGACGGCTTGCCCGACTCCGAAGGCGGCTTGCCCGACTCGGAGTGCAGCGGGGCGCCGGTCGGCTCGTCCTGCGGCTTCACCGAGGTGGTCTGGGGCGGGTTCGCGGTGGTCAGCGGGGCGCCGTTGGGGTTGCGGACGCTGCCGGTCCAGGCCACCAGGTTGTTGCCCTGGGGGACGGCGCCGATCTTGCAGTTGGCCTTGCGGGAGCCGACCGCCCAGCTCTTCTCGGAGCGGGTGTCCCAGGTGACGAGCAGGTTCTTGGCCTTCAGGTCCGCGCCGCCGGTGTAGTCGTTGGCGATCGCGGCGCACTTCTCCGACATCACCGCGTCCTGCTTCTCGGTGGCCAGGAACTCGCCCTCCGGGTGCTGGACGACGCCGATGATCTCGAACGCGTGCGGCTGGGCGCAGTCGACCGGGTCGCCGACCGTGTTGTTCTCCGCCAGGGCGAGGCACACGGCCGGGTCGTAGACGTTCGACTGGTCCTGGGTCTTCGCGCTGCCGAACGACGGCAGGGCCGCTCCGGAGGGCGCGGTGACCTGCAGGCCGCAGCGGAGCTGGCGGTAGCCGTCCGACCAGCGCTTCTCGTCCGGGTTCAGGGTGCTGACGCCGTACTTGCCCTCGGGGTCGAGCTTGCCGGACATGTACGTGGCGGTGGTCTGCGAGCAGTGCTCTGCCGCGATCTTCTCCCAGGCCTCCGCGTTGGGGAACGGCGCTTCCTTCGGGTACGCGCCGGTGATGTCGGCCGTGCCGGTGACCTCGAAGCGGTGGGCGGCGCCGCAGTCGACCTTCTGCGCGTCGGAGAGGTCCTTGCGCTCCCAGTTCAGGCACTCGCCCGCCACGGCCTGGTACGCGGCGTTGACCTTCTCCCGGTTGGAGCCCAGAGGCCCGCCTGCCAGCACGGATGTGAAGGCGGACAACATCAACAACAGGAACGCGCCGAGGAAAGCGCCGACCATCACAAGCCGCGTGTCGCGGATGTGACCAGATCGACTCAACCAACCGGCGCTCGAAGACATCTCATCCATGATGCCCGTGCCGTGTGAGACGGCTGTGCGCCGGGTTCGGTCGAGTGTTGCTATTAGGACACTCGTCACCGAATCGGCCGTGTTTCAGCCGGGTCGCTAGGTACCTTGCCCGCGGGAGTGGTGATGACTGACAACAACGTGCCAGAGCCCGGCCAGCCGACGCCCCAGTCCGGACCGTCCGGCCAGCCGCAACAGCCGCCGCCGTACCAGCCGGCGCCGCAGCCGAACGCGCCCGCCAAGGGCAAGGGCAGCGTGCGCCAGCAGCAGGCCGGCGTGACGCAGCCGCGTCAGGCGACGGTGGCCGAGCAGCGTGCTCGTGCCGCCGCGCTGAAGGCCCAGCAGGAGCGGTTCGCCGCCGAGTCGGCCGCGTTCGAGAAGAAGCGCAAGACGCGCAAGCGCCTGCTCATCGGTGGCGGTGTCACCGTGGGCATCGTGGCGCTGGTCGCGATCTGGTACGCGGCAGCGAGCCCGTCGAACGTCACGGCGCAGTGCACGGACCAGAACAACGTGATCGTCGACGACGACTACTGCTCCGACAGCTACTACCGCAGTCACGGCGGGTACAGCAGCGGCGGCTTCATCTACATCGGCGGCTCGTCGTACCGCTACAACTACGGCGGGTCCGGTGTGGTCGGCCAGAAGGCGGTCGGCGGCAGCTACACGATCCCCAAGGGCGCGAACGTCAGCACGAAGTCCGGCACGTCCATCCAGCGTGGCGGCTTCGGCGTCAGCAGCGGCTCGTCCAGCAGCGGAGGCTGACCCAAGTTGCGTCGTGAAACCTCGCAACCGCGGCCGAACTGGCAGCGCACGGTCTCGGACCAGGGGTTGGTCTTCGGCCTGCCCGCGAAGTACGCGAACGGCTCCGACCGCCCCTACTGGGACGAGTCGGTGCACTACGTGTTCGAGATGAGCGAGATCCTGTCGCTCGAAGCCGACGTCGAGCTGCTCCACTCCATGTGCCTCGACGCGGTCGACAACGTGATCCTGACCGAGCGCTACCGGGACTTCGGCATCCCCGAGTGGGTCTGGCCGCACATCGCCGAGTCGTGGCGCCGCCGCGACCCGCACGTGTACGGCCGCTTCGACCTGCGCTACGACGGCTCCGGCCCCGCGAAGCTGCTCGAGTACAACGCGGACACCCCCACGTCACTGCTCGAGGCCGCGTACATCCAGTGGTACTGGAAGACCGACGTCTTCCCGGACGACGACCAGTGGAACTCGCTGCACGAACGACTGGTCGAGCGCTGGACCGAGATCGGTGCCAAGCTGCCGTCCGGTGAGCTGCACTTCAGCTGGTCGAGCGCCGACCCGTCCGGCGAGGACCACCTCACCGCCGCGTGCCTGCAGGAGACGGCCGCGGAGGCCGGTCTGAACACCGTGGGCATCGCGATGGAGGACATCGGCTGGGACACGCTGCTCAACCGGTTCGTCGACCTCGAAGAGGCCCCGATGAACGCGGCGTTCAAGCTCTACCCGTGGGAGTGGGTGGTCGAGGAGCAGTTCGGCCGCAACGCCGTCGAGTCGCTGCCCGGCACCCTGTGGATCGAGCCGCTGTGGAAGATGCTGCTCTCCAACAAGGCGCTGCTCGCGGTCCTGTGGGAGATGCACCCCGGCCACCCCAACCTGCTCCCGGCCTACCTGAACGACCCCGGCATGCTCACCGAGTACGTGCGCAAGCCGCTGCTCGGCCGCGAGGGGTCGAACATCCAGATCGTCGCTCCGGGCTACGAGACGCAGACCGGTGGTGTGTACGGCAAAGAAGGTTTCGTGTACCAGCTGTTCGATCCGCTTCCGGAATTCGACGGCTACCGCCCCGCATTGGGCGCCTGGGTCGTCGGCGACACGTCGGCAGGCCTGGGCATCCGGGAAACGGTCGGTCTGGTGACCGACGATGGCGCGGCGTTCGTGCCGCATCGAATTGTTGAGTAAGACTCCGAAAGGGAACAGCACATGACGACCACGCTGCTCGCGTTGGATCCTGGCTTCGGCGCGACCCTGGGTCGGAACATCGGCGCGATCGCGCTGTACGCCGTCGTCGGTCTCGTCCTCATGGTGTTCGGCTTCTACGCGATCGACTGGACGACGCCGGGCAAGCTGTCCGCCCTCGTTCGCAACGGTTGCCCCAACGCCGTCATCGTGACCGCCTCAGGTCTGTTGTCGATGGCGTTCATCGTCGTCATCGCGATCACGTCGTCGGTCGGCAAGCTCGACGAGGGCCTGCTGTCCGCGCTGATCTACGGCCTGGTCGGCATCATCGTGCAGGTGGCCGCGGTGCGGTTGCTGGAGTGGGTGACCAAGCTGGACATCGGCTCGATCATCGAGTCGGACCGGTTCGCGCCGGCCTCGGTCGTCGTGGCGTCCGCGCACGTCGCTCTCGGTCTCGTGGTGGCGGTCGCCATCAGCTAGTCACGCGGTTTTCGAGGGACCCGGTGCCTACTGGCGCCGGGTCCCTCCGAGTTTCCGCCACAACTCCCGCACCAGGTAACCGAGTCCGAACACCAACGCGATCACTCCGGGGATGCCGAAGAAGAACGGCAGCACGGCCCGCGGCTGCCCGGAGTCGCCTTCCAGGTAGACCTCGGTCGGGTCGCCGACGTCGAACGCGCGCACGCGGCCGCTCTGCACCACCGACTTGAGCGGGCTGCCCGCCAGTCTCACGCCGGAGCGGACGACCGTCCTGTCGTCGCTGGTGAAAGTGCCGAGATGCGAGCGGCATCGATCCGGGCCGCAGGTCGGCTCGTCGGCGATCACGTAGACGCCGTGGGCACCGCGCTCCGCGAAGACGTCGAGCGCCGTGGGCACGGCCAGCGCGCAGAGGGTCGTGACGGCGAGGCCGACGACGAACGCGATCGGTGCGGCGATCCGGAGCTCGGGGAACGGGATCGGCGACGGGCGGTCCCACGCGCTCGGGGGCTTGGGCACGAACTCGTCCCCCGCCTGGTCTCGCACGAACTCGTCCACCACGTGCCTCCTCGTCGCCGTCCATTCTTCAACGTCACGGCGGGGCCGCCCGTTGCGCCGACCGGATATCCGGGTGAAGCGCGCGACGGGCACGGACTACCCTTCTCCAGGTGATTGACCTCAAGGTGTTGCGCGAGAACCCGGAGATCGTGCGCGCTTCGCAGCGTGCCCGTGGCGAGGACGAGGGTGTCGTCGACTCCCTGCTGTCCGCTGACGAGCGCCGGCGGACCGCGATCTCCCGCGCGGACACCCTGCGCGCCGAGCAGAAGGTGCTCGGCAAGGAGGTCGGCAAGGCCAAGGGCGACGAGCGGGCCGAGCTGCTGGCCAAGGCCAAGGACCTCGCCGCAGAGGTGAAGGCCGCCGAGGCCGAGCAGCACGCCACCTCCGAGGAGGTCACCGAGCTCCTCGCCAGGATCCCGAACCTGGTGCACCCGGACGCGCCGATCGGTGGCGAGGACGACTTCGTGGTCGTGAAGACCGTGGGCGAGCCGCGTGAGTTCGACTTCGAGCCGCAGGACCACCTGGACCTGGGCACGAAGCTCGGCGCGATCGACATGGAGCGCGGCGCCAAGGTCGGCGGCAGCAGGTTCTACTTCCTCAAGGGTGTCGGCGCGCAGCTGGAGCTCGCGCTGCTCAACATGGCGGCGCAGCAGGCGACGGCCAACGGGTTCCAGCTCATGATCACGCCCACGCTGGTGCGGCCGGAGATCATGGCGGGCACCGGGTTCCTCGGGGCGCACTCGAGCGAGATCTACCACCTGCCGAACGACGACCTGTACCTGGTCGGGACGTCGGAGGTGCCGCTGGCCGGGTACCACGCGGACGAGATCCTCGACGGTGAGCGGCGGTACGCGGGCTGGTCGTCGTGCTATCGGCGCGAGGCGGGCTCGTACGGCAAGGACACCCGCGGCATCATCCGCGTGCACCAGTTCAACAAGGTCGAGATGTTCTCGTACGTGAAGCCGGAGGACGCCGAGGCGGAGCACGCCCGGCTGCTCGGGTGGGAAGAGGAGATGCTCGCCAAGATCGAGGTGCCGTACCGGGTCATCGACACGGCCACGGGCGACCTCGGCATGTCGGCGCACCGGAAGTTCGACTGCGAGGCGTGGGTGCCGACGCAGCAGAAGTACCGCGAGCTGACGTCGACGTCGAACTGCACCACGTTCCAGGCGCGCCGGTTGAACGTGCGCTACCGGGACGAGAACGGCAAGTCGCAGATCGCGGCCACGTTGAACGGCACGCTGGCCACGACGCGGTGGATCGTCGCGATCCTGGAGAACCACCAGAACGCCGACGGGTCGGTCACCGTGCCAGAGGCCATGCGGCCGTTCATGGGTGGGCTCGAAGTTCTCAAGTGAGCGAGGCGATGTGGCGCGCGATCTCCAGCGCGCTCGTCGCCGCAGGTGAAGGCGCGTTCAGGACGTGCACCTGACGGGGAGCCGACTCGATGAGGAAGTCGTCGACCAGCGACCCGTCAGGCAGCATCGCCTGAGCGCGCACACCGCTCTCCGCCCGCACCAGATCCGACTCCTGAACCGCCGGCACCAGCCGTGCCAACGATGCGGCGAAGCGACGACGTGACAACGAGCGCAGCACCTCTTCCACGCCGGTCCGCGCGAACTTCCGCGCCAGCCTCCACGTGCCTGGGAACCGGGCCACGTCGACCACGTCGCCCAGCGAGAAGTCGCGCCACCGGTAGCCCTCGCGGCGCAACGCCAGCACCGCGTTCGGGCCGCAGTGCACCGAACCGTCGAGCATCCGGGTCAGGTGCACGCCGAGGAACGGCAGCGTCGGGTCCGGCACCGGGTAGATGAGACCGCGGACCAGTTCGGTGCGTCGCAGCTCGTAGTACTCCCCGCGGAACGGCACGATGCGCGCCGACGGCGTGAGCCCCGCCAGCCGCGCGATCCGGTCGCTCTGCAGGCCGGCGCAGTTGACCAGGACATCGCCGCGCACGACTCCCTGCGGCGTCGCCACCTCCACGTGTGAGCCGACGGTCCGGATCGCCAGCGCGGGGGACCGGAGTCGCAGGTCGTGGCCGTCCAGCGACCGCACGAGCGCAGCACAGACGGCCGAGTAGTCGATGATCCCGGTGCTCTCCACCCGCAACGCGGCCACGCAGGCCACCTCTGGCTCGTACTCCAAAGCCTCTTCAGCGGTGATCAGCTTCGCGGGCACGCCGTTCGCCTCGGCGCGAGAAGCCAGCGCGTGCAGCCGTGGCAGTTCGTCGGAGGAGGTCGCGACCACGAGCTTGCCGCACACCTCGACCGGAACACCGTGCTCACGCGCGAAGGCGACCATCGACGCGTTGCCCGCCACAGACATGCGGGCCTTCAGCGAGCCGGGCTTGTAGTAGAGACCGGCGTGCACGACGTTCGAGTTGTGGCCGGTCTGGTGCGCGCCCCAGTGCCGTTCCTTCTCCAGCACCGTGACGCGATCACCGCGGGAGGCCAGCTCAGCCGCCACCGCCAGCCCGACGATTCCGCCACCGATCACCACAACAGAGCGCACAGTGACGGAATCTGGTTTTCGCCTGTCCGCCGTTACAGGTGCCGGTCGAGTGTCGGCAGCACGTCGGCGGCCACGTCCTCGACGACCTGCTCGCTGCCGGAGTAGATGCCGTCGTGCCGCGGCCAGTGCGCCACCACGTCGGTGAAGCCCAGCTCAGCGGCCCTGCCCACGGCGTCGACGAAGCACTGCACGCTCGTCAGCGAGTAGACCGGAGCCGAGTCCAGGTTGAGGTAGCGGTTCACCCGCGACGTGCGGCCCTGCGTGGCCAACGTCTCAGTGAACTGCTCCGAGAGCTGCGCCACGCCGCTCCACCACGTCTCGTGGTCCTCGGTCGGCGGTCCGGTGGTGACCCAGCCCTGGCCGAACCTGGCCGCGACGGACATCGCCTTCGGACCGTTCGCGGCGACCACGAACGGCACTCGCGGCCGCTGCACACAGCCGGGCGCGCTGCGGGCCTCCTCCGCCGAGAAGAACTCGCCGTGCCACGACGTGCGGTCCTTGATCAGCAGCTGGTCGAGCAGCTCGACGAACTCGCCGAACCGGGCCGTCCGGTCGCGCGGCAGCAACGGCTTCGCGCCCTGCACGACCGTGTCGTACCCATCCCCACCTGCGCCGACGCCGAGAGTGAAGCGGCCGTCGGACACGTCGTCGATGGTCAGCAGCTCGCGGGCGAACGGGACCGGGTGGCGGAAGTTCGGGCTCGCCACGAACGTGCCGAGTCTGATGCGCGAGGTGACCAGTGCCGCGGCTGTCAGGGTCGGCACAGCGCCGAACCACGGACCGTCGACCAGAGTGCGCCAGCCGAGGTGGTCGTAGGTCCACGCGTGGTGGAAGCCGTACTCCTCGGCCGCGCGCCACTTCGGTTCGGCGATCCACCAGCGGTGCTCAGGGAGAATCACGATGCCTACGCGCACGGACGTACGGTAACCAGCTGTTCAGCTCGTTACGAACTTGGCTCGCGTAGTTGACAAGGCAAGATGTCGGTGTGGAACAGCCGCGCCTGGTCGCCTCCGACGTCGATGGAACCCTGCTCAACCCTCAGGAGACCGTGAGCCCGCGCACCGCGCAGGTGGTCTCGCGCGTGCTCGCGGCAGGCGTGCCGTTCGTCCTCGCCACCGGCAGGCCGCCGCGCTGGATCCCGCGGATCGCCCAGGAGGCCGGGCTCGACGGGTTCGCCGTCTGCGCGAACGGCGCGGTGCTCTACGACATCGGCCGCGACGAGATCGTCTGGGCGCGCACCCTCACGCCGGTGCAGTTGCACGACATCGCGGCGGCCGTCGACAGCGTGCTGGAGGACTGCACGTACGCCGTGGAGCTGGTCGGCACGCCCAAGGACGAGAGGACGTTCGTCGCCGAGCTCAGCTACACCCACCCGTGGCCGGAGGGCCCGCACAGCGGCCTCACCCGCGCGGAGACGCTCGGCCACCCGGCGATCAAGCTGCTGATGCGGCACCGCAACATGACCAGCGCCGAGATGGTGTCGGCGATCAGCGAGGTGCTGCACGGCGAGGTCGACCTCACCTACTCCACGAACAACGGCCTGATCGAGGCCTCGGTGCACGGCGTCACGAAGGCGTCCGGGCTGGCGGACGTCGCGGAGCGGTTCGGGGTCGAGCGCGAGCACGTCATCGCGTTCGGGGACATGCCGAACGACGTGGAGATGCTCACCTGGGCCGGGCACGGCGTGGCGATGGCGAACGGCCACGACGCCGCGAAGGCCGTGGCCGACGAGGTCACCGGTCCGAACGCCGAGGACGGCGTCGCCATGGTGCTGGAACGGTGGTTCTGAGCGCTGGATACCCTGTGGGCAAATCCGGCAGATCCCGACTCGAAGAGGTTTCCGTGCGTGCACTCGTGACCGGCGGCGCCGGTTTCATCGGCTCCACCCTGGTCGACCGCCTGCTGCGTGACGGGCACGAGGTCCACGTCGTCGACGACCTGCGCCGCGGCACGCGCACGGCGCCCGCGGACCCGGCCCATGCCGACCGGTACTCCTTCACCCAGCTCGACATCGCGAACCCGGAGCTCAGCGACGTCGTCGCCGGGTTCGGCCCCGAGGTCCTCTTCCACCTGGCCGCGCAGATCGACGTGCGCGTGAGCGTGGCGGACCCGATCCTCGACGCGCAGCAGAACGTCATCGGCACGATCAACGTCGCCGAGGCCGCCCGCAAGGCCGGCGCCCGCAAGGTGTGCTTCGCGTCGTCCGGTGGCTCGATCTACGGCACGCCGGACGTGCTGCCGGTCTCGGAGGCCGTGCCGATCAACCCGAAGTCGCCGTACGCGGCGAGCAAGGTCTCCGGCGAGGTGTACCTGAACACCTACCGCCAGCTCTACGGCCTGGAGTGCACGCACCTCGCGCTGGCGAACGTGTACGGCCCGCGGCAGGACCCGCACGGCGAGGCCGGTGTGGTGGCGATCTTCGCGAACGCGCTGCTGGCCGGGAAGCCGACGAAGCTCTTCGGCGACGGCGGCAACACGCGCGACTACGTCTTCGTCGAGGACGTCGTGGCCGCGTTCGTGGCGGCCTCCGGTGAGAACGGTGGCGGCCAGCGCTACAACATCGGCACCGGTCAGCAGGTGTCGGACAAGGACCTGCACAGCCTGGTCGCCGCGGCGGCGGGCGCAGCGGACACCCCGGAGTACGCGCCGGCGCGGCTCGGTGACCTGAGGGCTTCGGCGCTCGACGCCTCGAAGGCGGCGCGCGACCTCGGGTGGGTGCCCGAGGTCGACATCAAGACCGGTGCGGAGCGGACCGTGGAGTACTTCCGC
Source organism: Lentzea aerocolonigenes (assembly GCF_000955955.1). GTDB lineage: Bacteria > Actinomycetota > Actinomycetes > Mycobacteriales > Pseudonocardiaceae > Lentzea > Lentzea aerocolonigenes_A. The sequence continues at coordinate 39,262 of NZ_JYJG01000042.1, forward strand.
ACCGCATGAGACGACGAGCTCAGGCGGCGGACTTCTCGTTCGCCGCCGGGGTCTCGGCGCTGCGGATCGCGATCGCACGGGCGAGACGCGCGTACCGCAGCTCCAGCTCCTTGAAGCGCAGGTAGGTGTTGATCGTCGCGAAGCCGAACGCCACGATCAGGCCGTACAGCATGAGGTCGGTACCGCGGCCGACGCCGACGAACTCGGCGACCCGCGACACCTCCTGCGGCCTGATCACCGCGACGGCGCCGAGGATCATGAACAGGACGAAGCCGATCTTGACCCCGGCCGCGGTCTTCGTGGTGCCGTGGTGGCGCAGGAACAGCACCAGCAGCAGGACGACCGCGAGGATGAGCAGGAACTGGATCAGCATGGTCAGCGCCTCGAACTGGTCTTGAGAGCGGAGTCGAACAGGATGTTGACGCCGTTGATGAGCGACTGGCCCTTCGACATCGAGTACTCGGTGTAAAGGATCTCCACCTGCTCCTCGGTGACCCGCCAGTCCTTGCGCGCGATCATCTCGACGATCTCGGACGCGTGGCCCATGCCGTTGAGCGTGATGGCCATCTCGTCGGCCACCTTCTTGTTGAACACCCGCAGGCCGTTGTGCGCGTCGGAGAGCTTGAGCTTGCGCAGCCGCGGGCTGATCGCGACGACCGTCTTCAGCACGATGCGCTTGATCAGCGGGATGTGCGAGTCGTCGCCCTTGAAGCGGGTGCCGACGATGATGTCGAACGGCTCCGCGCGCAGGCGCTCCAGCATCTTGAGCACGTCGTGGACCTGGTGCTGCCCGTCGGCGTCGAAGGTCACGAAGTACTCGGCGCCCGGCTGGCTGCGCGCGTACTCGACTCCGGTCTGCAGTGCCGCACCCTGGCCGAGGTTGACCGGGTGCTGGACCAGGTGCGCACCCGACGTGCGGATGGCATCGGCCGAACCGTCCCGGCTACCGTCGTCGACGCACACGATGTTCGGGAACGTCTCGAGCGCGTGGCGCACGACGTCCGCGATCACCTGTGCCTCGTTGTAGACCGGTACGACCAGCCACACGTCAGACTGGTCCGCCACTGGTGCCTCCAGGCAAGTGAATTTCGGGGGGACGTGGACAAGGCTAGCGCGCGGGCTTCCCAGCACCGCCGCCAGCCAGCAAACCGGTGAACGAGGCGACGGCAGCGTCCCAGTTGAAGTTCTGCCTGGTGATCTCCCTGAGCTTGGTGGCCTTCGCCGCCCGCTCCGGGTCGCGCACCGCTGCTTCGAGCGCGTTCGCGAGCGCCGTGACGTCCCGTGCGGGCACCAGCCGTCCCGTGACGCCGTCGGTGATGATCTCCGCCGTGCCGCCCACGTCCGTCGCCACGACGTTGCAGCCGATCGCCGCCGCCTCCAGCACGGTCGTCGGCAGGCCCTCGGTCCAGCTCGGGTTCACGAACACCGTGCCGCGCGACATCTCGGCGAGCGCAGTGTCGTGGTCGACGGCGCCGACGAACTCGACGAAGTCCTGGAGGTTCAGGGTTCGCGTCAGGGTCTTGAGCTCGGTCGCGTTCGGCCCGTCACCGAGCAGCCGCAGCCTGAGCGGGAGACCCCGGCGGTGCACCTCGGCGGTCGCGTTGAGCAGATCCGCGACACCCTTGCCGTTGATCAGCCGGCCCACGTAGACGACCGTCGGCGGCTCCTCGGCGGGCTGCGCGACCAGGTCGTCCGGCAGCTCGATGCCGCGGTGCAGCACCTTGGCGTCCCGTCCGGCGAGGTCCTTGACGAACTTCCCGGCGGACCCGGAGACCGACACGATCTCGTCCGCCCACCGCAGCACGGGCTGGCTGGTCAGCGCGTCCACCATGAACGCCACGAAGCGCACGAACGCGTTGCCGCTCTGCACCGGACTGGACCCGTGCTCGACGTGCAACCGCCGCAGCTTGGCCCGCTTGGCGAACAACGAGGCCCACACGTGCGGCCAGTAGAACCGCGTGTGCGTCATCAGCACGGTGTCCGGCCCGCACTCCGCCCGCAGCCGCTTGGTGAAGCCGGGGTTGGGCAGCGGGTAGTGCGAGATGATCTCGAACCCGGGCCAGCGCACGACCTTCCACCGGTCACCGAGCTGTTCGGTGCCGGCGGGCGCGCCGATGGCCGAGGTGAAGACCGTGATCCGCAGGTCGGGATTCGCCTCGAGGAGGCGGCGGTGCAGTTCGTGGGCGTAGGCCTCCACGCCGCCTTTGTGCGGCGGGTAGTAGGCCGGCATGTCGACCAGGTGCACGGCGCAGACCCTAGCTGGCTGATGCGGTGGGTTCGGCCTCGGGCACGGGTTGGTCGCCGTGCCTCAGCACGCCACCCCAGGCCAGCCCCGCGGCCACCAGCCACGCGACCGTCATGCCCAGCGCCACACCGATCACACCGAGCCACCACCCGAGCGACGCCACCAGGGTCAGCTCCGTCACGAACTGCACGGTGCGCACCCGCGGGCCCAGCCACGCGCGGCCGCTCGCCTTCGCCGCCACCATCGCGGTCTGGGCGGTGGCCAGCAGGAACGCGTACACGAGCAGCAGCAGGACGACCGGGCGCAGGCCGTCCCACGGCGTGCCCAGCGCGGTCGTCATGAGGCCCGACGGCAGGACCAGGGTCAGCAGGGCGGCCATGGCGCTCACGACCGCCGCCGCTGCGGAGACCAGCATCGGGGCTCGGACGACCTCGCGCGGGGTGCGGCCGGCCAGGTGGGCCAGCAGGGAGTTGCTGATGCCGATGAACAGCACCGTCAGCGCGGTGACCGGCACCAGCGCCTTGCGGAGCAGACCCAGGCCGTCGAGTCCGGTCACGACCGCCGTCACGCCGAAGGTCGCCCAGGTGCCCGCGGTCAGGTAGACGGCGTCGATCAGGAACCCCGGCAGCAGCGTGCGCCGCGAGCGCACCCAGTCCTTCACCGCGCCGAACGCGAGCGGCGTGCCCGTGAGCGCCACCGCGACCAGCGTCAGCGGCACGCAGGCCAGGGCCCACAGCAGGTAGGTGCCGGTTGCGTTCAGCTCGCCGACCAGGATCGTCGTGCCGACCGCCGCCAGGAAGAGGACCAGCCACGACGCGTCCGTGAACAGCGCGCGCATCGGCTTCTGCTTCGCGTAGTTGACGTACCGCGAGTGGTCCAGCACGGCGGTGAACGGCGAGGCGAAGGCCTGGATCAGCAGCAGCGTGCGGGCGGGGCCGCTCACGAACAGCGCGACCACCAGGCAGCCGACGCTGATCGCCACACCCACCAGCAGCGAGGCGGCCGCGGCGCCGCGGACCCCCCGCGTGTCGTTCGAGCTCACCGTCTTGGCCACCAGCAGCGGCTCCGCGCCGATCGCGCGGCCCAGGTACCACTGCCCGATCTGCACGATCGCGATCAGCGAGAACACGCCGAACTCGGCATCGGTGGTCACGGGCGCGGCGACCAGTTGCACGGCGAACGTGATCGCGCTGAACACCAGCTGGTCCAGCGCGACGGCGGACTGGGAGACCCCCGTCGACACCATGCGCTTGACCGCGCCGAGCCGCGTCTGTCCGGTTGGGGTGGGAGCTGCCGTGGTCACGGTGGTGGAAGGCCCTCTCGGACGGTTGGGGAAGCTCCCCTACTGTACGACCATGACTTCGCCCGTCTCCGTGGTGATTCCCAGTGCGCCCAAGAACTCGTTCCTCGAGGAGACGCTGCGCTCGGTGGCCGCGCAGACCCACGAGGAGTGGGAGGTCGTGCTGGTCCTCGACGGCGAGTGCGAGCAGAACCGCGCCGCGGCCGAGGTGCTCGGCGACCGGGTGCAGGTGCACCTGACGCCCGCGCCCCGCAGCGGCCCCGCGGTCGGCCGCAACATCGGGCTCGAGTCGGCCAAGCACGACCTGGTGGCGTTCCTCGACGCGGACGACCTGTGCACCCCGGACCGCCTGGCCCGGCAGGTCCAGGTCCTCACCGACCAGCCCGACCTCGGCCTGGTCGGCGCGTGGGCGCACAAGATCGACCCCGACGGCAACCAGGTCGGCGAGCTGCACTCGGTCACCGGCCGCGCCGAGGTCGCCCGCACGATGCTGCTGTTCAACCCGCTGATCACGTCGACGATCGTGGTGCGCAAGCAGCTGGCGGCGGAGGTCGGCGGCTTCGACCCGCGCCTGGTCCGGCTGGAGGACTACGACCTGTGGCTGCGGCTGCTCGCCAAGGCCGACGGCGACGTGATCGGCGAGGAGCTCCTCGGCTACCGCGTGCACCCCACCCAGTACTCCCGCGGCGGCCTGCTCGGCCCGGCGACCAAGCTGCTCTACCGCAGCAAGCAGGCCGTGGCGAAGCGGATCGGCGTCAGCGGCGCCGCCACCGCGGCCAAGCACGCGGCGTGGCTCGGCGTGCAGGTGGCCAACCGCCGCTGGTGACCGCGGCTCTTACGGCAGCGTCGTGCTCCCGCACCGGTCCAGCCGGTACAGCTTGACCGACCCCTCCTGCGCCACGAGCTCGAACGCACCGGGCGCCTTGGGCTCCGCGATCCCCGTGTACCACTTCTGCCGCTGGTCCTGAGGCCAGAACGTCTTGTTGCCCAGCAGCAGGTAGCGCACCCCGACCTTCTTGGCCGCGGCACACACGCGGGGGTCGTTCGCGGCGTTGTCCAGGTTCTTCGACAGGTACTCCTGCTCGGCGCTCCACGCGATGTCCGCGTGCGGGTAGAGCGCCTTGCGCTGCACCTCGGCCAGCATCACCGCGCTGCCGTCCCACGGGTTGTTCGCGACCACGGCGTCCTTCGGCACGGCGGCGGCCAGCTTCGGCAGGAACGCCTCCTCGGTGTCGTCCACCAGGGTGCCGGCCTTCGGGTCCGCCTTCGTGTAGGTGCCTGCCAGCGCGGCGGCGTTCGTCTTGGCGTAGAAGCCGCTGGTCAGCGGCAGCAGCACGACCACGACCAGCAACGCCAGCGCGGTCGGGGTGCGCAGCAGCGCGAGCCGGGACGAGCCGGCCGGGAACAGGCCCGCCACCTTGCCCGCGATCAGCAGCACGGCCAGGACCGCCAGCGGGACGGCCGTGATCGGCAGCATCGCGGCGAGCCGGAACGAGTCGTTGTACCAATATCCGGTGAACTTCTGGGTGTCCGGCCGGTTGATCGCCGCGGTCAGCACGTAGAGGAACGTCGACGCGGCGGCGGCCGCGATCAGCCAGCGGTGGTTCACCAGGCGCCACGCGACGACCAGGCCGGCCACGGTGAGGACGGACAGCGCCCACAGCGCGGGGCGGCCGTTCGTCGCGTTCAGCAGGGCCTCGCCGACGGCGTTGGCGGGGGTCTCGAACGGCGGCCAGTACATCTGCCGCACCTGCCGGAACGCCTCCGCGTGCGCCACGAACCACCACAGCCCGAACAGGACCGCAAGGGTGCCGAGAACAGCGACGACACCGCGCCAAGCCTGGCCCTCGCGCCACGTCTTGAGCGCGTAGCGCAGCACCGCGGTGCCGAACGGGAACACCGCGAGCACCGCGAGGCTGAACACGGCGTTGGGGTGGGCGAACGCGCACGCGACGAGCACCAGCGGGGCGAGCGTGATGGCCCGGCGGAAGCCGATCGTGTCGTCCTTGGCGGTCTTCGTCGCGGCGAGCACGGCGGCGAGACCGGAGGGCACGAGCGCGAGGCTCAGCGCGTTCGGCCACAGCACGCCGAAGCTCAGCAGGCCCCACGGGAACGCGGTGAACGCCACGCTCAACACAGGGGTGATGGCCATCGCCGCGGTGTTGCGGCCGACGACCTGGCGCACCAGCAACGACGAGCCGATCGGCCAGATCAGCCCGGCGATCGCCCAGCTCACCATGTTCGTCGCGGTGGCGATGTCGGTGCCGGTGGTCAGCACGACCAGCGACGTCACGCCGTGCCACCCGGCCGGGTAGAAGCCGGCGGCGGTCGACGGGTTGCCCAGGGAGTTGATCGTCAGCGACGACGCGGAGCCCGACTCGAGGATGTAGCTGACGGCGCTGTAGTGGAACATCGCGTCGAAGGTCTGGGACAGCTCGTCGGGCTGCCCGAAGCCGCGGACCACGACGAACCACGCCACGGCCATCGCGGGCACGAGCGCCGCGGCGGCGACCAGCAGCGTCCTGGGCGGATCGCTCTGGCGCGGCGGTGCGACCCTGCGCAGCAGCAGCGAGGCGACTACGGCGAGGACCACGGTGACCGCGGTCACGCCGAGGACGAGCCACACGCTCCACGTCTGACCGGCCTTCTGCCCCACGACGGCCGTGACCGACACGAGCAGGACGCTGAACACCGGTGCCATGCCGAGCGCGGAGATCCCGCGCAGGCCCACGGCGTACGCGAGCGCCAGCCCCGGGCCGACGAGCCACCCCGCGGCAGCGAGTGCGACGGGGACAGCATCCAACCAACTCATCGTCGGGCTACCTCGCAGTGAAGGTGATCGGGACGAACGAGCCGTGCCCAGGTCGAACGGCTCCCTCTGCGTGACGCGGCACCCCGGCGCGCGGTTGCACGAGCGAAGGTGCGGAGTCGCCGGGAGTCTACGGTCAGCCGTTCGTGGGCTTGCGCTTCGCCCGAGGTAGGCCCACGCGCACGGGGGTGGTTGGCAGTGCACGCACCTGACGGCGTTACCCTCGTTGTCGTGAGCTTCGCAGGTTATGACCTGATTGTCGTCGGTTCCGGGTTCTTCGGCCTCACTGTGGCCGAGCGCGCCGCATCCCAGCTGAACAAGCGGGTGCTGGTGCTCGAAAGGCGTGACCACATCGGTGGCAACGCCTATTCGGAGGCTGAGCCCGAGACAGGGATCGAGGTGCACCGCTACGGTGCGCACCTGTTCCACACGTCGAACAAGCGCGTGTGGGACTACGTGAACCAGTTCACCGAGTTCACCAGCTACCAGCACCGCGTCTTCGCGATGTACGACGGCCAGGCCTACCAGTTCCCGATGGGACTCGGCCTCATCTCGCAGTTCGTCGGCCGCTACATGTCGCCGGAGGACGCGAAGAAGTGGGTCGCCGAGCAGGCTTCGGAGATCGACACCAAGGACGCGAAGAACCTCGAGGAGAAGGCCATCTCGCTGGTGGGCCGTCCTCTCTACGAGGCGTTCATCAAGGCCTACACCGCGAAGCAGTGGCAGACCGACCCGAAGGAGCTGCCCGCGGCGGTCATCAGCCGTCTGCCGGTGCGCTACAACTTCGACAACCGCTACTTCAACGACACCTACGAGGGTCTGCCGGTCGACGGCTACACCGCGTGGCTCGAGAAGATGGCGGACCACCCGAACATCGACGTCAAGCTGTCCACGGACTTCTTCGACGTGCGTGACGAGATCCCGGAGGGCACGCCGGTCGTCTACACCGGCCCGGTGGACCGCTACTTCGACTACTCCGAGGGCTGGCTCGGCTGGCGCACGCTCGACTTCGAGCGCGAAGTGCTGCCGATCGGCGACTTCCAGGGCACCCCGGTCATGAACTACAACGATGCGGACGTGCCGTTCACGCGCATCCACGAGTTCCGTCATTTCCACCCGGAGCGCGAGTACCCGACCGACAAGACGGTTATCGTGCGTGAGTTCTCCCGCGCAGCGGAGAAGGACGACGAGCCGTACTACCCGATCAACACCGCTGAGGACCGCGCGAAGCTGGAGCGCTACCGCGAGCTTGCGAAGAAGGAAGCCGCGGAGCGCAACGTCATCTTCGGTGGCCGTCTCGGGACCTACAAGTACCTGGACATGCACATGGCGATCGGTTCGGCGCTGAGCGTGTTCGACAACAAGATCGCTCCGCACCTGGCGTCCGGCCAGGCGCTGGACGGGTCTCTGGAGGACTGAATCGCAATGCCGGGCAAGTCCAACCTCGTCGAGCACGAGGCGCCGGAGAAACTCCTGACGCAGCGCGGCCTGTTCGCAGGTCCGTCGCAGATCGTCTCCGAGGATCTGTACGCCGAGGTCAAGCGCGGCATCGCGGACCGGGAGCGCCACCGCATGGTGGTGCACCCGAACGCGACCGTCACGATGAACACCTACTTCGGTCGCTTCCCCGCCTCCTACTGGCAGCGGTGGTGCGTGAGCCCCGAGGTCGAGCTCGAGCTCGAGGTGACGGGCTCCGGCCAGCTGTCGCTCGTCGCCTCGGACTCCGAGGGTGAGACGCGCACGGTCGCTGCGGAGAAGGTCTCGGGGGCGAAGGCGCAGACCGTGCGCCTGAGCACCAAGATCGACAAGTTCACCGACGGCGGCGGCCTCTGGTTCGACGTGCTGACGGCGGACGACTCGCTCACCGTGGAGAAGGTCCGCTGGACGGTCGCGCCGCCGAAGACGGTGCGCCCGACCGCCGTGGTCATCTGCACGTTCAACCGCGTCGACGACTGCCTCAACACGATGGCCGCGCTCGCGTCGGACCCGGAGCCGCTCAAGCTGGTCGACACCGTGTACGTCGTCGACCAGGGCTCGGACCCGGTCGAGTCGCGCTCCCGGTTCGCCGAGGTCTCGGCCGCGCTCGGGGACAAGCTGCGCTACATCCGCCAGCCGAACCTCGGTGGTGCCGGCGGCTTCACCCGCGGCCTGTACGAGGTCACCGAGATCGACCACGCGGAGCACGCGAACGTCCTGTTCATGGACGACGACGTGCTGTGCGAGCCCGAGATCGTCATCAGGCTCACCGCGTTCGCGAACCGCACGACGCAGCCGACGATCGTCGGCGGTCAGATGCTCTACCTGCTGCACCCGAACTTCCTGCACGTCGGTGCCGAGTACGCCAACCTCGACACCCTCGCGCCTGGCCAGGTCGTGGACGGCGCGCTGCACAACGCCGACCTCACCGGCTACGACGAGGAGACGGGCAAGCGCAACGTCCAGGACAAGCGCGTCGACGCCGGCTACAACGGCTGGTGGTCGTGCCTGATCCCGTCGGAGATCGTGAAGGCGGTCGGCTACCCGCTGCCGCTGTTCTTCCAGTGGGACGACATCGAGTACGGCTACCGGGCTCGTGCGCACGGTTTCGCCACCGTGTCGCTGCCCGGTGCCGGTGTGTGGCACGCGGACTTCCACTGGAAGGACTGGGACGACTGGCACAGGTACTTCAACCTGCGCAACGCCCTGATCACCGCCTCGCTGCACAGCGGCTTCGAGCCGAAGCGCATCGTCAAGGGCATGGCGACGCAGTTCGCCACGTACCTGCTGGGCATGCAGTACGGCCTCGCCGCCACCCAGCTCAAGGCGATCGAGGACTTCCTCAAGGGTCCTGAGTTCCTCCGCGACGGCGGCGTGCAGGCGGCGGCCGACATCCGCAAGCTGCGCGCCGAATATCCGGAGACCGTGCGGCACCCCGCGTCGGAGATCCCCGGCTTCAAGCCCGGCGACCTCCCGATGATCGGTGCCGCGCCGACGCCGAAGCTGATCGCGCCGGTGTTCGCCAAGCGCCTCGTCCACCAGCTGCTCGGCAAGTCCGTGCACCACGTGGGCGCTGTTCCCGCCGGTGACTCGGCGTGGTGGCACGTCTCGCTGTTCAACACGGCGGTTGTGACCGACGCGTCGCAGGAAGGCGTGCGGATCCGCAAGCGGGACAAGGAGCTCGCCGTCCGGCTCGCCAAGCAGGGCGCCAAGCTCTTCCGCGAGCTGTACCGCAGGGCTCCCGAGGTGCAGCGCTCCTACAAGGACGCGATGGGCCAGCTCACGAGCCGCGACACCTGGTCGCGGTTGTACGACCTGTAGGCACCGAAAACGCTTCGCACGGGCGGTCCGGAATCATCCGGGCCGCCCGACGACTTTGACAGGGGAACGGTCAGTGGACCAGAACTGCGTGCTGCAGAGGGTCATCCTGCCCAGGGACGAAGATCCGCTCGACGTCAGGCCGCTCTACCTGGACGAGCCGGACACCGTGCACTGCCACGTGGCGTCGCGTCGCAGCACCACGGTTCCCCCGTCCGCGAAGGTCTCCTTCGCCACCTACTTCAACGCCTTCCCGGCCTCCTACTGGAAGCGCTGGACGACCGTCGACGAGACGGTGCTGCGGATGTCGTTGCGCGGCAGCGGCCGCGTCGACGTGTACCGCTCCCGCCCGTCCGGCGAGATCATCCACGTCGAGGGCCACTACGTCCGGTCCGACGGCGAGTGGACCGACCTCGAGCTCGCGGTGTCGCTCAAGCCGTTCGAGGACGGCGGCTGGATCTGGTTCGACGTCTTCACCGACGAGTCGCCGCTGGAGATCCGCGAGGCGGCGTGGACCGCGCGTCAGCCGCTCCCGGAGCAGACGGTCGCCATCGGCATGACGACGATGCGCCCGGTCGACGCGATCATCGCGCTGCGCACGCTCGGCGAGGACCCGGCGGTCCTGTCGGTCGTGAAGAAGGTGTTCGTCGCCGACCAGGGGCCGGTGAAGGTTCGCGACACCAAGGGTTTCGCGGAGGCGGCCGCGGTTCTCGGGGATCGGCTCGAGGTCATCGAGCAGGACAACCTCGGCGGTGCCGGTGGCTTCACCCGCGGCATGTTCGAGGCGATCGAGCACACCGACGTCGACCAGATCATGTTGATGGACGACGACATCCGGCTGGAGCCGGACGCGATCCTGCGCTCCAACGCGTTCGCCCGTGCCGCCGCAGAGCCGGTGATCGTGGGCAGCCACATGCTGAGCCTGCACTCGCGCGCCAAGCTCCACAGCAGCGCGGAGATCGTCGACCTCAACACGTGCTTCTGGCGTCCTGCTCCCGGTGCGGTGACCGACCACGACTTCGCCCAGGAGTCGTTGCGGGAGACCGAGGAACTGCACCAGCGGGTCAACGCGACCTACAACGGCTGGTGGATGTGCCTCTTCCCGCGCGAGGTCGTGCGCAGGACCGGCTACCCGCTGCCGCTGTTCATCAAGTGGGACGACGCCGAGTACTCGTTGCGGGCGTTGGAGAAGGGCTTCCCGACGGTCTCGCTGCCGGGCTCCGCGGTGTGGCACATGCCGTGGACCAGCAAGAACGACGCGACGGACTGGCAGGCGTACTTCCACACGCGCAACCGGCTGATCCTCGCCGCGCTGCACAGCCCGTACGACGTCAAGAACGGCATCGTGAAGCACGGCCTGAAGCTGACGCTGCGGCACCTGCTGTCGATGGAGTACTCGACGGTCGCGTTGCAGCAGAAGGCGATCGAGGACTTCCTGGCCGGGCCGTCGTCGCTCTTCGACTCGTTGCGCTCGGCGTTGCCCTCCGTGCGCGAGCTGCGGGCGGAGTACAGCGACGCCCAGACCCAGCCGTCGGCCCGCGAGTTCCCGCCGCCGACCTTCGACCAGGTGCGGGCGGAGGCGCTGCTGGTGCCGTCGACGTCGAAGATCACCACGGCCAAGCGTGCCGCGAAGTCGTTGCTGCACAACTTCCGCGAGCCCGCGCCGGACGCCGCGGGCAGGCCGCAGATGAACGTGCCCGCGTTGAGCGCCAGGTGGTTCCTGCTGGGCAACCTGGACAGCGCGACGGTGTCCACCGCGGACGGCACGGCGGTGGCGTTCTACAAGCGCGACCCGAAGGAGTTCCGCGCACTCGCCAAGCGGGCGGCGCGCAACTACCGCCGCCTCGGGCAGGAGTGGGACCAGCTCAAGAAGGTCTACCGCAACGCGCTGCCGGAGCTCACGTCCACCGAGTCGTGGCGCAAGGTCTTCGAAGGCTGATCAGAGCCTGAGGACAAAGCAGGCCCTGCCGACCGGCGGGGCCTGCTTTTTGCGCTTCATCCCTTGATTCCCGTCTCCGTCGCACCGCGGACGAGAAGGCGTTGCAGTGCCACGAAGACCACCACCAGGGGCGTGATCGAGATCGCGGCCGCCAGGAACAGCTGCGTGACCTCGATCGACTGCGCGGTGAGGAAAGTCGAGAGCGCCACCTGCACCGTCCACGAGTCCTGGTCCTGCGCGATCACCAGCGGCCAGAGGAACTGGTTCCAGCTCGTCACGAACGCGATCACGCCCAACGCGGCGAAGAACCCCTTCGAGTTCGGCACCACGACCCGCCAGTACGTGCCCCAGTGCCCGAGCCCGTCGATCCGCGCGGCCTCCTCGAGCTCGCGCGGGAAGTTCAGGAAGTACTGCCGGAACAGGAACGCGGTGAACCCGCTGAACAGGCCGGGGATGACCAGTCCGCGCAGGTCCGAGACCCAGCCGAGGGTGGACACGACCACGAACGTCGGCACGAACGTCACCGCCGCCGGGATCATCAGCGTCGCGACGACGAAGTACAGCACCACGTTCGCGTACCGGTACGGGATCCGGGCCAGCCCGTAGCCCGCCAGCCCGCACAGCAGCAGTTGGCCCACCGTCTGCAGCACGGCGACGACCAGCGAGTTGACCATGCTGCGGACCATCGGCACGGCCGGGTTGGCGAACAAAGCGCCGAAGTTCTCCCAGTGGATCTCGCTCGGCCAGAACGTCCACTGCCGGGCGGTGATCTCCTGCTCGGTGGCCAGACCGTTGCGCAGCACCAGGTAGAACGGGATCAGGAACAGCACCGCCGCCATCGACAGCGCCAGGTACCTCAGCGCCTTCATCGCGTGATCACCCTGCCCTGCAACAGCGTCACGCCCGCGATGAGCAGCGTGAGGATGACCGCGCCCGCGCTGCCGTGCCCGAAGTCCTGCCCACCCGACCCCAGCGCCGTGTAGTAGAGGTAGATCAACGGCGGCCGCGCGAACGGCGGGTAGCCGCGGTCCGTCCCCAGCACGTTGTAGAACTCGTCGAACGCCTGGTACGCCGCGATGAGCAGCAACAGCACGACAGCCACCGACGTGGTCCGCAGCTGCGGCAGCGTGATGTACCGCAGGGTCTGCCAGCCGGGCCGCGCGCCGTCGATCCACGCGGCTTCGTAGAGGTGCTGCGGAATCCGTTGCAGCCCGGCGATGAAGAGGATCAGGTAGAACCCGAGCTGCAGCCACAGCCGCAGCGTCACGAGCACCAGCCAGTACCAGGGCGGCGACGTCGACACGGTCCACGCGACCGGCTCGCCGCCGAACCACCCCAGCACGGTGTTCGCGAGCCCGAACCGCACGCCGTTGAAGATCGACAGCTTCCACACCAGCGACGCGACGACGTACGAGCACGCCGTCGGCAGGAAGAACACCGACCGGAAGAACCCCTGCATGAAGCTGATCTGGTTGACCAGCAACGCCAAAGCCAGCGCCAGCACGAACGTCAGCGGCACGATGAACGCCGCGAACACGCTGAACGTGCCGAGGCTCGACAGGAACGGCTGGTCAGTCAGCATGTCCGCGTAGTTGCGCAGCCCGACGAACTCGCTGGGCGTCACCGTGTTGCGGGCGTCGAAGAACGACAGCAGCAGGCTCCACCCGATCGGCACGTAGACGAACACGAGCAGCCCGATCGCGAACGGCCCGACGAACAGCCAGAACGCGCGCCCGTTCCTCATCCGTACAGGCGCTTCAGCTCGTCCCGCACCTTGCCCGCAGCGGTTTTCAGCTCCTCATCGGCCTTGGCTCCATCGCGGACCACCCGCGACACCGCGTCGTTGAACGCCGTCCGCATCACCGACGTCCAGTCCGGCGGGTTGGACGCCTTCGCGTTGTCCCGCACGAACTTCACCGCGTCGGCGGCCGCGCCGGACGTCAGCTTCGAGGCCTTCTCCGAGATGCTCCTGCGCGGTGGGATGTGGAAGCCGTAGCTCAGGTTGAAGTCCTCCTGGTAGTCGGTCTTCTCGATCCACAGCCAGCGCACGAACTCCTTCGCCTCGTCGATCCGCTTCGACTTGGCGTTGACCATCGCCCCGAACGCGCCGACCGGCACGCTCGGCCGTCCGCTGTCGCCCAGCTTCGGGAACGGCAGCACCCCGAAGTCGTCGCCCAGCGCCTTCTGCACGGCCGGAACCGCCCACAACCCGGTCCACTGCATCGCGACGAGACCCTGGGTGAACGCGTCCGGCTCCGCCCAGTCCTTCACCGCGCCGAGCAGCATGCTGCCGCTGGTGTAGAGCTCGCGCAGCTTGCCGATCGCCTGTGCCGCAAGGGGATCGTCGAACCCGACCTGGTGGTCGCGCACGTAGTCGAGTCCAGCAGACCACAGCGCAGGCCCGCCCAGCACCCCGCCGCCACCGTCGTTGCCGGCGAAGATCCCCTTCACCCCGGCACGGGTGAGCTTGCGCGCCGCCTCGACGAGTTCATCCACAGTGGACGGTGGCTGAACTCCGGCTTGGGCGAAGAAGCTCTTGCGGTAGAACAACATCTGCATGTCGACCGCCTGCGGGACCCCGTAGATCTTCCCGTCGACGGTGTGCGTCGCGAGAATCGACTCGGAGAAATCGCTCTTGGCGGCGCCGAAGACGTCGTCGAGCGGCACGACCTGATTCGCCCGCACCGAGCTGATCTGCAGGGTGGACTCGAAGACGTCCGGTCCTCCGTCGGACAGCAGGCTCGTCGCGAGCTTGGAGTCGTAGTCGCCGGGGTTCCACTGCACGTCGACCGGGATCTTGGGGTACGCCTTGGCGTATTTCTCCACGGCCTGCTGCACGCCGGGCTCGCCGTAAGCGTGGTACCACTGCTTGAGGGCCTGGCCGCTGCCGCCCCGGCCGGTGTTCGAGCCGCACGCCGCCAGCAACGCGCTCGCGCCGGCCAAGGAGAGAAGTCTGCGTCGGGAGATCACTCATCACGTCTTACTCCGATCACCTCGGGTGCGCGAGCGGTTACTCGAAGTGCGCGACCACGACGTTCGAGAAGTTGACGACGTACTCACGGCCGTCCGGGCCCGCGATCGGCTGCGTGTGGCCGTTGCGGACGATCTGGGTCAACCGCGGCGCGAGGTCTTCCCGCGTCTCGGCGGAGACCGTGAGAGTGATGGGGTTCGGGTTCGCGGCGAGGAACAGCACAAGTCGGCTCATGCCCACAGCAAACCGCGATGGAGTGCCGTGCTGAGGGCGGTTTCGCTGGTAGCGGTTCCGCCCTCAGCAGATCACTTGCGGAAGAAGCGCTCCCGCTGGCCGAGGCGCACGAGCTTGAGCCACTCGACGAACGCCTTCGGGTCCCGCTTCACGGCGAGGAAGTACAGGCCGAACCGGAACACCTCGAGCGCGCCCAGCTTCCGCATGCCCGGCTGCGACAGCAGGTAGCCGCGGTTGCGGTAGGTGTAGTAGCGCTTGATCGGGTTCTCCGGGTCCTGGGCGTGGAACTTGCCGCCCAGCATCGGCTTGAACTCGTCGGAGCCGTCCGGGTGCACGTACGCGACCCGCAGCGACGTGCCGAACGGCAGGCCGGAGCGCACCATGCGGCGGTGGATCTCCACCTCGTCGCCGCGGAAGAACAACCGGTAGTCCGGCACGCCGACGACGTCGAGCGTGGACGCCCGGAACAACGCGCCGTTGAACAGCGACGCGATGCCCGGCAGGAAGTCCTTGCCGAGGTCGGCCGCGGAGCGCTTCCACGTCAGGCCGCGGCGCAACGGGAACGCGAGCTTGTCCGGGCTGTCGATGTTCGTGACGACCGGGGAGATCTCCGCGAGGTTGCGGCGCTCGGCCTCTTCGAGCAGCACCGCCAGCACGTTCTCGTCGGCGGGGCGGCCGTCGTCGTCGGCCAGCCACACCCAGTCCGCGCCCAGCGAGAGCGCGTGCAGGATGCCGAGCGCGAAACCGCCCGCGCCGCCGAGGTTGCGGTGCGAGGGCAGGTACGTGGTGGACAGCGGGCACTGCTCGACGAGGTCGTCGACCGGCTGATCGGGGCCGTTGTCGACGACGACCAGGTGGTCGGGGACACGGGTCTGGGTCGCGAGCGCCTTGAGCGACTCGGCCAGCAGCTCGCGGCGGTGGCGGGTGACCACCACCGCGACGACGGAGCCCTTGGGCAGTGCCTGGAGGTTCACGGTCTATTCGCCGCCATTTCCGCTGAGGACGGGAGCCTCGTGAGGCATGTGCATCCGCTCGAACGGGTCGTAGCCCTTGTACGCGGTCAGCACCTCGCGCAGGTCACCGTGCATCTTCACGTGACCCTCGTCCATCCAGATCGCGGTGTCGCAGAACTCCGCGAGGAACTCGTCCGAGTGGTTCGCGAACACGAGCAGACCGGAGCGGGCCACCAGGTCCTTGAGCCGGTCGCGGGCCTTCGCCATGAACGCGGCGTCGACCGCGCCGATGCCCTCGTCGAGCAGGAGGATCTCGGGGTTGATCGACGTGACGACGCCCAGCGCTAGTCGGACGCGCATGCCCGTCGAGTACGTGCGCAGCGGCATCTGCAGGTAGTCACCGAGCTCGGTGAACGCCGAGATGTCGTCGACGCGCGCTTCCATCTGCTTGCGGGTCATGCCGAGGTACAGGCCCCGGATCATGATGTTCTCGTAGCCGGAGATCTCCGGGTCCATGCCGACGCCGAGGTCGAAGACCGGCGCCACCTTGCCGATGATGCGCGAGTGGCCGCGCGTCGGCTCGTAGATGCCCGCCAGCAGGCGCAGCAGAGTGGACTTGCCGGCGCCGTTGTGGCCGACCAGGCCGACGCGGCTGCCCTCCTTCAGCGACAGCGAGATGTCGTGCAGCGCCTCGATGATCGGGACCCGGCCTTCTGAGCCGATCTTGCCGCCGACCTTGCCGAGCGCGAGCTTCTTCAACGACCTCGACTTGGCGTCGAAGATCGGGAAGTCGACCGATGCGTTCCAGACGTCGATGCTGACCACGGTTGTCTCGGCCTCCTTCTCAGACCCAGTAGGAAACGCGGGCGCGGTAGTTGCGCAGGATGACGAGTGCGGCGAACCAGCCGACGACGGTGAAGCCGCCGACGATCGCCCAGTGGTGCCAGTCGACCGTGTGGCCGAGCAGCGGGGCTCGGACGATCTCGACGAAGTGGTACACCGGGTTGAGCTCCGCGACGAGCATCCGCCACCCCATGTCGCCACCGCCGGTGACCTTGGTGAGGATGCTGGCGTCCCACACGATCGGCGTCATGAAGAACACCAGGTTGATGAAGCTGTTCACGACCGGCGGGATGTCGCGGAAGCGGGTGCTGATCACGCCGAACAGCAGCGCGACCCACACCGCGTTGAGCGCGAGCAGGACCAGGCCGGGAATCGCCAGCACGATCTCCCAGCTCAGGCCGGGGTTCATCGGGCCGTTCGGGGTCATCTGGTACGGCTTGTCGAGCGCGGTGAAGAAGATCGCCAGCACGATGACGTAGACCACGAGGTTGTGCAGCAGGAACAGCACCTGGCGCCACACCATCCGCATCACGTGGATGGTGATGGGCGCCGGCAGGTGCTTGATCAGCCCCTCGTTCACGATGAAGACGTCGGTGCCTTCGATGACGCAGCCCAGGATGAAGTTCCAGATGATGAAGCCGACTGTCACGTACGGCAGGAACGTGTCGATCGGCGTGCCCAGCAGCGTCGAGTACAGCAAGCCCAGCGCGAGAGCTGTCGTCGCCATCGAGATCGTGATCCACAGCGGGCCGATCACCGAGCGGCGGTAGCGCTGCTTGATGTCTTGCCAGCCCAGGTGGCCCCACAGCTCGCGGTGCGCCCACGCTTCGCGGACGTCCGCGAACGCGCGCCGGAAGCTGCGTGACTTCGTGGAGGCGGGCGGGACCTCTGGTCGGTCGACAGTACTGGTGGCTTGCACGAGGACTGAGCGTACCGGCGTCAACTGAGCGTCCTGCTCACCGGTGGGTCACGGTGCGATGACCAGGCTCAGACCTTGGTGACCTTGACCACGACCTGTTCGTGGTCGTAGGTGTACCCGAGGTAGTCGAACCCGATGCCGTGCGCCTCGACGTGCTCCATCCAGGCCTTGTGCTCGTGCTGCTGCCACTGCGGGTAGTTGAAGTACTCGTCGAACACCACGATGCTGCCCTCGACCAGGCGCGGGCCGACCAGGTCGAGCACGGTCTTGGTGGACGAGTACAGGTCGCAGTCGACGTGCAGGAACGTGACCGGGCCCTCGTGCTGCTCGAGGAACTTCGGCAGCACCTCGTCGAACCACCCGACCACGAGCTCGGCACCTGGCACGTCCGGCAGGCCGTCCATCGTGAAGGTGGCGGCTGGGAAGCCGTTGCGCCAGTCCTCCGGCAGACCCTCGAAGGAGTCGAAGCCGTAGACGTCCTTGCCCTCGCGGGCCTCCGCGATGAGCTTGAGCGTGCCGCCGGTGTAGACGCCGAACTCGAGCGCCAGGCCGCCCTCAGGGGCCAGCGAGAGCGCGTGCTCGAGCGTCTCGTGCGGGCTGCCGAAGTGCGGGACGCGGGGCATGTGCTCCTGCACGAACCGCGCGCTCTGCAGTGCGGCTTCCTGCTCGCCTGCGAACACGATGTCGCGACGGGCCCGCACCTCGTGCTGCACGGTGTGGTCGACGATCCGGTTGCCCTGGTGCGTGATCTCACTGCGCAGCTCGTCGCGCAGGCCGTCGATCTGGACCTGCAGGCGTTCGATCTGCTTGCGCTGCGGTTCGATCGCGTCCTGGATCAGTTCGATCGCCTTGACCCGCAACTTGTGTCGCAGCTGCCTGGCCTGAAGGCCGTGGAGGACACGCTCGAGCACGGCGGCTCCCTTCCCGAAAGTTCAGCGAATCCTAGAGCCACCCACAGGTGGTTGTGCTAGAGGTACTGGCCGGTGCCTTTGCCGGAGGGGCCGCTCTCGCCGGCATCGCCGCTGCTGCCTGCGGGAAGGGCGCGTCCACGCATCTGCTCGAGCTGCGCGCGTGCGGCCATCTGTTGCGCGAACAGGGCCGTCTGGATGCCGTGGAACAGACCCTCGAGCCAGCCGACGAGCTGGGCCTGGGCGATCCGCAGCTCGGCGTCGCTCGGGGTGCCCTCCTCGGTGAACGGCAGCGACAGGCGCTCCAGCTCCTCGCGCAGCTCCGGCGCCAGGCCGTCCTCGAGCTCCTCGATCGACCGCTTGTGGATCTCCTTGAGGCGGTTGCGGCTGGCCTCGTCCAGAGGCGCCGCCCGCACCTCCTCGAGCAGCTGCTTGATCATCGTGCCGATGCGCATGACCTTCGCCGGCTGCTCGACCATGTCGGTGATGTCGCCGTCCTGGCCGCCGACGATGACGACGGGCTGCTCCTGGTTCATGGTCTCCATCCTGGCCTTCTCCGGTTGCGGAAGGTTATCCGGGTCGGGGGTGGCCAACACCGTGTTTGCCTTCATACGTACGGTGTGTGGCATGGCGTTCGACGTCGCACGGGTACGAGGGCTCTTCCCCGCGCTCGGCGACGGCTGGGTCCACCTCGACGCACCGGCCGGCATGCAGGTGCCAGAACAGGTCGCCACCGCCGTCTCCACCGCGCTGCGCGCCCCGGTCTCCGGCCCTGGTGGCATCTTCCCCGCCTCGCAACGGGCCGAGGCGATCGTCGACGCGGCACGTCGTTCGGTCGCCGATCTCGTCGGCGGTGACCCGGCGGGTGTCGTGCTCGGTCCGTCGTCCGCGGTGCTGCTGCAACGTCTCGCCGACGCGATGACGGACGACTGGTTCATGGGCGACGAGGTGCTCGTGTCCAGGCTGGACCACCCGGCGAACATCGCGCCGTGGCTCCGCGCGACCCAGCGCACCGGCAGCGCGGTCAAATGGGCAGAGATCGACATCGAGACGTGCGAGCTGCCGAGCTGGCAGTACGACGAGCTGGTCACCGACCGCACCAAGCTCATCGCGATCACCGCGGCGTCCGGCGTCGTGGGCACCCGGCCCGACCTGGCCAAGATCTCCGCGGTGGCCCGCGCGCACGGGTCGCTGATGGTCGTGGACGCTTCGTCGGCCGCACCGTTCGTGCCGCTGGACATCGTCGACATGGGTGCCGACGTCGTGGCCATCTCCGCTGGTCAGTGGGGTGGTCCGCCGGTCGGGGCGCTGGTGTTCCGCGACCCCTCGATGCTGGAGCGGCTGCCGTCGGTCTCGGTCGATCCGCTGGCGCGCGGCCCTGAGCGGCTGGAACTCGGCCCGCACGCCTACCCGATGCTCGCCGGGCTCGTCGCGTCCGTGGAGTACCTCGCGGAGCTCGACGACGCGGCTTCCGGCACGCGGCGTGAGCGGGTGGTCACGTCTTTGGGATCCGTGAAGGCGTACCAGGCCGGGCTGCTCGCTAATCTCATCAACGAACTGCGTTCGCTGCGGCACGTGATGGTGATCGGCGACGCCATGCGCAGGGTTCCCGCGCTGGCGTTCACGATCGCCGGGGTCAAGGCGGAGGACGGCGTGGAACACCTCGCTTCCCGAGGCGTCTGCGCGTTCGCCGACCCCGGTCAGCACGGGGTGTTCTCGGTGCTGGGCGTCGGTGAGGTCGGCGGCGCCATCCGCGTCGGGCTCGCGCACTACACGAACGCCGTCGAGGTCGACGACCTGGTGAGGGCGGTGTCCGAACTGGGCTGAGGTTTGGGAGATCTTGTTTGGACGACTCGCTGGCTCGCGAGCTCGCCGATCTCTCGGCCCTGCAGCGCATCGGATCTCTCAACACCGAATACCTGCCGCAGCTCGCCGGCGACCTTCGCCCGGCGGCTCTCGTCGCGGTGATGGACGAGATCGTGCTGGGCGCCCGGACCGTCCTCGTGGAACTGGGCTGCGGCTCCACTTCCGTTCTGCTGGCGCGTTTGCTGCACCAGCGCGGGTTCGGTCACCTGTTGTGCATCGAGCACGACGAGCGCACGGCTGCTTTCGTTGCCTCACAACTACGTCGCGAGGGTCTGGGGTCGGTCGCGCGGGTGGTGCACGCGCCGTTGTCCCGTCATCCGGCGGCGTTGTCGCGGCACGGCCAGTGGTACGCGCCGCAGCAGGTGCACGACGAGGTGCTCTCGTACATCGACCAGTTCGGACTCGTCGATCTGCTCCTGGTCGACGGACCGGGTTTCGGGGACTCGCGCTATCCGGCGTTGCCCGTGCTGCGAGCTGTTCTGGCGCCAGGGGCCACGGTTCTGGTGGACGACGTCGATCGCCCGGACGAGCAGGCGGTGCTGGCGCGGTGGTCCGAGGAGTTCGGGCTCAACTTCCGCACGGCTCCCCGGACCTCGCTGGCCGGAGCTACTGCTCTCGCTTGAGCAGCACCTTGCCGAAGACGTCGCTGGCCTCCAGCAGCCGGTGCGCCTCGGCGGCGTCCGGCATCGGTACGGTCCGCCCGACGATCGGCTTGACCGCACCGCTTTCGATGAGCGGCCACAGGTGTTCGCGGACCTGGGCCACGATCGCGCCCTTGCTGTCGATGCTGCGGCCGCGCAGACCCGTCGCCATCACCGACGCCCGCTTGGCCAGGAGCTTGCCGATGGGCAGCTCGCCCTTCACACCGCCCTGCATGCCGATGATCATCAACCGGCCGTCCGGGGCGAGGACGTCGATGTTGCGGGGCAGGTAGGAGGCGCCCATGTTGTCGAGGACGACGTCGGCCTGCTTCACCTCGGCCACGAAGTCCTGGGTCTTGTAGTTGACCGTGATGTCCGCGCCGAGCTCAGCGCATTTGGCCAGGCGCTCGTCGGAACCCGCCGTGACCGCGACCGTGCAGCCGAGTGCCTTGGCGACCTGGATCGCGTGCGTGCCGATGCCGCCCGCGCCGCCGTGGACGAGGAACGTCTCGCCGAGTTTGAGCTTTCCGTCCATCACGACGTTCGACCAGACCGTGCACGCGACCTCGGGCAGCGCGGCCGCCGTGACGAGGTCGATGCCTTCAGGTACGGGGAGGACCTGTGGGGCCGGGACCGCGACCTTCTCCGCGTAGCCACCGCCGGCCAGCAGCGCGCACACCTCGTCGCCGACGTTCCAGCCGGTCACGCCCTCGCCGAGCGCCGCGATCGTGCCGGAGCACTCCAGGCCGATGATGTCCGGCGCGCCGGGCGGGGGCGGGTAGAAGCCCTGGCGCTGCAGGAGATCCGCGCGGTTGACCGCACTCGCGGCGACGTCGATCAGCACCTCACCCGGACCGGGCACGGGGTCGGGGACCTCGGTCCACTCGAGCACGTCGGGGCCGCCGGGTTCGCGAACAGAGATGGCATGCATACAGTCGACCGTAATACCGTTCGACAGGCCAGGCACCATCGGAACATGGACGCTTGGCCTTTGCGAAAGCTGGTTCTCCGCACCCCGCGCCTCGAACTGCGCCCGGACGACGACGAGGGCCTGTTCGAGCTCGTGGACGTGGCTCTCGCCGGTGTGCACGACCCGGCGGAGATGCCGTTCACCGTGCCGTGGACCGACTGGCTTCCCGACGATCACGGCGTCGGCATGATGCAGTTCTTCTGGGGCCAGCGCGCGAAGATCACCCGCGAGGACTGGACGATCAACTTCATCGCGCGGTTCGAGGGCAAGGCGATCGGTGTGCAGTCGATCAGCGGGCACGACTTCGGCGCGCTGCGCGAGGTGCACACCGGGTCGTGGCTCGGCCAGAAGTTCCAGGGCAGCGGTCTCGGCACGGAAATGCGGGTCGGCGTGCTCCAGTTCGCGTTCGACCACCTGGACGCGCGCGTCGCTCGTTCGGCGGCTTGGCTCGGCAACCACGCGTCGAACCGGGTCAGCGCGAAACTCGGCTACGTGCCCGACGGCACCATTAGCGTCGCACCGCGCGGAGCACGCCTTGAGCAGGTGCGATTGCGGTTGAACGCCTCGGATTTCGTGCGCCCGGAGTGGGACGTCTCGGTCGAGGGCCTTGCTGAGTGTGTTCAGCTGATCACGAACTGAACACCCGACGTCCGACGGATTGTGGTGCAAGTCTCCCCTTTGTGAGGGTTCAGCGAGTCTCGAACGAAGGGGAACGTTCATGTCTGGCAGAACCAAGCTGGCGACTGTGCTTGCCATCTCGGCACTTGTCGCCGCCCCTACCGCCACCGCGTCCGCCGCGGCTGAACCAGCAGGCCCCGCACTCGCCAAGAAACTCGCCAAGAAGGTGACCGTCGAGGGCGTCAACCGGCACCTGATCGCGTTGCAGCGCATCGGCGACCGCAACGGCGGCACCCGAGCCGCGCTGACGCCGGGCTACGACGCGAGCGTGGACTACGTCGCGGGCAAGCTCCGCGACGAGGGCTTCATCGTCACCACGCCGACGTTCAGCTTCGAGATCCCGGTCACCGACGCCGAACTCGCCCGCGTCGACGGCGCGAACTACCAGGCGCTGATCATGACCGCCTCACCGCAGACCCCGGCGGGCGGCATCACCGGCCCGCTGCGCGTCGTCCCGGAGGACGCCACCACGGGCTGCGAGGCCACCGACTTCGACGGCCAGGACTTCACCGGCTCCGTCGCCCTGATCCGGCGCGGCGGCTGCACGTTCGAGCAGAAGCACCTCAACGCGTTCGCCAGGGGCGCCATCGCCGTGCTGGTCTCGAACAACGTCGACGGCCCGCTGTCGAACGTGACGCTGACCAACCCCGGCAAGATCCCGGTCGGCGGCATCTCCAAGGCCGACGGCACCACCCTGATCGGCAAGGCCGGCGCCGCGGTGACCGTGGACATGCGCTTCCACAACGAAACCCGCACCCAGCGCAACGTCGTCGCCCAGACCCGCACGGGCCGCACCAACAACGTCGTGATGGCCGGCTCGCACCTCGACAGCGTCGAAGTCGGCCCCGGCATCAACGACAACGGCTCGGGTTCGGCAGGTCTGCTGGAGACCGCCCTGCAACTGGGCTCCCGTCCGAAGGTGGACAACGCGATCCGCTTCGCCTGGTGGGGAGCCGAGGAGCGCGGCCTGATCGGCTCGACCCAGTACGTCCGCTCGCTGACGTTCGACCAGCAGCTGGACATCGCCCTGTACCTGAACTTCGACATGATCGCCTCGCCGAACGCCGCCTACTTCATCTACGACGGCGACAACTCGGACGCCGTAGGCTCCCCGGCCGGCCCGTACGGCTCGGCGCAGATCGAGAAGGCCTTCGCCGACTACTTCGTGGCCAAGGGCGTCCCCACCGAGGGCACCGACTTCTCGGGCCGCTCCGACTACGGCGAGTTCATCGCCCAGGGCATCCCGGCCGGCGGCCTGTTCACCGGCGCCGAGGGCGTGAAGACCGCAGCCCAGGCAGCCAAGTGGGGCGGCACCGCAGGCACCGCCTACGACCCCTGCTACCACTCGAAGTGCGACAACCTGGGCAACATCGACCGAGTCGCCCTGGGCCGCAACGCAGGCGCCATGGCCTTCGTGACCGCCGCTTACGGTGTGTCCACTGAGGACGTGAACGGCGTGCCCCCGCGCGCCAAGCGTGCCGACGCCCGCAAGTCCGCCTCGCTGATGAAGGCAGCACTGGCCGACGACCACTCGCACGCGGCCGTCGCCTAGCCGCTCACCGAATGACAAAGGGGGTGTGAGAGTCCTGACTGGGCTCTCACACCCCCTTGATGCGGGGCTCCAGCCCCAAAGACACCTGGAGCGAGAACGGTCGACGCTTTCCGTCGACACACCTCGCTCACGAGCGGAAGCGGAGGGATTTGAACCCCCGGATGGTTTCCCATCTCCCGCTTTCAAGGCGGGTGCATTCGGCCGCTCTGCCACGCTTCCCAGACGCCACCGGCGTCAGCCGAGAAGCCTAGCCGTTCGACTCCCGCAGGTGTGTCATGACCCGGTCGAACACCTTCGCCAGCACCTCACCCTCCTCGGGCGTGAGCAGATCCACGATGTGCGCACGAACCCCGGCGAGGTGCGTAGGAGCGGCCTCCACCAGCTGCGCCATGCCCTTCTGCGTCAGCTCGGCCAGCACCCCGCGCCCGTCCTCCGTGCACTCGCGGCGCAGCACGAGCCCGGCCTTCTCCATGCGCGCGACCTGGTGCGAGACGCGCGACTTCGAGGAGGCGACGTCCTCGGCCAGTTGCGTCATGCGCATGCGCTGGTTGGGCTGCTCGGACAGGCGGACCAGGATCTCGTAGTCCGCCAGTGACACTCCGTGGGTGTCCTGCAGCTCTCGGTGCAGCCGGTCCATGAGCATGGAGGAACCGTTCACGTAGGTGCGCCACGCACGCATCTCGCCCTCATCGAGCCAACGCGGCTCCTGCTCACTAGACGTCACGGGAACAAGGCTAAACCTGCGCGTGTCGATAAGGTCATTCCTCTGGTAAACGCCGCCTTCGCGAGGCAGACTCCTCCGCCGTACACGCGCGTTAACCACGCCTTGTCGGAGAGGCTCTTACCCATGAGTTCGTTCAGACGGCTTTCCGTTCTGGCGATCACCGCCGCCGCGGCCACTGTCATCAGCGCTACCGGACCTGCCCAGGCCGATGTCCAGTCACTGCGCGGTCGGGGCACGGTTGACGTGCGCCTGATCGGCATCAACGACCTGCACGGCAACCTCGAGCCGCCGACCGGGTCGTCCGGACGCGTGATCCAGCCCGACGGCACGACCGTCGACGCCGGTGGTGCCGCCTTCAACGCGACGCACATCAAGAACCTCCAGAAGGAGGTCAAGAACTCGGTGCTCGTCGGGCAGGGCGACCTGATCGGCGCGTCGCCGCTCGTGTCGGCGTTGTTCCACGACGAGCCGACGATCGAGGTGCTGAACAAGGTCGGGCTGCAGGCGACCGCGGCGGGCAACCACGAGTTCGACGAGGGTTACAAGGAGCTCCTGCGCATCCAGCGCGGCGGATGCCACCCGACGGACGGCTGCCAGTTCCGCGACACGTACCCCGGCGCGCACTTCCCGATCCTCGGCGCGAACGTCACCAGTGCCAAGACCGGGCTGCCCGCGCTGCCGCCGTTCTGGGTGGAGATCCGCGACGGGATGCCGATCGGTTTCATCGGCATGCCGCTCAAGGACGTGCCTGTGCTGGTCAACCCGACCGGGATCAAGGAGATCCAGTTCGGTGACGAGGTCAAGGCTGCCAACAAGTACGCCAACTTCCTCGACGCGATCGGCGTGAAGTCGATCGTGCTGCTCGTGCACCAGGGCGACCAGGTCACCTCGACGGGTGGCGGGCCCAACGCGTGCAACGTGGCCACGCAGAACCCCGGCAGCTACATCGCCGCCAACGTCAGCCCGAAGATCGACGCGGTCTTCTCCGGCCACAGCCACCAGCACTACAACTGCGTGGTCAAGGACCCGGCCGGCAACCCGCGGCCGTTCATCGAGGGCCTGGCGTTCGGGCGTGAGCTGAGCGTCGTCGACCTCAAGATCGACCGCCGGACGCGCGACGTCATCCGCGGCGAGACCAAGGCCGAGAACAAGATCGTCACCCGCACGGTCACGCCGGATCCCGATGTCCAGGCGATCATCGACCTGGCCAAGCAGAAGGTCGCTCCGATCGCGGGCAGGCAGCTCGGCACGATCTCCGAGGACATCGTGAAGCTCCAGAACGCGGCTGGTGAGTCGCCGCTGGGCGACCTCATCGCCGACTCGCAGCTCGCGGCCACCCAGACCACCGGCAACGCGGTGATCGCACTGATGAACCCCGGTGGCGTGCGCAAGGACCTCGTCTACAAGAGCAACAAGGGCGAGGGCGACGGTGTGGTCACTTACGAGGAAGCCGCGGACGTGCAGCCGTTCGGCAACATCCTGCAGACGATCACGCTGACCGGCGCGCAGCTCAAGAACGTCCTGGAACAGCAGTTCACCGCCAAGAGGACGTTCGTGCTGCAGCCCTCGACGGGCTTCACGTACAGCTGGTCGGCCTCCGCGGCGTTCGGCTCGAAGATCTCCGACATCAAGCTGAACGGTGTCGCGATCGACCCGAACGCGAGCTACCGCGTCACGGCCAACAACTTCCTGGTCGGTGGTGGCGACGACTTCAGCGAGTTCACCAAGGGCACGGCGCTCGCCGGTGGTCCGATCGACCTGGACGGGTTCGCTGCGTACCTCGGGACGCACCCGAACCAGAGCGCGCCGAAGCTCGACCGCATCACGCTGCTGCCGTAACCGCAGAACGCAGCTGAAGGCCATCTCGGCGACGAAAGTCGCCGAGATGGCCTTTTTCCTGTGCCCGGTTGCTCCATTTGATCTAAGGTGAGGGTCGATGTCCTGGTTGCGTCGGCTCCTGCTGCTCGCCGGTCTGGTGACCGGCGCCTGGTTGCTGGGCAGCTCAGGTCAGGCGAACGCCGACGTCAAGGTCGAGATCGACCAGCTTCAGGTCGAGGTGAAACTCCCCGTCGTCGACATCGGCCTGAAGGTCGAGACCGGTCTCGTGCCGCAGCAGCCGGAAGCGCCCGTCCCGCCGAAGCCGGACCCGCGCACCGAGCCGCCCGCGCCGGATCCCGTGGCGCCGCAGCCGAAACCGGTCGAGGTGCCGATCGTCCACGCCGAGGCACCTCAGCAGCAACACCAGGTGACGCCGCCGCCGTTGTCGACGCGTCCCACCGACCCGGCTCCCGTCCCGCAGCCGCAACGTCCGCAGGTGGAGCAGCCGATCGCCGGCACCCTCCCGCAGAGCGGCGCGGGGACGAGCACGAGCAGCCAGTTCCCGGCGGGCATGCTCACGTACGCGATGCGCCCGCCCACCACCACGACGTCATTCGTCAGCACAGAGCAGCAAGACGTGCCGCACACCGTGCGCGCGGAGGAACCGACGTTCTCCCCGGACTGATCGCGCGGCGACTCAGCCACGCACAGGGATTCGTCATTCCACTCCAGGGAGAACAGTCATGCGCAAGAACCTCAACAGGACCATGTCCGCGGCGCTCCTGGCCGGCGGCATCATGGTCGGGACGGCCGGGTTCGCCCAGGCCGTGCCGGTGCCCCTCAACGTCGACGACGAGATCCGCGTCGGCAACCTGGTGAGCGTCCCGGTCAAGGTCTGCGGCAACGCGATCAACGTGCTGGGCAACAGCGACGCCACGTGCGAGGAGAAGCCCGCCGCGCGCGTCCAGGCCGACAAGGCGCTCGTCTCCGCGCCGGTCACGGTGTGCGGCAACTCGGTCGGCGTCGCGGGCGGCGGCTCCGGCAGCTGCGGCGAGACCAAGCCCGAGGAGCCCAACGGCACCATCGAGGCCCCGGTGACGGTCTGCGGCACCAGCGCGGCCGTGCTCGGCACCGCGAGCGGCGACTGCGGCAAGACCGAGCAGCCCCCCGGTGAGGAGCCTCCGGGTGAGCAGCCCCCCGGCGAGCAGCCTCCCGGCCAGACGCCGCCCGGACAGACCCCGCCTGGACAGACCCCTCCCGGCCAGACGCCGCCCGACAACGGCGGCAACCCCGGCGGCGGCAACAACGGCGACAACAACTCTGGCGGCGGCAACACCGGCAACGGCGACTCCGGCTCCGGCAACCCGACCGGCAACGCGACGTCGCAGCAGGCGACCCCGATTCCGAACCTGTCCAGGACCGGTGCGGATCCGCTGGAGTTCCTGCTGGTCGGCCTGGGCCTGATGACCGCGGGCGCGATGGCCCGTCGCGGCGCGCGCCGCACGACCAAGGCCTGATCCATCACGACCTGATCATTTCCAGGTCGTTTTCTGACGAATTCTCACAATCGCCCGGCGAGCCTGTTCTCGCCGGGCGATTGCTGTCTGCACAGTCGATCTCCGCTGGTCACCCGTCCGACTTCACCAATTCAGGTTTCGTGTGAGGTGTTGAGAAATGTGGTGATCAAGCGCATGCTCGATAACGAGCTGGCAACCGGTAGGTGAATGAACTAGACCACCCGGAGGCCACGCCCAGAAGGGGTAGGTGGTGCTGTGCAGGTATCTCCTCGCTGTGGCGAAACGCGGTCTGTTGCATCCCCGCGGGTGGATCGGACGTGAACGGTCCGGTCGCGACTGTGTAGCAACGGACACGAGGTTTCGGGTGCCCAGGCGCCATCGGCGTCGCTCGGTGCACTTCGACGCTGTTGAGCTCGGCTTCGCTGACGTCTCATGGCGTCACCGGCTGAGCGCCACGCCAACCTTCGTGGGCCGTAGTCGTCACTACCAAATGGGAAAGCCTTGGTGCGGTGCCCCGACGTCGGGCTCCGCACCAAGGCATGTTTCGTGCTTTATCGTTTGCGGCACCCATGGGGTCCTTGGCAGGAGGATTGCGGTGCAGTTCAACGAAGGTGCGGAACTCGATCTCTCTCAGGTCTCGGACCAGCGCGGCGTGGGCGGCCGAGTCGCCGGCGTCGGCGGTGGCCTCGGCGTGGTCGGCCTCATCGTCTACTTCCTGATCCAGCAGTTCACCGGCATCCAGCTGCCGGCCGGCGGGCTGGAAAGCGGTGGCCTGAGTCCGAACTCGCAGGTCGAGTCGGGTCAGCTGGCCGAGAAGTGCAAGACCGGCGCCGACGCCAACAAGGACAGCGACTGCCGGGTCGTCGCCATCATCAACTCGATCCAGGGCTTCTGGACCGACCAGTTCTCGCGCTCCGGCAAGAGCTACCAGGTCACCAGGACCAACTTCTTCCGCAACAGCGTGAACACCCGCTGCGGCAACGCCACCTCCGCGGTCGGCCCGTTCTACTGCCCTGCCGACTCCCAGGTGTACATCGACCTGGACTTCTTCAACGAGCTGCGCACCAAGTTCGGCGCGCAGGGCGGCCCGTTCGTCGAGGCCTACGTGCTGGCCCACGAGTACGGCCACCACATCCAGAACCAGCTGGGCACCTCCGACCGCGTCAGCTCGCGCACCGGCCCGACTTCGGACTCGGTGCGGCTCGAGCTGCAGGCCGACTGCTACGCGGGTGCGTGGGGCAACCACGCGACGACGGTCCCGTCGTCAAACGGTCAACCCCTCATCTCGAACATCACCCAGGAGGATGTCAACGCCGCCCTGGACGCCGCGTCGCGCATCGGTGACGACTTCATCCAGCGCGAGCTCGGCGGTGGGCGGGTCGACACGACCAAGTTCAGCCACGGCAGCTCGGCGCAGCGCCAGAAGTGGTTCACGACGGGGCTGCAGACCGGCGATCCGGCGCGCTGCAACACGTTCGACACGAACAACCTTGGCTGAGGCCTGCTGAGACGACAGGGGCGGCGCACCGATCCGGTGCGCCGCCCCTTGGCGTTTGATCAGCGGCGCGCCACCGCCAGCAACCGGTGGCTGCCGACCTCGAACGCACCACCGTCGGTATCGCCGTACAGCTCGACGGACGAGAACCCGGCGGCCTGAAGCATCCGGGTCAGCTCACCGGCGGTGTAGACGTGCTGCACGCAGGCCGACCGCTGGGTTCGCTCACCGTCGGTGAAGGTGAAGTCGATCAGCAGCCGTCCCGACGGCACGTCGTAGGTGTTGCGGGCGACCATGTCGACGCCACCCGCGGACATCTCGATCGAGCCCGGCAGCGACGGCAGCAGTGACTCCGCCGCGCAGCCGTAGTCGATCACGAGGACCGGTGCGGCCGCGGCGAAGTCGGCCAGCAGCCGGACCGAACCGGCGTGGTCGAGGTAGCCGAAGCTGTTTCCCAGGCACAGCGCCAGATCGGCGGAGATGCCCTGGGACGCCAGCGAGGAGAGGTCTCCCAGCCGCCAGTCCAGCGACGGTTCCGCGGCACGGGCGAAGGCGATGGCCTCCTCCGAGATGTCGACCCCCACGACCGAGTAGCCGCGGCGGGCCAGTTCGATGCTGTGCCTGCCACTGCCGCACGGTGCGTCGAGGACACGCGGACCGGCGCCCAGGCCGGCCACGAAGTCGATCTCGGCGGTGGTCTGCGCGGGCTGAACGGCACCGCGCCAGAAGGAGTTCGCGAGATCGGTGAAGAACGAGGTGTACCAAGTCAAGGTAGGAACTTCCTGGTGAGACGCGAAAAAGGGCGCGTGTCACCGGGCACTGCGGAGGCGCCCGGTGTGTCCGGGGCTGCCCATGGCATCTACCTTGTCTCAAGAGTCGTTCGGAGAAACCCAGTCAAGCACGCGAACGGCGAGACCGGAACTGGTTTCACCGCTGAGCGGACCGCGGCGACGAGAAGCGGATCATGTTGCCCGACGGGTCGCGGAACGCGCAGTCGCGGACGCCGTAGAACTGGTCGATCGGCTCCTGCATCACCTCGGCACCGGCCGCGCGGACCTGCTCGAACTTCGCGTCCACGTCGTCGATCTCGAAGATGATCCCCTGCAGGGATCCCTTGGCCAGCAACGCGTGCAGCGTCTCGTAGTCGGTCGGCGGCACGGGCGGGCCGATGGCGGACAGGCCGATCTCGACGTCCGGCTGCTCGGCCGGACCCACGGTGAGCCAGCGGTAGTCACCCTCGATGGTCTCGTCGGTGCGGACTTCGAGGCCGACTACGTCGCGGTAGAACTTCATGGCCGCGTCCTGGTCGTGGACGAAGAGGAAAGTGTGCGAGAGCTTCATGCCACGAGACCCTAGGGACGGCGTGAGCGCGACGCTTCTCGAAACCTGCTCGGTCGCGTCAGGCCCTTGAGATGACATCCCGGCACGGCGGCCAGCTCGTCGTGCGAACGCGCCCGGTACGCGGAAGGCGTCTCGCCGACCAGTTCGGTGAAGCGGGCGGAGAACGAGCCGAGCGACGTGCAGCCGACCTCCACGCAGACCTCGGTGACCGACATGGTCCCGAGCCGCAGCAACGCCTTCGCCCGCTCGATCCGCCGGGTCATCAGGTAGCCGTACGGGGTCTCGCCATAGGCCGCGCGGAACTGGCGGGCGAAGTGCGAGGGCGACATCAGGGCGGCACGGGCCATCGCGGGCACGTCGAGCGGCGCGGCGTACTCGCGGTCCATCAGGTCGCGTGCCCGGCGCAGGTGCGCGAGGTCCTCCGGTGTCACGCCCTCAGCATGCCCGAGGCACAGCTGTCCGCGCTGTGCTAACGCTTGTCGAAGCCCTTCAGTTGCCCTGGCCGCCAAAAAATCTTGAACGCATTTTCGTGACCTCTTGACGCTTCCGCGAGCACTGTGCGTGCGGTACTTTTCGGGCGTCTTGCGGATGCGTGTGGGGGCTCTGACGTCGGCAGACAGCATTTGTCACGGGGGCATTGGGGGATCCGTTGTCCGAGGGGTCGATCGGCCGCGCGCTGCTCAAGTTCGGCGCTTTCACCACCGCGATGGCGCTGACATTCGGCTCAGCGTCCGTTGCCGCGTTCGCACAGGACGACCCGACGAGCGCACCGGTCACACCGACCGAGACGTCGGCACCACCCACGTCGAGCGCTGAAACGCCGCCGCCTCCTCCAGCTCCGGAGCCGCCGGCGAGCACCGGACAGGTGCAGGCCGTGCCGCAGACCGGCGTGAGCGGGGTCGTGTACGCCGACAAGAACCGCAACGGCTCGCAGGACCCTGGTGAGGCGTTCCCGGACCAGAGGATCATGCTCGCCGGTTCGGTGGACAACTCCTGGCACGAGACGACCAGCGACGCGGACGGGAACTTCGCCTTCACCGGTCTCACCCCCGGCGTCTACCGCCTGAGGTTCTACGAGAAGAACTCCCTGGACGACGGCTGGGTCGTGCACTTCGCCAAGCCCACCGACGCCGACCTCACCGTCAAGGCGAACGAGATGACCAAGGCGGTGGTGCGCGCCGAACGGGCCTACTCCGAGCAGATCACGGCGACCGCGACCCTCGACCGCGACAGCTACCGGCTGCCGGCCGCCGCGAAGATCACGCTCAAGCTCGTCAACAACACGGACCGCAGGATCAACAACATCAAGGCGCTCTGCAACGAGAACCTCGCTCCGCACGCGCTCGGCCAGGGCAGCGGCTGGGACGCGCTGGTGGCGAACGGTGTCTCGCTCGACGCCGGCAAGCAGATCAGGATCTCGATCGACGAGGAGATCCCGGAGGCCGCCAGCAAGAACGGCCTGGTGACGCTCGACTGCCGGTTCGCGCCGAACGTCGGCTGGACCCTCGACGGCCCGTCCGTGCACGCCGAGGCGAAGGCGTCCGGTGGTGTCGGCGCCTACACGATGCAGCTCGGCGAGGACCGCAACGCCAACTCGCGCATCGACGCCGACGAGGTGGAGAGGGGCGTCAAGGTCCTCCTGCTGAACCCGATCACCGGTGAACAGGTCGCCGAGGTCACCAGTGACGCGGACGGCAAGGTCGAGTTCGGCGGTCAGCAGATCGGCGAGTACCGGGCGGTGGTCCTCGGCTCCTGGATGTTCGCCGATCCCGGTCAGCAGCTGGTGCGCATCACCGGGCAGGGCGGCTCCGGCTACGGGTTCCTGAAGCGTGCGGCTCCCGCGGACCTGCGCGTCACCGTCCAGACGGACAAACCGAGCTACGAGTCGCACGAGACGGTCCGCCTCGACCTGATCGTGACGAACGTCGGTGGTCAGACCGCTGAACGCGTCCGGCTCGACTGGCCGCCGTTGGCGCTGGACGTCCCGATGGAGGCGTGGGGCGACTTCCGGTACTGGGGTCCCGGCGTCCAGATCCCCGCCGGGGAGTCGCGCACGTTCAGCATCTCCGGCCCGATCAAGGATGCCCGCAACGGCAGGCTGGACGTCCACGGACGCGTCGAGTACCTCGGCAGGCCGGATGAGCACCAGCCGAGCTACTTCCACGGCAGCGCGGACGTCGTCGTGACCACCGGCGACGTCACCGGTTTCGTCTACACCGACAAGAACAGCAACGGCCTGCCGGATCCCGGTGAGGCCGCAGAAGGCGTCGAGGTGAAGGTCAACGGCTGGGCCATGGAGGGCACCCTGAAGGCCTCGACGGACGCCAGCGGCGGCTTCACGTTCAAGGACCTCCCGTCCGGCGGGTACTGGGTCGAGTACGCCCTGAACGACGGCTGGATGGTGCACCTCGAGGGTGGTGAAGAGCCCTACTTCCGGGTGCGGCCGGGGCCTCCCGTCCAGCTCACCGGACGCGCGGACCGCCCGTACCGCGAACTGCTCAAGGCGTCGATGGCGCTCGACAAGCCCGTCTACATGGTCGGCGAGGACGTCAAGCTCACGGTGACGCTGACGAACACGAGCGACCGCAGGATCGTCGGCATCCAGGCCGGCTGCAACAGGGTCGGCGACTCGCACCACCTCGGCGGCGGCATGGACGCTCCCATGCCGGAGAGCTGGGGCGACCTGCGCTACAGCCGCCCCGGTGTCACGCTCGCGGCCGGCGAGACCAGGACGATCGTCGTGACGGAGAAGGTTCCCGTCGGCGCGCGCTCGCGTCAGCAGGTGGTCGCGGCGTGCGACTTCGAGCCCAACCCCGGCTACAACGTCGACGGGCCGTTCGTCATCACCTCGGCCGGCGTTCCCGGCGGGTTCGGCGCGCTCACCGGTCCGCTCGCCCACGACCGCAACGGCAACCACGCCGTCGACCCCGGCGAAGCCATCCCCAACGCCCGGATCCTGTTGCTCCTCGACCGCGACAGCGACCTCCAAGTCGCCGACACGGTGTCCGACGCACAGGGCAACGTGCGCTTCGGCCAACTCCCGCCCGGCGAGTTCTGGGCTCAGGTCGACGGACCGTGGAAGTTCGAGGGCGACAACCCCGGCAGGGTCGAGGTCCGGGTCGACACCTCGACGAGCACCCAGTTCTTCGTGGTGCCCGCACTCACGCCGTCCGGCGACGACCAGCCCGGCGGTGGTGTCCGGGGTGCGCTCGCCAAGACGGGAGCCAGCGTGCTCGGGCTCGCCGCGATCGCCGCGCTGCTGGTCGCGTTCGGCATCGGTGCCCGCGTCGCCGGTCGCCGCAAGACCTCCTGATTTTTCATCCGCTCTACCACTGGGGAAACCAGATGTCCGAGAGACCTGCCAGAAGAGGGCTGCTCAGATGCACGGCCCTCGTCACCGCCGCCGTGCTGGCGTTCGGTGGCACGTCGACCGCACTCGCGCAGGAAGACCCGACGAGCACCTCGCCGACGCCGACCCCGACGGAAACGGTGACGCCACCGCCGACGGAAACGGTCACGCCGCCGTCGAGCGAGCAGCCGACGCCACCGTCGCCGTCCGACCCCGCCACGCCTGCCGAGCCGACGCACGAGAACCCGCCGCAGTCGCCGGACCCGTCCACCCCGGTCCCGCCCGTCGCCCCACCTGCCACGACGGTCGAGCCCCCGAAGCCGGAAGAGCAGAAGCCAGAGGCCAAGCAGGAGAAGCAGGCCGAGCAGGCCGCTCCCGACCTCAAGCTCTCGCTGGCGTTCGACAAGCCGGAGTTCGCGATGGGCGAGGCGATCAGCCTCACCGTGAAGATCACCAACGCTGGTGACGCGCCCGCGAACCAGATCCGGTTCGCCGCCGAGCCCGGCGGCATGTACCTGACCACCGGTGTCGACGAGCTGATCTCCCGTCCCACCTTGGCTCCCGGCGAGTCGAGGACGTTCAAGGTCGGCGCCACCGCGGAGTCGCAGTCCGGCGATCGGCTCGCGCTCAGCCTGCGCGCCTACGTCGAGGGCGCGACCGACAAAGCGCCCAACGACAACGCTGCACAGGCCGAGGCGAAGCTCACGCAGAACAGCGGCCGGCTGTCCGGCGTGGTCTACGAGGACAAGAACGGCAACGGCGTCGCGGACCCCGGTGAGAACCTTCCCGGCTACCAGCAGCTGAAGCTGACCGGCGGGTCCGACTTCCCCGGCTCGACGCTCCAGCTCAGCAACGGACAGTTCTCGACCTGGGCGATCCCCGCCGGCAAGTACCAGGCACGCCTCAGCGGCGGGTACTTCCCCGATGGGCAGCGCGCGATCAAGCCGGGCCAGTTCTTCGTCGTGAACAAGGGCGAGAGCACCGAGGTGGCGCTGCAGGCGGTGCCCGCGCTCTACCGCTCGCTGGAGAAGGTCGGGGCCTCGTTCGACAAGCCGAAGTACGCCAAGGGCGACCCGATCTCGGTGAGCTTCACGCTGAAGAACTCCGGCACGGCACCGATCACCGGCCTGGTGACGGTGTGCGACCCGGAGAACGACCCGGCCACCCTCGACGGCACCGGTGAGGGCTGGGGCGAGCTGCGCCCGTCCCGCGGTGGCGTCACGATCGGCGCGGGTGAGACGAAGACCTTCACCGTCACCGACACCGTGCCCGACGTCGACTACCCGACCGGCAAGGTCTACTTCGCCTGCGTGTTCAGCGTCGACGGCCGCAACGTCGACGGCCGGATCGGCAACCCCAACTCCTACGACCCCGGCCTGACCATCGGCGCCGACGTCGCCCGCACGATCGGCCAGGTGTCCGGCCGCGTGCTGCGCGACGGCCAGCCGGTCACCGAGCCGGTCAAGGTCGTCGCGTACAACGCGTCGAACAACCGGATCGTGGGCGACGACGACTCCAACGACTGGAACGGCGAGTGGTCGATCCCGAACGTGGCGCAGGGCAAGATCGCGCTGAAGGTCGTCGGGCGGTGGAAGTTCGCCGACGGCAGCACCACGCGGCTCGTGGACGTCGTCGGGGACCAGGACGCCAAGGTCGACCTGGAAGTCGTGCCCGGTGACGAGGTGAAGGACCCGACGGTCTACTCGCCTGACCTCAAGGTTTCGGTCACCTTCGACAAGCAGGCCTACGACATCTCCGACCCGGTGCTGATGACGCTCAAGGTCGAGAACATCGGCACGGGCAAGAGCCCGGCGCGTGGTAGCTGGCTCAGCACGTACACCGAGGACCAGCCGTACTTCGACTCGTTGCAGCTGAACAAGTTCACCCAGTCCGGGATCGAGCTGTGGCCGGGCGAGAGCAAGCAGATCACGTTGGTCGGCAAGGCGCGGGACGGCGGCTCGGACCCGGAGAAACTGCGCAAGATGCGCTACGTCACCGAGGTCGGCGGGCCGTTCGAAGACCCGGACAAGACCAACAACAAGGCCGAGGCGCGGGCCGACGTCGTCTGGAGTGCCGGCAACTTCACGGCCGTCGTGTACGGCGACGGCAACCTGAACGGGAAGATGGACGCCGGCGAGGCACTCGGCGGCCTCACCGTGCAGGTCGGCGGCGGCAAGCCGTGGGTCAACATGAACGCGAAGTCGGACGGGGGTGGCCGGGTCCGGTTCACCGGCGTGCCGGCAGGTGGCTACCGCGCCTGGGTCAACTGGGACCGCGAGGGTGGCTGGGTCGCCGGGGGCAGCAACACCGACGGCCCGCAGACCGGTGTTGTCAACCCCGGTGACGAGGGCTCCGCTCTCGTTCGGATGGTCCGTCCGCTGTCGGACAAGCTGAAGACCTCGCTCAAGTACGACCAGCCGTCCTACCCGGCGGGTGCGAAGGTCGGCCTGACCGCGTCGATCACGAACGAGACCGGCAGCCCGATCCAGGTCAAGGCCGACTGCGGCACCAGCAGCGGCTTCGGTCCCTACCTCGGCAACGAAGGAGCCGGATGGGGCCCGCTGGCGCGAGACGCGGCCGGTGTGGAGATCGCCGCGGGTGCGACGTTCACCCAGCACGTCGTCGACGCCACCATGCCCGAGCAGTCGCCGAGCTTCGGCTACGTCGAGACCTACTGCACGTTCGGGCCGGAGAACGGCGCGGGCAACCCGTTCGTCTCGGCCAGGACCAAGGTGCCGGGCGCGACGGAGACGTTCAAGGGCGCCGTCGTCAAGGACTTCATGAACCCGACGAAGGTCCCGAACGTCAAGCTCGTGCTGCTCGACCCGGAGACCGGCCGGACCGTCGCGAGCACCACCACCGACGCCGAGGGCAAGTGGGTCTTCCCGGATCTGCCGGTCGGTGACTACACGCCGCTCGTGCTCGGTCCGTGGCGCACGATCAACACCTGGGAAGAAGGCCAGCCGTTCGGCAACGTCCGCGGCGCCGACTACGAGTCGTGGATCTTCGTCGAGCCCGGCCCCGACGTTGCCGACCCCGGTTCCACCAGCTACAAGATCACGACCGGCCACGACAAGAACGATGACGGGCGGATCGAGCTGGGCGAGGAGATCAGCGGTCTCAAGATCTCCCTGCGGGACAAGACGACCGGTGGCCTGGTCGCCGAGCGCACGACCGGTGCGGACGGCAAGGTCGAGTTCGTCGGCGTGCCGGCGGGCAGGTACTGGGCCAGGGTCGACGGTTCCTGGATGTTCAAGGGCGGCTTCGGCGCGTGGGACGTGATCATCGGTGGACCGGGCAGGGAGTCCACGTTCTACCTCGTGCCGGGTGTGGCGGCCGCCGAGATGCGTGGCCTGATCCGGTTCGAGAAGGCGAGCTACGAGTCGCACGAGAAGGTGCGTTTCTGGCTGACCGTCACGAACATCGGTGGCAAGCCCGCCGAGAAGGTGCGGCTCGACTGGGGGATCCACGCGGTCGACCTGCCGCAGGACGTGTGGGGCGACTTCTCCTACGGCGGTGCGGGCATCCAGCTCGCGCCGGGCGAGTCCCGCACGTTCGAGGGCTTCGGCAACATCCGCGACATCCACGACGGGAAGTTGTCGATCCACAGCGGCATCGAGTACCAGGGCCGGCCGAACCCGCACCAGAGCGGGATCTCCGGTGAGGTGCCGGTCGTGCAGACCAAGGGCGACCTCTCCGGCGTCGTCTACACCGACAAGAACCGCAACGGGCAGCAGGACTCGGGCGAAGCCGCCGCGGGTGCTCTGGTCGAGATCTACGGTGGTGTGCCGTCCAACGGCTACAAGGCCACGACGGATGCGGAAGGCCGCTACTCGTTCAAGGGCACCCCGTCCGGCGACTACTGGGTCAACTACACGCTCGCCGACGGCTGGATCGTTCACAACGAGAACGGTGCCGGCGACGAGGTTCGTGTACAGCCGGGCGCGCCCGTCCAGTTGACCGCACGTGCGGAGCGTCCGTTCAGCGAGTCGCTCAGCGCGACGCTGACGCTGGACAAGGACACCTACCAGGTCGGCGAGGTCGCCACGGTCACGATCACGCTGAAGAACTCGAGTGATCGGGCCATCAGCGGCATCCAGGCCGGCTGCAACCGGATCGGTGACGAGGACCAACTGGGAGGCACGCCGCGCAACGGTGTTCCCGAGGGCTGGGGCGACCTGTTCGGCAAGGGCGTGACCGTCGGCGCCGGCGAGACGAAGACCATCATCGTCACGGAGAAGGTGCCGCAGGCCTCGTACACAACCGGCACGGTCACCGCGGCGTGCGACTTCGAGCCGCAGGCCGGTTACAACACCGACGGACCGTTCGCGCAGGACGTCGCGCGCGTTCCAGGCGGGTTCGGTTCGCTGGAGGGCGAGCTGTACCACGACCGCAACGGCAACGGGACGCCCGACGCCGGTGAGACCATCGGCAACACCCGGATCGTGCTCCACGACCGCGTGCTGGGTGCCGACGCCGCCGAGACGGTCTCGGACGCGCAGGGGCACGTGCGTTTCGACCGCCTTCCCGCCGGTGAGTACATGGCGCGGGTCGACGGGCCCTGGAAGTTCGAGGGCGAGTACGGCGGCTACGCCCAGGTCGCCGCGGATCGCCAGAACCGGAACGACTTCGTCGTCGTGCCTGCCGACCAGCCTCAACCCCCGGCAGGTGGTGGCGGCAGCACGCCGCCCGCGTCGGCTGGTGGTGACGCGCTCGCCAAGACGGGTGCCAGCGTGCTGGGTCTCGGCCTGGTCGGCGCGCTGCTGGTGGCCTTCGGGTTCGGTGCCGCCGCTGTCGGGCGTCGCCGCGTCGCATAACTGAATTTCCACCTACAGGGCCCGCACTCATCCTGAGTGCGGGCCCTGTTGTCATCAGCGCCACACTTCTTCGTCCGGAATGGAGTGTTAGCGTCGCTGACCATTGGGTATCTGGGGGTGACATGACGGTCTGGGAAGCAATCGCGGTGGTCATCGCGGGTGTGTTCGCAGGCGGCATCAACACCGTCGTCGGCAGCGGCACGCTCGTGACGTTCCCCGTGTTGCTCGCCGTCGGTTATCCGCCCGTGGTCGCGAACGTCTCCAACAGCCTGGGCCTCGTGCCTGGCTCGTTGTCCGGCGCGTGGGGTTACCGCGAGGAGCTCAAAGGGCAGAAGTCGCGCATCGCGAGGCTGCTGCCCGCCTCGGTCCTCGGCGGTGTCGTCGGCGCGATCCTGCTGGTGACGTTGCCGGACAAGGCGTTCAAGGCGATCGTGCCGGTGCTGATCGTGATCGCGCTGGTCCTCGTGGTGATCCAGCCGTGGCTCAACCGGCGGCTCGCTCATCGGCGGTCGAACAACGACGGTGGCGTGCTGCTGTGGATCGGGGTGTTCCTCGCCGGCATCTACGGCGGCTACTTCGGGGCCGCGCAGGGCGTGCTGGTGATGGGGATCATGGGGGTGCTCGTGAATGAGCACCTGCAGCGGATGAACGCGCTGAAGAACCTGCTGACCGCGTTCGTGAACCTGGTCGCCGGGGTCATGTTCATCTTCATCGCCGACGTGGCGTGGCAGGCCGTGGTGCTGCTGGCCGTCGGGTCCGTGGTCGGCGGTCAGATCGGGGCGAAGATCGGCCGCAAACTCCCACCCGCCGTGCTGCGCGGCGTCATCGTGGTGGTGGGAGTCGCGGCGATCGTTCAGCTGCTCACGAAGTGAACGCGCGGGCGGCGGCCAGGAAGGCGTCGTTCTCCTCCGGCTCACCGATCGTCACGCGGGTGCCCTCGCCCATGAACGCGCGCACCACGACCTTGTGCGCCAGGCAGTGCTCGTTGAACGCGGCGGTGCGCTCGCCCAGCGGCAGCCACACGAAGTTCGCCTGGG
This sequence comes from Lentzea aerocolonigenes, assembly GCF_000955955.1. Lineage (GTDB taxonomy): Bacteria > Actinomycetota > Actinomycetes > Mycobacteriales > Pseudonocardiaceae > Lentzea > Lentzea aerocolonigenes_A. Next base: position 79,482 of record NZ_JYJG01000042.1, read on the forward strand.
TCTCCGGCACCTCGTAGCCCATCGCCAGCAGTTCGCCGCGGACGCGGATGCGTTCGGCGACGATCGCGCGGCAGCGGACCATCAGCTCGTCCTCGGCGTCCAGCGAGGCCATGGCGGCGACCTGGGCCAGGGCGTTCACCGAGAACGGGACGTAGACCTTCCGCAGCGCCTCGGCGACCGCGGGGGGTGCGACGGCGTAGCCGATGCGCAGGCCCGCGAGGCCGTACGCCTTGGAGAACGTGCGCAGCACGGCCACGTTGTCGCGACCGGCGGCCCACTGCTGCTTGGCGAGCTCGACGCCGTCCGGGATGTGCGCGTCGTCGACGAACTCCTTGTAGGCCTCGTCGATCACCACGAGCACGTCCGACGGCACGCGGTCGATGAACGCCTCGATCTCCTCGGTGCGCAGCGCGGTGCCGGTCGGGTTGTTCGGGTTGCAGACGAACACCATGCGCGTGGCGGGCGTGATCGCGGCGGCCATCGCGTCGAGGTCGTGCACGTGCTCGGCACTCAGCGGAACGCGGACCTGCCGGGCGCCCGCCACGTGGACGACGATCGGGTAGGCCTCGAACGACCTCCACGCGAACAGCACCTCGTCGTTCTCGGTGCAGGTCGCCTGGACGAGCTGCTGGCACAGCGTCACGGAGCCGCAGCCGAGTGCCAGGTGGTCGGCGGGCACCCCGAGTTTGTCGCCGAGGCGGGCGGTGAGTTCAGTGCAGCCCGAATCGGGGTACCTGTTGATGCTGGTGGCCGCCTCGGCGATCGCTTTGACGACGCTCGGGAGCGGTCCGGCGGACACCTCGTTGCTCGCGAGCTTGATGGCGCCGGGGATGGTCCGTCCGGGCACGTAGGACGGCAGGGACGCCAGGTCAGCACGGGTTCGCACGGTCATACCGCCGATCCTCGCATTGCTCCGTCCGATTGGACACGTTGACTGGTGTTCACCCCTACGTGGAAGGGTGGGAAACATGACCTCAACCCGCATCGAGACGCTTTCCCTCACCGACGGCCGTGAGCTGCGGGTGACGATCGCCGAACCCGACTCCGCCGTGCGAGGAGGGCTCGTGGTGCTGCACGAGGCCCGCGGCATCACCGCCGGGGTCCGTTCGCTCGTCAGCAGCCTGGCCGCGGAGGGCTGGCTCGCCATCGCGCCGCACCTCTACGACGCGGACCGCGTGCACGGCGACGACATCAGGGACCAGGTCAGCAAGCTGTCCGGGGACCGCCTGCTGGAGGACACCGACGTCGCGTTCGTCTGGCTCGGGCAGCAGGGCGTCGGTGCGGACCGGATGGGCGTCGTCGGGTTCGACATCGGTGGCACGGTCGCGATGGTGGTCGCCGCCAGTCGCACGATCGGGGCAGCGGTCACGGTGGCGGGGCCCGGGATTCTCGAACCGCTGTCGGACGGGCTGCCAGCGCTGGTGGACGTCGCGGGCGACCTCACGTGCCCCTGGCTGGGCATCTACCCCGACGGCGACTCGGAAGAAGTGAGCAAGCTCCGGGATGCGGTGATCAGCTCGGAAACCGCGTCGGATGTGGTCCGTTTCGACGTTTCGAGTGACGAAGCGTGGACTCGTGCGTTGAACTGGTTCGACGCGCACATGAGGTAAGGGTCTTTACGGCGGATTGGAACCGAACCGTACTCCAGGTACATCTAAGGGATGCTTCGGACGGCTGACTGGGTGTAGCTGTGAGTAACACTCAGTGCTGCGGTGACGAGTAAGGCAGTGCAGGGGGTTGAGGATGGCTGAAGGCACTGGGACAGGTACTGGAACCGAGACGCCCGCGGTCTCGACGGCGACCACGACGCCGATCACCGCGGAGCAGCTGGCGGCGGTGAAACCTGTTCTCCAGCAACAGATGCTGGTGGACAAGGCGGAAGCGAGCCACGCCGCGGCCAAGCTCGACCAGGCGGCGGACAGCGGCAAGCTGACGCTCGACGTCGACGCGGCCGACGCGTTGATCAAGGCGGTCGACACCGCGCGTGACCAGGTCATGGACCTGTGGAAGCGCACGAGCGACCAGCTGGCCACGCCGTTGCAGCTAGGCGAGAACCCGGTCGCCAAGGCGATCAGCGCGAGGTTCTCCGAGCTCGCCGTCGGTGAGGACCGCGGCGCCGCGAAGGCGTTGCTGGACCTCTTCAAGGTCCTCGACGACATCAGCAACGCGCTCAGCAAGAACCGCGACACCATCCGCGGGGCTGAGGACGAGGCCGAGCAGGGCTTCAAGAAGAGCGGGGGGTCGTGGTGAGCCAGGGGTCGCACGACAACAAGGGCAACGGTGGCAAGGACGCCGACAAGTCCTCGAACCAGTACCACGACGACGACAAGTACGACCGCAACGACCTGCACGAGCCGGTCGACTGGATGGTCTACACGCACGAGCAGCTCTACGACATGGTGACCAAGGGCGTGAACCTCGCCGGTGCGCAGGCCGCCGCGACGAACTGGCAGAAGATCGGCGAGGACATCGCGACCGTCCGGGCGAGCCTGCTCAAGGCCGTCGAGGACTCGTCGGTCGGCTGGAACAGCGACTCGGCGCGGCTGGCCCGCGACGGTCTGACCGAGGTCACCAACTGGGTCGACGACACGTCGAGCTACGCGCACAAGGTGTCCGCGGCGATCACGACCGAGACCAACAACGTCGAGGCCGCCCGTACCGCGATGCCGCCGCCTCCTGCCAAGCCCGAGTCGCCCGCGGCGGAGCCCGTGGTCGTTCCTCCGCGTCCCGCACTCATGCGGGACCGGCTGACGATGATGGACTCGGCCGCGAGCTTCGTGGGCATCGAGACCGACCACGCCGCCGCGCTGCGCCAGCCCGTCACCGGCTTCCACGGCTTCGAGGCCGTCGGCACCAGCCCGGTCGAGACCCTCGCTGCCAACGACGCCTCGCACCGCCGCGCCGCGGACGTGATGGCGGCGTTCCAGCGCAACTCGGCGGCGGTCGACCAGACCGTGCCGCAGCAGTTCACGCCTCCGGTGAACCCGGTCAACCCGAACACCCCGACGCTCGGCGGCGGTGGCGACCTGAGCGGCCGCACCCCGACGCCGGACGGTACCGGCGTCGGGGGCCAGGTGACCGCGGCAGGCGTCGCCGGCAACCGGGGCACCACCAACACGTCCAACTCGCGTGCTTACGGCGGTGGTGCCGGCGTTCGCAGTGGTGGCGGCGGCACCGGCGGTGGGTTCACGGGCGGCATGATGCCCGGCCGGTTCGGCCAGAACTCCGGCAACCAGGCAGGTGGCGGCGGCGGTGCCGGCGGTCCTGCGGGCGCCGGTGGCGCGGCGGGTGTGGCCGAGCGCGGTGTGGCAGGTGCTGCCTCGGCGGCCGCGTCGTCCGCGACCGGTGGCCAGACCAAGGCGTTCCAGAACCCGCTCGCGATGGGCGGCGCGCCGATGGGCGGTGCCCCCGCGGCGGGCCAGGGCCGTGACGACGAGCGCGAGCACAAGAGCGCGAGCTACCTGGAAGAGGACGACAACGTCTTCGGCTTGGACCGCAAGGCGGCCCCGCCGGTGATCGGTCAGTGAGCGAACGCCAGTTCACGGTGAGCTCGCAGGAGTTCTTCCTGCTCTGGCAAGCCGTGCACGGCGAGGACCGCGTCGTGCCGCTCGGGACGCCCCACGTGGGCGCCACCCGAGCGGCGCGGCAGCGTCTCGCCGAGGAGAGCTCGCAGTCGCTCTACGCCCGCGGCCTCGGCACCGTGCAGCGTCCGGATCCGGACCTGCGTGCGCTGGTGGCCGGTCTCGGCGAGTTCGACCGAGCTCTGGAGATCGCGTACTTCAAGGGAACCGAACTGGCTCGCGGCATCGCCTGCGCGGGTTGGAGCGGTGCGTTCGCCGCGCGCGTGAACAACGACGTGCACCTGTACCCGTTCCGCCCCAACGCGCTGGCTTCGGCCACGGTGTCATCGTTGCCAGGCCTCGCACCCGGCACCGGCCGTTCGGTGAACGTGCGCTGGGACGACTACGTGCGCGCGGGCAAGGCGGGGGAGCAGGACGGCAAGCAGGCGTTCCTGGACGTGCTGCGCGACGCGGGCATCCGCGAGCCGGAAGCCCACACGCTGATGCGCATCGTGACGACCCGCATCGGGGGCGGCGAGCTGGGCCTCACCGCCCGCAACCGCGACGGTGTACCGCGCCCGACCGGTCGCTCGGTGTCCTGGCTGGACACCCGCGAGGGCCGCTACCTGCTCCGCAAGCAGGACGGCTGGCTGGTGCTGGCCCCCGCCGACGCGTCGGGGTTGACCAGGGCGGTCGACGAGCTGCTGGCGGGGTAGTTGCACACTTCTGGTGTACGTCCAGTCCGCCAATCACACATGGACGTGCGGTTCTGCCTCAACTAGACATGGGGCATGACCGACACCGACGTCGAACTGCTGTGGCGCCCGGACCCCACGAGGGACAACGGGATGACCGCTTTCCGCGCGTGGCTCGCTGACCGTGGGCATTCCTTTGACGACTACGAGTCGTTGTGGGAGTGGTCCGTCGCCGACCTCGAGGGGTTCTGGGGCGCCATCGCCTCGTACTTCGACGTCCAGTTCCACACCGCTCCCGAGCGCGTGCTGGGCTCCGCGGACATGCCGGGCGCCCAGTGGTTCCCGGGTTCGACGCTGAACTACGCCGAGCACGCCCTGCGCCGTGGAGCCGACGACGACCTCGCCGTGATCTTCCACCGCGAGGACGGCTTCGCTTCCTCGCTGACGTTCGGCGCGCTGCGTTCCCGGGTGGCCGCTTTCCGGGCCGCACTGGCGTCTCTGGGCGTTTCCGAGGGCGACCGGGTGGTGGCACTCGTCCCGAACGCCCCCGAGGCCCTGATCGCCTTCCTGGCGGCCGCCTCGCTGGGTGCCACGTGGTCGTCCTGCTCCCCGGACTTCGGCGCCCGAGCCGTGGCCGATCGCTTCACCCAGATCTCGCCGACGGTCTTCGTCGCCGTCTCCGGCTACGTCTACAACGGACGGTCCTTCGACTGCCGCCCGGTCGTCGAGGAGATCCGCTCGCAGATCCCGTCCCTGCGGGCCACGGTCCTGATCGACTACCTGGACAACGGCGCCACTCTGCCGGACACGCATTCGTTCGCCGACTTGGTCTCGGCTCATCAGGGTGCTCCGCTGGAGTTCACGCCGGTGCCGTTCGACCACCCGCTGTGGGTGCTGTACTCGTCCGGCACCACGGGCCTGCCCAAGGGCATCGTCCAGGGCCACGGCGGCATCGTGGTCGAGCACCTGAAGATGCTCGCGCTGCACAGCGACCTCGGACCCGGTGACCGCTTCTTCTGGTTCACCACCACCGGCTGGATGATGTGGAACTACCTGGTGGGCGGGCTGTTGGTCGGCACGACGATCGTGCTGTACGACGGCAGCCCTGCCTACCCGTCGCTGAACACGTTGTGGCACTTGGCCGAACAGCACCGCGTGACCTACTTCGGCACCTCGGCCCCGTACGTCCAGTCGTGCCTGAAGGAGGGCCTCGACCCGTCCTCCCGCTACGACCTGACGGGCCTGCGCGTGGTCGGCTCGACCGGCGCACCCCTTACGCCAGAAGGCTTCCGCTGGATCGCCGCGGCCGTGGGCAAGGACGTCCAGATCGCCTCGGTCTCCGGCGGCACCGACCTCTGCACCGCCTTCGTCGCCGCCTCCCCGGACCGCCCGGTCTGGCTGGGCGAACTCTCCTGCCGAGCTCTGGGCGCCGCGGTCTACGCGTTCGACGAGGCCGGTGTCGCGCTGGACGACGCCGTGGGCGAGCTCGTGATCACCAAGCCGATGCCGTCCATGCCGGTCTTCTTCTGGGGCGATGACTCGGGTGAGCGCCTCCGCGACGCCTACTTCGACACGTATCCCGGAATCTGGCGCCACGGCGACTGGATCCGCATCACCCCACGGGGTTCGGCCGTGATCTACGGCCGCTCCGACTCGACCCTGAACCGGGGCGGCGTCCGCATGGGCACCTCGGAGTTCTACCGGGTGGTCGAGTCCATCCCGGGCGTCGTCGACTCGCTGGTGATCGACACCTCCGGCGTCTCCGAGGGCGAGCTGCTCTGCTTCGTGGTGCTCGACGGCGTGACTTTGGCGGACGTGGAACCGTTGCTGCGCCAGGAATTGCGCTCATCCCTCTCGCCACGCCACGTCCCGAACCGCTTCGTGGCCGTCGCCGAGATCCCGAGGACCCTGAACGGCAAGAAGTGCGAGGTCCCGGTCAAGAAGATCCTCGCCGGCGCCGACCCGGACAAGGCCGTGAGCCGAGGCGCACTCCGCAATCCCGAGTCCCTCCAACCGTTCCTGGACCTAGCCTCGGGATGATCTAGGTCACTCTCGCTGCGGTGAACAGGCGTTTAACGCCCCTCTCAAGGCTTCTGCGTGTGCTCTGACCAGCGCGTTCAGGGCTTGGAGGGGGGCGTTTTGCAACTCGGTTGAGGACCTGTGTAACCTATGCGTCGTGGCCAAGGATGGTCCCGGGAGGCTTCGCCTAGTCTGGTCTATGGCGCCGCACTGCTAATGCGGTTTGGGGTAACCCCCCATCCCGGGTTCAAATCCCGGAGCCTCCGCAAGGCCGAGCCTCTAGAGGATCGGTTACAATTAAAGATCTGCGCTCGTAGCTCAACGGATAGAGCATCTGACTACGGATCAGAAGGTTGCAGGTTCGAATCCTGCCGAGCGCACCAGACCAAAAGGGCCCCGTCCGCGGAAACGCAGACGGGGCCCTTTTGCGTGAGGGATTGACGCTGCCGGGAGAGCTGGGGGTCGCGGTGTCCGCAGGCATGCTGTTCAGCAAGCAGTACTTCAGGGATCCGGCGGCGACGCTGCACGCGGTTCGCGAGCTCGGACGAGTCCATCAGGCCGTGCTGCCGAACAAACTGCCGGTGTGGGTCGTGACTTCGCATGACGACGTGAAGGTCGCGTTGACCGACGACCGGGTGCGCAAGTCGTCTGCGGAACTGTCGGCGATCATGCTGAGCAAGCTCGAGCAGGCCGGTGGTCAGGCTGAGCTCTCGGCGTTCTTCTCCGGGAACATGCTGGTGATGGACCCACCGGACCACACCCGGTTGCGGAAGCTGCTCGCGCGCGACTTCACGGCGAAGCGGATGGAGGCTTTGCGGCCGCGGATCGAGCAGATCGCCACGTTCGCCTTCCGGCTGCCGATGATCGTCATCTGCGACCTGCTGGGTGTGCCGGAGGAGTTCCGCGAGCCGATGCGGGACTGGTCGCAGGCGATGATGGGCGAGGTGGCGCCGGAAGAGGGCATCGTGGCTTCGCGCCGGATGACGGCGTGCTTCAGCGAGCTGATCCAGCGCAAGCGCGCCGAGCCGGGTGACGATCTGCTTTCGGCGTTGACCAGGGCCAGTGACGACGGAGATCAGCTCACCGAGGCCGAGGTGCTCAGCACGGCGATCCTGCTGGTGGTGGCAGGCCACGAGACCACGGTGAACCTGATCGGGTCCAGCGCCGAGTTGTTGTCGCGCGACCACGAAACGCGCGAACGCCTGGTGGCTGATCCGGACCTGGTGCCGAAGGCGGTGGAGGAGCTGCTGCGGCTGACCAGCCCGCTGTCGATCGGCACCACGCGGTACACGGCGGCGCCGATCACGTTCGGCGATGTCGAGGTTCCGGCAGGAGAGATCCTCCTCGTGTCGCTGGCCGGCGCGAACCGGGATCCGGAGCGGTTCGAGCAGCCCGACGACGTGGACCTGGGGCGCGGTGCCGGCCACCTGGCGTTCGGTCACGGGATCCACTACTGCATCGGCGCGCCGCTTGCCCGCATGGAGGGGGAGATCGCGCTGCGTGAGCTGCTGAGCCGCTTTCCCCGGTACGCCGGCGTGGTTCCCGCCGAGGACCCCAGGCGCCGCCGCTCCTACATGGTGTCCGGGTTCCGGGAGCTTCCTGTGATCTTGGCGCCGGAGCCTTCTGGCAACCTGGAAGCGGGCAGTAGCGTGCATCTCTCGTGACCTTCAAGAAGATCGCTGCCGGAACCCTTGCCGCCGCAGCCCTCGCCGTCCTGGCCCCCGCTTCGGCTCAGGCCGACCCCTCGACCGAGTTCGAGACCGGTGACGGGTACGACTACACCAAGGGGACCATCACCTGGCACAACCGCACCGTCACGATCAGCGGCTATGTGATCGACGAGGGCGCCGGCTGGACCGAGGTCCGGTTCCGGGTGTTCGCCGGCAGCACGCAGATCGGCGCCCAGGAGTCGCGTTACACCGATGACGCCAGCACCAACCCCGTGCTCAGGTCGCCGAGGCGCTTCGAGCTCGGCATGGGCGACACGAACAGGCCCGGCGGCGTGACCAAGGTCGAGATCGCCATCTGCCACACCAAGAACACGTGCGACCAGTTCACGACCAGGCCGCGGCCCTAGTCGAAGTCGTACACCGTGGTCGGAACGCCTTGCGCCAGCAGGGTTTCCGCTATGAGCGGCTCGATCAGCTCCCACCGCCCACCGGCCAGACCGCAGCCGATGCGCGGCATGTGCACGCTCGCGCCAAGCCGTACCGCGTGCGCGGTCAAAGTGTCCAGGCACTGAGAGATCGCCTCGTACCGCACGGGCGGCCCTTTGCTGCCCGTGCGCGTACCGCGTTGCCCCACCATGTTCGCGACCCAGATGTCCGGCCGGACCTGCACCAGCTGCACGGCCCCGAGCCCGAAGTCGTTGCGCGCCCGCTCCCGGTGCCAGGCGCGGTAGGCGCGCTCCGGCTCCGGCCACCGCTTCGACACGGCCAGCACGAACCCCTTGCCCCACCCGCCGAGGTCGTTGCAGACGTGCGCGATGATCTTCGGCCCCTTGGCCTGGGGGCTCGTCGCGTCGCCCTTGGTCACTTGCAGCACGATCAGCACGATGCCATCCGGGAACTGTCGAACGCCTCTCATTTTTCTACTGCCGACAAAGACCGGACGCAATCGATTCCACAGTGGTTGATCTGCGAAAAGAGGTTTGAACCGGTCGTCGTTCGACGTACACCGTTCGGCGCGGGCAAAGGCCATTCGTCGACGTGAATGACCACTCGGTGATGGCACTTGGCCACACTCGGGGTATGGCAATTCTGGCGGGCAAGGCCGTGGTCATCACCGGTGCCGGGCAGGGTTTGGGTCGGGCGTTCGCCACCCACGCCGCCGCCTCCGGAGCCGCCGTGGTGATCAACGACGTCGACGAGCCGCTCGCCGGGCAGGTCGCCGAGCTCATCACCCTCATGGGTGGCAAGGCGGTCGTCAGCGCCGGCAGCGTCACGGATCCCGACCAGGCGCAGGCCATGATCGACACGTGCACGGCGGCGTTCGGCAGGATCGACGGACTCGTCAACAACGCCGGCATCAGATACCAGGCCGCCATCGGCCAGGACGACCCGAAGCGAATGCGCGAGCTGATCGAGATCAACGTCCTCGGCACGCTGTACTGCACCAACGCGGCCGTCCAGAGCATGCGCCGCGGGTCGATCGTCAACCTCGGTTCGGTGGCGATGGTGGGTCAGCCGACCGCCCTCACGTACAGCGCCTCCAAAGGGGCCGTCGCCAGCATCACGGCCGGAGCGGCGGCCGAGCTCCACGACAAGGGCATCCGGGTCAACGCCGTCTGCCCGATCGCCTGGACCCGCATGGCCGCGGCCGACTCCAAAGCCGTCCCGAGCGGGCCGCCCGAGACGATCGCGCCGCTGGTCACGTACCTGCTCAGCGACCGAGCCGCCAAGATCACCGGGCAGCTGATCCGGTTCGCCAACGGGCGGTTGCACGTGATGGGGCAGACGAGCCCCAAGGAGCCGGTCATCGAGAACGACGAGTGGGACGTCGACGCGATCGCCGAGGCCTTCGAGGAACGGATCGAGCTCGAGGACCCGGCGTGGGTGCGTTGGGGTGTCGGAAGGTGACGCACGCCTGAGCAGCGGGCAGAGTGGCGGCGTGGACCAGCGGGAGATCATGCAGCGGGCGCTCGGCGTCCTGACGCTCACCTACGACGCCGACGAGTCCGGCGACTACCTGCGCACTGCCCTCAAGTCGTTGCAGGAAGGCGTGTTCAGCTACGAGGTCAAGGTCGACGGCGACCTGAACGAGGCCGGCGCGCAGGCCCTCAAGCAGGCCATGGACCAGGTGCTCGGGCAGTTCGGCTGGTTCACCGCGGGGCTGCTGTACGCCTTCCGCGGCGTTGCGCAGGCGTACGAGAACGACTGCGAGGACGCCGACGTGAAGGAGATCCTCCGGCAGCTAGCCCTGCGGCTGGCCGACTAGCTCCGCGCGGACGCCGTCGGAGAACGGCGTCCACGCCTCGACCGCCCACGGCCCGAAACGCAGATCCGTCAACGCGACACAGGCTGCGGAAATGGATGGATCCACCCACAGGAAAGTGCCGGACTGCCCGAAGTGGCCGAAAGTCCGCGGCGAGAAACCGAGGCCGGTCCAGTGCGGCGACTTGCCGTCGCGGATTTCGAACCCGAGCCCCCAGTCGTTCGGCTTCTGCATCCCGTAACCAGGCAGAACGCCGTTCAGCCCGGGAAACACGACCGAAGTCGCCTCGGTGACCAGCTCGACGGAAACGAGCTTCGGCGACAACAGTTCAGCGGCAAAAGCAGCCAAATCCGCGGCGCAGGACTCGGCGCCCGCCCCGGCAGAGCCCACCAGAGCCGTGGAACTCATCCCCAAAGGCGCGAAAACAGCCTCGTGCAGATAAGTGGCGAACGGCATGTCGCAGGCGTCCGAAACGAAGGAAGCCAGCACGTCGAACCCGGCGTTGGAGTAGATCCGACGAGTACCGGGCGCCGCCTGCACCTCGGCCTTGTCGAACGCGTACCCGGCGGTGTGCGAGATCAGATGCCGAACGGTCGAGCCCTCAGGACCCGCAGGCTGGTCCCACTCGACCGCCCCCTCCTCCACGGCCACCAGCACCGCGTAGGCGGTCAGCAGCTTCGTGACCGACGCCAGCGGGAACACGCGTTGCTGGTCGCCCAGCGAGCCCACCACGGCACCAGAGGACACCACGGCCACCGCGACGTTCGGGACAGGCCACGTCGACGCCACTTCCACGCTCTGCATGGGACAGACGTTAACGTCAGGGTGTGACAGTCCGGGAACTGATCGTCCTGGGAACAGCCAGCCAGGTTCCCACGCGCCAGCGCAACCACAACGGCTATCTGCTGAGGTGGGACGGCGAGGGCTTCCTGTTCGACCCTGGCGACGGTTCCCAGCGGCAGCTGCTGCGATCAGGCGCCGCTGCGAGCGACATCACCAGGATCTGCATCACGCACTTCCACGGCGACCACTGCCTGGGCGTCCCCGGAATCGTCCAGAGAATCTCACTGGACCGGGTCCCGCACACCGTGCACGCCCACTTCCCGAGCAGCGGCTCCCACTTCTTCGAGCGCCTCCGCTACGCCAGCGCCTTCTACGACGCCGCGGACATCAAGGAAGAGCCCATCACCGGAGACGGCCGGCTGGCGCAGGGCAAGTTCGGCACGCTCGAGGCCTACGAGCTCGACCACGGCATCGACAGCTTCGGCTACCGGCTGACCGAACCAGACGGCCACCGCATGCTCCCGGACAAGCTCGAGGAGCACGGCATCCAGGGCCCGCAGGTCCGCACGCTGCAGGAAAAGGGCGAGCTCAACGGCATCAGGCTCGAAGACGTCAGCGAACCCCGCAAGGGCCAGAAGTTCGCGTTCGTCATGGACACGCGCCTGTGCGACAACGTCTACGAGCTCGCCGACCAGGCCGACATGCTGGTGATCGAGTCGACCTACCTCGCCCGCGACACCAAGCTCGCGGGCGACCACGGCCACCTCACCGCCCAGCAGGCCGCCCGTGTCGCCCGCGACTGCCGGGTGCGCAAGCTCGTCCTGACCCACTTCTCCCAGCGCTACGAGGACCCGGCCGAGTTCCACGCCGAAGCGGCGGCGGAGTTCGACGGCGAGATCGTCATCGCGAAGGACCTGGACCGGGTTCCGGTGCCGAAGCGCTCCACTGGTCCTTGACGATGTCGGCCAGCGCGGAGTGGGAGGGCTGCCAGCCCAACGCCCGCAACCGCGACACGTCCGCCCGCTGCGAGCGCACCTCGCCGGGATGCGCGGGCTTCCAGGTCACGTTCACCGGCCGTCCCGAAACACCGGCGACAGCCTCCAGAACGTCCCGGATGGACGCAGGCGTGGCCCCGACGTTGTAGACCGCGGACTCACCGGGAGTGCACGCCTCCAGCGCCACGACGAACGCAGCGGCAACGTCCCGCACATGCACGAAATCGCGCACGGCCGACCCGTCGCCGTAGACGTCCATCCCGTCAACGGCTCCAGCGGCTGCAGCCACCGCACGGGTGATCACCCGACTGGTGTCCGTGTCACCACCCCCAGCGACGTTGAACAAACGCAGCGTGGTCGCCCCGATCCGCCCGGACCGCGCCGCCCACGCCACCAGGTCCTCGGCGGCGGCCTTGGAAGCCGCGTACGGCGAAGAGGGTTCCCGGACCGACGACTCGGTCAGCGGGGAGTCCGACGGCCGGTACACCCCGGCAGTCGACGCGAGCAGGAATCGCTGCCCCTCCAACGCTTTCAGCAGGTTCAGCGTTCCGCCCACGTTCGTCGCGTAGTACGAAAGTGGATCTTCGAACGACTCCCGCACGCGCGCGACACCGGCCAGGTGGATGACCGCGTCGGCGTCGATTGACCCGAACGGCTCCGAGAGGCGTTGACGGGACAGGACAGGTTCATGCCCGTGAACCCGCAGCTCACGCACCACGGCACGGCCTACGTACCCAGTGGCGCCGGTCACCAGAACTCGCACAAGTTGACCCTAAAGGTCGACGCGCACTGCGCCGATAACACACGAGTGAGTTACCCCCATCGCGCTGTGCACACGAGCATCGCTGGACTTCTGCACGACGTAGCCGTGCACGAGTTCAAGCGGCAGGAGTTCCTGCGCAACGTGGCCGAGATCGTGGGAGCCGCACCCACTGTCCAGCCCGTGACCGCAGAACTCACCCAGCCGCTGCCGGCGATCAACCCCAAGCGCAGCTTCCTCAACCGCGTTGACCAGGTCCTTCGGGACGCGGCTCGCGTCTAGGGCGCACTCAGTTCAGAGACTGATCCACTTGCCGTGAGGCCCGCCCCCGCGGGCCCGCCGCAAGATTCATCCGGCCGTTGCCGGACCGTGCTTCGACACACATACCGGGTGGCTCTACGCTACGCGTCACCCGGCGATCGCCGGTCGCATCCTTCTGCTTCTCTCAAAGCGGGTTCTCGGCGATGGATCATGTCTTCGCGGCGCTCAACGAGCGCTTGGGCGGATTGTTCGGTGACCGGCTGGTCGTGCTGGCCGGCGGCACTCGTTTGGCGAAACGCGCGCATGAGCTTCATGCGCTCGGTGCTCGCCATACGCTCGTGCTGGATACCGACGATCATGCCCCGCTGCATGATTCGGTGATCGCCAGGTGGGTCTCGCTGGGCATCAAGGGCGGCTTCGTCGCCGTCGAACAGCGCCGCCTCGGCAAGCTGCTGACCAAGCCCTCGGCAGAGGTCCGGTCGATCCTCAGGGACTTCGACCCCGACGCCGAAGCCGTCGTGATCAGCACGCCCTACAACGAGATCGGCACCTTCCAGGGCCGTCCCGTGCTCAACGCGCGCCAGCACAAGTGGGTCGAGCTGGAGAACAAGACCACCATCGACGCGCTGTGGGACGAGCTGTCGGCCCGTCGCGCGCCCGCGATGGTGTTCGACCTCGACTTCGAACGCCTCTGGGGCGCCTCGGAGATCCTCGACCGCGGCGCCGGCGTCGTCTGGTCGGGTGACGGCCCCGCGATCAACGGCGGTGCCAACTTCGTGCGCCGCGTGCGGACGTACGAGGAGGCCAAGGAAGCCTTCGAGGTGCTCGCCCCCAAGTGCGACCAGGTGCGCGTGATGCCGTTCCTGGAAGGCATTCCGGTGAGCGTGCACGGCATCGTGTTCCCCGACGGCACCGCGGTGCTGCGTCCGATCGAGATGGTCGTGCCGCGCCGCCAGGGCCAGGCCAAGTTCCTCTACGCGGGCTGCGCGTCGTACTACGACCCGCCCGTGTGGATCCGCGACGAGATGCGCAACCTGGCCCGCCGCGTCGGCGAGCACCTGCGCGAGACCGTCGGCTACCGCGGCACGTTCACGCTGGACGGCATCGCGACCGAGGACGGCTTCCTGCCGACCGAGATCAACACCCGCTACGGCGGCGCGATGGTCTGCTTCGAGGACGCCGTTCCGTCGCTGCCGCTCGCCCTCGTTCAGGTCGCCCTGGTCGCGGGCTGGGACCTCGGCATCTCCTCCATGCAGTTCGAGGAGCTCGTGCTGCAGGCCGCGGACAACATCCGCTCGGGTGCGGTGGGCGCCAACGTCCGTGCCGTGCAGCCGACCGAGGTCGACGAGCGGCGGGTGATCTTCACCGGCTGGGCGTGCCGGCTGGCGCACCCGGAGGAGCCCGCGCACGCGACGCTGCGGCTCAGCCCGTCGCCGATCGGTGGCCGCCTCGATCTCGACCTGCACCGCGAGAACATGCCCATCGGCGCGCCCGTGGCGGCGTTGACCGTGGCGGCGTTCGCGCTGGCCGACCAGGAGTGGGGGACGGGCCTCGGTGCCCTGGAGCCCGCGATCGCCGTCGAGGACGAGGCTCAGGCTGAGCAGGAGTTCATCGAGGAAGCGGTCATCGCTTAGGACTCACCAGGCGCCCTCATCGCCGTACGCGGAGATGAGGGCGAACCGGTAGCCCATCAACGCCGCGGCGACCTCACGAGGCTGGTGCGCCGGCCGCACCAGCCCTTCGCCGAGCACCTTCGGCCGCGGCAGGTCCACCCCGAGTAACTCGGGCGACCGCTTCAGCAGCGCCACGGCGATCTCGGCCGCGTCGGAGAGCATCTCCTCGTTCGGCAGCTCGGCCATGTCCTGCATCAGCCCCACGACGAACGCGGGCAGCTTCTCCGGCACCGCGCAGGCGAGCGCGACGAGGCACGCCACCCGTTCGGACGCCAGCGCCTCGAAGATCTTCGGGGCGCCCTGGGCGACCGCGTGCCGGGTCTGCGTCAGCCAATCGGGTGCCGTGCGGGGGAGCTCGCGGCCGAGCGCGTTCCAGCGGCGGTGCGTGCGGCGGCCGTCCTCGGTGAAGCCCTTGCCCGCCAACGCCATGGCGGCCAGCAGGAAGATCGCCCGGTCGCGCACGTCGCCGGCGACCTTGTACGAGGCCCCCACCTCGACGAGGTACGGCACGGCGCAGAACGACGCCTCGGAAACCGTGTCGTCGGTCAACAGGCGCTCTGCCAACGAGCTGAGCGCGTCGAGGCGCACGTCGGCGCTGGGGTCCATGAGTGAGCGGAGCAGGCGCGGCACCCGACCGGCGCCACCCCGGCCGTCGTACACCTCGGGCCAGGAAATCCTGTCGAGTCCACGCAACGGGTCCGGCCGTTGCCAGGCACGCGGCAGCTCCATAGGCGGGAAAGGTACGGGATGTCAGGGAAGGCGCCTCGGAGCCTCGCCCGTACGATCTCGTGGTGTCCTTCTCGGTGGCCGACATCTTCTCGGGTGCGGGCGGCATGAGCTTCGGCTTCCACGCCCACCGCGACTTCCGGGTCGTCGGTGCCGCCGACGCCCAGATCGGCAAGCCGTCTTCCCGCTTGGGTTCGTTGCGCTGCAACGACACGTACCGCGCGAACATCGGCGTCGACCCGTTGGAGGTCGACCTCTCGAAGGTGTCGCCGTCGGCGTTGCGCGAGGTCTGGGGCCTGCGCCGCGGCCAGCTCGACGTGCTGCTGGCGTGCCCGCCGTGCTCTGGCTTCTCCCGGATCACCGCCCAGAACCACCTGCGCGACGACCCGCGGAACTCGCTGGTGGGCCGCATCGCGGTCTACGCCGAGGAACTGCGCCCGAAGGTCGTGCTCGTCGAGAACGCCCGCGAGCTCGTCAAAGGCAAGCAGCGCCACCACTTCGACAGCCTCGCGGAGGAGCTGACCAAGATCGGCTACTCGGTCGCGGGCGGCACGCACATGCTGTCCAAGTTCGGCCTGCCGCAGCTGCGAGAGCGGACGTTGATGGTGGCCGTGGACGCCGGCCTGCCGCTGCTGACGCTGGACGACCTGTGGGCGGGCCGGGTGATCCGCCCGTCCGCCATCACGGTCCGCCGGGCGATCGGCAAGCTGCCCCGGATCGAGGCCGGCGTGGCCGATGTGGAAGACCCCATTCACGTGTCGCCGACGTTTTCTCAGGACCGCAGTCTGGAAAGAATGCGTGCAATTCCCGCGAATGGTGGCTCGTGGGCGGATCTGCTCAGGTCTCCGGAGACCGCGAAGTTGTTGAATCCTGCACAACGCCGGATCGTCGAAGAGCAGAACTGGGGTTCGCACCCGGACGTCTACGGCCGGATGTGGTGGGACGAACCGGCCCGAACGATCAAGCGGGAATGCGGCCATGTCGGCAACGGCCGTTATGCCCACCCCGAGCAGCACCGGCTCTGCACGGTCCGCGAGATGGCCCTCTTGCAGGGCTTTCCCCGGCAGTTCCGGTTCGACGTGTCGATTCTCGGGAACGCCTACCGGCACGTCGGCGACGCCGTTCCGCCGCTCATCGCCTACCAGTTGGCGGGCCTCACCCGCTGGATTCTGACCGGGCGTCGCCCGGAGCCACGCGAGATGTGTCTGCGCGGCACTTCACTACGTCCCGGAGACATTCGGCCGGTCGAAGTTACCGAATTGGTTGCCTGACGCTTGAACCGTCGGTGCAGGTCAGCCGTAGCAACCGTCTCAATTGATAACTGTTAGGCAACGAATCTAACGTCACCTGACAAAATTAATGCATCGCAGGCCTATCCACTGTGGACACCCTGAGTAGCTTTTCGCTGGTCACGGGCGGTTTGTAGTGTCCCTCATACCTCACTCCATCGGGTGTAACTCGATCGGCTAGTGTCGCCGTCGCTTCCTGTCGGTTCAGTGTCGATCTCGACGTGCCGACCGTCCCGGCGGGCGAATGACTTCCCACGCGATCGGGCTAACTTCAGCGAGCAAGGAGACCCATGGCTTCCCGGTTGAGGATCGGCGCGGCGCTGTTCGGTGCCACCGCCCTCTTGTCCATGTCGACGCTGGCCGCGTCCGCCGACGTGATCGTCAAGCCCATCCAGGACGAGAACCAGAAGAAGTACGGCTACGAGGTCACCTTCGTGGACGGCGTCGGCAACCTGCCGGAGCACACGCCGCCGAAGGGCGAGTACGGCACCGTGCTCATCCCTCTCGAGGTTCAGGAGAACGGCAAGACCAGCAAGGCTTACGCCTACTGCGTCGAGCTGCCGACCAACCTGGACAAGAACAAGGGACTCAAGGAAGCCAAGTGGGGCGACCACCCCAACCCTGACTCCAAGTTCCGGGACAACGCCGGCAAGGTCCTCTGGATCCTGCTCAACTCGTTCCCGACGAAGAGCACGAACGAGCTCGACAAGCTGTACGACGGTGACTACAACGAGCTGGAGGCGATCACGGCCACGCAGGCCGCGATCTGGCACTTCAGCGACGGTGTTGAGCTCAAGGGCGTGACGCAGCACGCGGATGACGTCACCAAGCTCTACAAGAAGCTGATCGAGCAGGCGCAGGACATCAAGGAACAGCCGAAGCCGACGCTGGAGATCGACCCGGCCTCGAAGTCGGGCAAGGCCGGCGAGAAGATCGGCCCGTTCAAGGTCACCACGACCGCCAACGAGCTGAAGCTGACGGCGGAGCTTCCTGATGGCGTGACCATCACCGACGCCGAGGGCAAGCCGCTCAACGTCGAGAAGAAGGCCGGCAAGTCCGAGCTGACCGCCAAGGCCGAGGGCAACAAGGTCTCGGAGTTCTTCGTCAACGTGCCGGCGGATGCCGCCAAGGGCGAAGCGAAGATGAACGTCTCGGCTGAGGCCACGCTGCAGGCCGGTCGCCTGTTCATCGCTGAGGACAAGAACCACAAGACGCAGTCGCTGGTCATCGCGCAGGACTCGAAGGTCAAGGTCGCCAAGGACGCCAAGGCGGACTGGATCGTCGGCGAGAAGCCGACCACGCCGACGACCACCACGACCACGGAGACGACGACCACCACTCCGACCACTACCACCACCACGACCACGAACAACCCGGCTCCGGGTGGCAGCACGGACGACCTCGCGTCGACCGGTGCGTCGATCCTGTGGCCGCTCGTCGGCGGTCTGGCGCTCGTCGGTGCCGGTATCGGCGCCCTGTTCGTCGTGCGCCGCAAGAAGGCTGGTGCTGCTGAGTAATCAGCACCCCTAAGACGAACGCCCCCAGGGTCCGCGCCGGTCCTGGGGGCGTTTGCCGTTCCGAGCTTCCTACCTGCGGCTGATGCCCGCCACGCTGATGTCTCCGTCGGCGATCGCGACGTCCCGGTCGGAAGACGCACCGGAGAAGATCGCGCGGGCCGGGTCGCGGAAGTTCTCCACGATCTCGACGCGCTGCACCGGCTTGGCCGTCGGGATCACGGCTTCCGGCGTCCACGTGCAGCCGAACCGCACCAGGTAGGTGTTCACGTTCGGCTTGCCGTCCTCGGTGGCGTACACGCGCCACGTGAACGGGTCGATCTGCTCCATGTCACGGGTGCGCAGTCCCCGTGCCACTTCCTTGGTCTCCCAGCTGCGACCGTTCCAGGTGGACATGAAGTTGTGCAGAGGTCCCTTGTCCTGGTCGCCCATGAACCACAGCACGAACGGCCGGCCCAGCGTCGTCCCCACCTGCTGGATGTAGTCCGGGGACTTGACCGCGTTCGGCAGGGTCAGCGGGGTGTCCGCGATCTTCAGGTACGTCTCCTGGTCGGCGTCGTCGATCTGGGTGCCCAGATCCCTGCCGGCCGCCGAGTAGAAGTGCAGGTTCCGCGGGTCGAACGTCGCGTAGTACATGTTGCGGTGGTAGCGGTCGTGCAGATGTCCTTCCGTGCCACCACCGGCGAGCGTGTACGCGATCCGCACGCGGCCGTTGTCCTCCTGCCGCAGCTGACCGATGTAGATCTCGTTCATGTTGTCCGCGCGGGACGTCGACCCGATCGCGAACCGGTCACCGGTCAGTTCCGTGGAGGTCTTCCACGTCTTGCCGTTGTCCTTGGACACCACGTAGAGCATCGGACGCGTGTCCGTGGGCGTCACGTGGTCGAGGTCGCGGGTCGTCTCGCGGTAGAAGACGTAGATCGTGCCGTCCTTCGTGACGAACGGCATCGGGTACGTGGCCGCGTTCTTCGAAATCAGCGTCTCTTCCCAGACGCCGTCGGCCGAGTTGGCCTGGGGCGAGCGGGACATGCGCAGCTCGACGTTGTGCATGCCGCGGAAGATCAGCAGATGCCCGTCCTTGGCCTGAACCATGGTCGGGTAGTTGTGCGAGTCCTTGTCCCCGTCCGCGACCCGGTTGGGCGCGGACCAGGTGGCCTTGCGGTGGTCGTACGTCTGGACGTAGCTGTCCTCGTACTGGCCGGCCCACGAGATGAAGGTCTTGCCGACCCTGCGGTCGTAGACCCCACCCGCGACGGGCCTGCGGTCACTGCGGGCAGCGACGTTCGTGGCCGTGTTCGTCACCGTGAACTTGGCTTTGCCCAGGTCGGAGCTCTGCGTGTCGGCTGTGGCGTGGGCCGACGAGACAACGACGAGCGGCAACAGCAGTACAGCGGACATAACTCCACGCAGGAGCCGTGTCATGTGGCGTGTCCTCCTGGTTCTGGCCGCGACGGCGGCCGACCAGGCGGCGGCGGGGACATCATCCGCGTCGCCGAGCCGACTTGTCCAGGCGGAGTTAGCGTGATCGCGGCTATCAACACGCGGGCCCTACTCGGGTACCCTGCGTCAGGAGCGGAGGAGCACCACATGAACTTCGACGAGATCAAGAACAAGGCCATGGACCTCGCTGAGGAGCACCACGAGCAGGTCGACAAGGGCGTGGATGCCGCGGCGGACTTCGTCAGCGGCAAGTTCGGTCACGACGAGCAGGTCGACTCGGTTGCCGAGAAGATCAAGGACATCCTTCCAGGTGGATGAGTGAACTCCTCTAACGCCACTGACGCAGGGCGGGTCACCTCGAACGGGGAGACCCGCTCTCCTTCTGCCCGCAGGCCGGAAATGATCACCTGGCAGGGCATCCACGAGCCGAGGCTCGAGCAGGTCCGCCTGCTCCTCTCCAGCGACCAACGCCTCCGCGCGTCCGGCCGCCTGGTCGCCGCCGGCCCCGACGAGCAGTTCAACGCCTCCTTCGAGGTCTCCGTGGGCGAGAGCGGCCAGGTCAACCGCCTGCTGCTGCGCACTGCCACGGTCTCGGAGGAGCGCCAGTGCTCCCTCTCGAGGACCGAGGACGGCGCCTGGCTGGTCGACCACGGCCAGGGTGCCAAGCGGGAGACGTTCAACGGCGCGTTGGACGTTGACGTCCAGTTCGCGGTTCTGTTCAACACCATCCCGATCAGGCGTCTCAACCTGCACCGCGAGGAGGGTGAGTTCGACCTCCCGGTCGTGTGGGTCTCGCTACCCGAGCTGTCGGTGAAGGTCGTGACGCAGTCCTACAAGACGATGTCGGTCGGCGACGACGTCTCGGTGGTGCGGTTCAAGAGCGGCGGGTTCGAGCAGAAGATCAAGGTCGACCAGAACGGTCTCGTCCTCGACTACCCGCTGATCTCGAAGCGCATTTAGAACCCTTCCAAGAAGTACTTCCTTCGTGGCGAGTCGCATCCAGACGATGGAAGACAAGGGCTTCTGCCTTCTAGCGTTCCGGCATGCCGAAACGATTTTCGAGCGTGGTGGGACGCTCGTTCGGTGATGGCGTACGCGACGCCATCCAGGCCGCCGGAATGACCCAGCGCCGACTTGCCGAGCGGCTCGACTGGGAAGAGGCCAAGCTCTCCGACGTGGTCAGGGGCAAGGGCGGCGTCACCGAGGTCGAGGTGGCGCTGTTGCTCGGGCTGTGCGGCGTTACGCCGGACGAGACCCGCCGGCTGCTCACGCTCTACCGGGAGACGCGCGAGAAGGGCTTCCTCCAGTTCAACGACGAAGACGGCGTGCCGAACCAGCTGCGCACCCTGATCGCCCAGGAGCAGGTCGCCACCAAGATCTTCGTGTGGGCCATGAACCTCGTCCCCGGCCTCTTGCAGATCCCGCCGTACTCCTTTGAAGTGGTGCAGGCTGTTCCGACTATTGACCCGGAACAGGTTGTGGAGATCGTCGCCGCTCGAGAGTCGCGGCGATCGATCTTCCACCGGAGCCGGGAGTTCACCTTCTACGTCCATGAGCAGGCGCTGCGCTTTCAAGTCGGCAGCCGTGAGCTGATGATCGCCCAACTGCAGGACCTGCTTCGCATGTCGATACGTCCGTACATCAGCGTGCGAGTCATACCGCTCTCGATAGGCGTGCACGCTGGCCTTGCGGGTTCGTTCACCAAGCTCGGCTTCGAGAAGTTCGAGCCGGTGGTCTTCGTGGAGACCCACAACCTGAACCTCTTCTTGGAGGACAAGGGCTCGATCGCCGTGTACGACGAAGTGCTGAAGGCGCTGGATGCCCAAGCTCTCGATGAGGAACAATCGAAGGAGCTGATCACCAGCTTGTTGACGTGAGGGGGCCTGCCCATGACGACCTGGCGCAAGAGCAGCTACAGCGGCACTGCGAGTGACTGCGTCGAGGTCGGTCGTGGAGTGGGCATCCGGGACAGCAAGGCGCCGACCACGCACCTGGCCCTCTCGGACAATGCGTGGTCGGCGTTCCTCACTCAGATCAAAAAATCTCGCTGAGCAACTCCGGCCCGATCGGGATCGGCGCGGGCCGGTGAGCAGGCGGCTCCACGCCCATCAGTGAGCGGACCAGGAAGTCCCAGCAGCGCGTCCGCACGTAGGACAGGCTGTCGAGGAACATGTGCTCGGCTCCCGGCACGATGAGCATCTCGAAGTCCTTGTTGGCGGCGATGAGCCGAGCCGCCAGCCGCAGCGTGTGGTCCACGTGCACCTGGTCGTCCATCTCGCCGTGGACGAGCAACAGCTTGCCCTGCAACCGATCGGCGATGTCGACGTTCGACGAGCGGGCGTAGGCCTCGGGGTTCGAGGCGCCGTCGTAGGTCTCGATGAAGCCCATGTTGAAGAAGCGGGCGTCGTGCCAGCCGGACAGCGACGCTCCGGCCTGGTACGTCTCGGGGTGCGTCAGAAGTGCCCGCATGGTGGCGAAACCGCCTCCCGAGTGGCCCAGCGCGCCCACTCGTGAGAGATCCATCCACGGCCGGGACTCAGCCAGTTGCCGGAGTGCGGCGACGTGGTCGTCCAGGCTGCCGGCGTCGGCCAGGTGGCCGTAGCTGGCGTCGTGGAAGGCCTTGCTGCGCCCGAGGGTGCCGCGGCCGTCGACCGCGATTACCACGAAACCGAGTGCTGCCAACGGTTCCGCGTCCATGCCCATACCGCCGGGGTCGAAGCACGGGTCGACCCGGTTGGTCTGCGGTCCGGGGTAGATGGTGTCCACCACCGGGTAGCTCTGGGACGAGTCGAAGTTGCGCGGCCGGTACAGCACGCCGTAGATGTCCGTGACGCCGTCTGCTGCTTTGACGCAGAAGCGTTCCGGGGCCGTCCAGCCCGTGGCGACGAGCCTGGTGATGTCGGCGTGCTCCAGCGAGACCAGCACGCGGCCGGACCAGTCGCGCACCACGGTCACCGGAGCGGTGTCCACAGTGGATGCCGAGTCGACGAAGTACTGCTTGTTCTCCGACACGGTGACGACGTGGTCCAGAGAGTCGTCCGTGACGCGGGTGAAGCCGGTGCCGTCCAGCCCGACCGAGCAGACCGTGCGGCGGTAGGGATCTTCAGGCACCAGGCCGGACGCGGTGAAGTAGACGACGCGTGCGGCTTCGTCGACGTGCAGGATCTGCCGCACCAGCCACGAACCCGAGGTGACCTGGCCGAGCAGCGCGCCGGTGTGCAGGTCGTAGCGGTAGAGGTGGCCCCAGCCGTCGCGCTGCGAGAACCACAGCACCTCGTCGGCCAGCACGCGGATGATGGCCTGCTCGTAGATCCACTGGTTGGGCTCGACGCGGGTGTCGCCGGTTTCGCTGAGCACGACGGTCACCTCGCCGGTGGCGGGGTCCATCCGGTTCAGCGTGAGGGTGTGCTGGTCGCGGGTCTGGCTGAGGAAGAACACCGCCGAGCTGTCCGGGGCCCACCACGCCCAGCCGGTCGCGATCGGCGAGACCTGGGGCGTGATCAGCGGTTCGGTCCTGGCGCGCACGACCGTGCCGGAGGCGACGTCGAGCACGACCAGTTCCACCAGCGGGATGTGCTCGTCGCCGGCGTAGCCGTACCGCTGGGTTCGCATCGCCGGCGCGCCACCCGTGGCGGGCGCGGCCTCGGTCAGCTGCGTCTGCCGGACGTTGCGCTCGTCCGTGCGGTGGGCGAGCACCTTGGTCGAGTCGGGCGACCAGGCCAGCACGGGTGGCATGTGCGGCAGGCCGAACTTGTTCATCAGCGTGCGGAAGCTCATGCAGTCCGGGCCGTAGCCGTAGCCGTGGTCGGGCTGGCCGTCGGTGGTCAGCGCCCACTCGTTCTCGCCGGACCGCGCCCACAGGTCCTGTCCTCTGCGGGACACCGCGACCTTGCCATCAGGTGAGGTCACTTCCAGCGGGTTGCCCGGCGCAGGGAGGAACGGGGTGGGGTCGAAGCCGGTCTCGCGAGTGCCGGCGGTGGGATCTACCAGTACGAACCGCTGGTCGGCTCCGTCGCGGACGGAGTACCAGAAGCGGGCGCCACCGTCGATCCACTGTGGACGGACCTTGTCGCCGACGACGAGCTCGCCAGGGCTGGCGGGACGGCGGAGAAGTTGTTCTGCGGCCTGGTAGTTCTCGGTGGTGCTCACTTGTCTCTCCCCAGTGCTGCGAAGTGTGCCGGTCAGAGGCTGCGGGCGGTGATGTCGCCGTACGCGGTGGTGGCGCGGATGGTCAGGTCGGCGGTGCCGTCGTTCTTGAGGGAGTTGCTGATCCGGCCGTAGGAGGTGCCGGCGTCCATGGAGGCGGAGAGTCCGGCGGCGACTCCGACGGTGATGTCGCCCTTCTGCGTGCTGATCTCCGCGGAACCGCTGAGGCTGCCGACCGTGACGTCGCCGGCCTGGGTGGTCAGCCGGACGCTCGCGGCTTCGTCGATCTTGATGTCGCTCTGCGCGGCCTCGTAGGCGATGTCGCCGAGCCGTCCGACGCCGCGGAACTCGGCGCTGGCGGCCTTCGCCTCGACGCGGGAACCGGAGGGCAGCTGCACCGTGACCTCGACGGTGCCGGACGAGCCGAGGATCTGGTTCCCGCTGTCGCCCTTGATGCGCAGAACGCCGTCGGTGAACTCGACGAGGGTCCGCTCGGCGGCCTTCACGTCGCGGCTCTTCGACGCGTCGGCGGGACGGACCTCGACGGCGGTGTCGTCCCGGTCGGAGGCGATGAGCTGGACGAGGCCCGCGGGGATGTCGAGGACGGCGGCGATCGGGGCGGGGGTGGCGAACTTCTGCATCTCTGGCTCCTGTGGCTGGTCGTTTCTGATGAGCGAAAAGCTACGTTGCGTTCACGGATTACAGCAACAAGCTTCGTTGCAAAGAGTCAGCATCAATGCAGCTCAGAAGGTGTTTATTGTTGCAATCGGATTGGAATCTAACGCAACGATCATGTTCGTTTCGTTGCAATGAGTTGAAACTGAAGGCTATGCTGCGCGCATGCCAGGAGGCCGACTCACCCAGCAGGAACGTCGCCAGATCGCCGTGGGCCTCGCCGACGACCTCTCCTACGCGGAGATCGCCAGAGGCCTGAACCGCCCCACCTCGACGATCACCCGTGAGGTGATGCGCAACGGCGGCCCCGCGGGCTACAAGGCCGACATCGCCCACCTGGCCACCGAACGCCGCGCGCACCGGCGCAAGCAGGCGGCGCCGCGAGCTCGGCAGGTGCCCGCCCGCGACGACGGCCGCGATCCGGAGGCGGTGCGCGAGTTCGAGGAGACGTTCGCCGGGATCTTCGTGGGGCAGGGCCTGCCGAAGATGACCGCCATGGCACTGGCCTGCCTCTACGCCACCGACTCCGGCGGCCTCACCGCGTCCGAGCTCGTCGCGCGCCTGCAGGTGAGTCCGGCGTCGATCTCCAAAGCCATGGCGTACCTCGAAAGCCAGGGCCTGATCGCCAGGAGGCGCGACGACCGCCGGCGCGAGCGCTACGTCGTCGACGACGGCGACATCTGGTACCAGTCGATGATCGCCAGCGCCGCGGGCACCACGAAGCTCGCCGAGACCGCGCGGCAGGGCGTCGGCGTCCTGGGTTCAGGCACTCCGGCCGCCACGCGCCTCGAGAACATCGCGCGGTTCCTCGACTTCGTCTCCGAGGGCATCGTGCGGGCCGCCGAGCAGGCTCGCGACCTCCTGCACCCGAAGAACTAGTGTCCTGAGTCATTAATTCGTTGGCAGTAGGC
>NZ_JYJG01000043.1 GCF_000955955.1 Lentzea aerocolonigenes
CTAGTGTCCTGAGTCATTAATTCGTTGGCAGTAGGCGGCGAGCGACTCGAGGATCTGGTCGGCGGTGCGGGTCCAGACGTATGGCTTGGGGTTGGTGTTCCACTGCTCGATCCAGCCGCGGATGTCTTTCTCCAGTGCCGTGACCGAGCGGTGGACGCCTCGCCGCAGCAGTTTCATGGTGATCTCGGCGAAGAAGCGCTCGACGAGGTTGAGCCAGCTGGAGCTGGTCGGGGTGAAGTGCAGATGGAACCGCGGATGCTTGAGCAGCCACGTTTTCACCGCTGGTGTCTTGTGGGTGGCGAGGTTGTCGAGGATGACATGGACGTCCAGTTCGGCGGGCACGTTCTTGTCGATGGTGCGCAGGAACGCCAGGAACTCTTGGTGCCGGTGTCGGCGTTTCACCGCGCTGATGACCTGGCCGGTCGCGATCTCCAGAGCGGCGAACAGGCTAGTGGTGCCGTGCCGGATGTAGTCGAAGCTCTGTCGCTCGGGCACGCCAGGCAGCATCGGCAGTACTGGTGCCGAGCGGTCGAGGGCCTGGATTCCGGTCTTCTCGTCCACGCACAGCACGACCGCCTTCGCGGGCGGGTCGAGATACAGACCGACGACGTCGCGGACCTTGTCTACGAAGAAGGGGTCTTTGCTGATCTTGAACGTGTCGACCCGGTGGGGCTTGAGGCCGAAGGCTCGCCAGATTCGTGACACCGCGGACTGCGTCATCCCGGTTTGCTGGGCCAGCGAGCGGGTCGACCAGTGGGTGGCGTTCGTCGGGGTGGTTTCCAGTGTCGTCACCACGACCCGCTCGACCTGATCGTCGCTGATCTGCCGCGGGCGGCCCGGTCGCGGTTCGTCGGACAGGCCGTCCAGCCTGTCGCTGACGAACCGCGACCGCCACGTCCGCACCGTGTTGCGGCTCAACCGCAACCGTTGCGCCACTTCGGTATTCGAGCCGCCCTCCGCGCAGGCGAGCACGATCCCGGCTCGCATCGCCAACCCCTGCGCTGTCGTCCGGCGCCGCGACCAGCCCTCCAAGATCCGACGTTCCTCGTCGGACAGGACCAACGGCACCAACTTCGAACTCGGCATCGACCAAGCCTACGGTGCACAAGAACTAACGACTCAGGACACTAGGGCCAGGCGCGCAGCAGGGAGTCGAGCGCGTCGAGGGCGCGGGTCCACGACGCCTCGACCCCGCGCGGATGACTGTGGAACGCCCCCGCGCGCTCCAACGACACGTAGCCGTGGAACGTGCTGTGCAGCAACCTCACGGCGTCGGTCTGGTCCGGCTCCCACAGGTCGTAGCCGCGCAGGATCGCCCGCGTCATCTCGGCGTGCTTGCTCGCCGCGCTCAGTGCGGCCGTGTCCGGGTCGAGCACCATCTGCGCCGCCGCGTACCGGCCGGGGTGCTCGTGCGCGTACGACCGGTACGCCTGGGCGAACGCCACCAGCGCGTCCTTGCCCGAACGGCCGGCCAGCGCGTCCGACACCCGGTCCGCCATCTCGGCCAGCGCCAGCACCGCGAGGCGCACGCGCAGGTCGTGGGCGTTGCGGATGTGCGAGTAGAGCGACGCGTCCTTCACGCCGAAGTGCCGGGCGAGCGCGGACACCGTCACGTTCTCGAAGCCGACCTCGTCCGCCAGCTCCGCGGCCGCCTGCGTGAGGCGTTCGGCGGTGAGCCCCGCGCGTGCCATCCGTCACCCTTCCTAGAGCCCTTAATGATTTGCCTAGGACCTCTAGGTAAGCCTAGCGTCCCTGGTCATGAAGCCGCTGACCGAACCCGACATCCGCGCGTCCTTCGTCAATTCCACCAAGGGCGAGGCGAAGCGCATGCACGTGCCCAGGGATCTCGCCGAACGCCGGTGGGACGACCTGGACTTCCTGGGCTGGCGCGACCCGGCCGCACCCGACCGCGGCTACTTGGTGATCGAGCTGGACGGCAAGCTCGTGGGCATCGCGTTGCGGCGCGCAAGCAGTTCCGGCAGCGCGCGCAAGACCATGTGCGCGTGGTGCCTGACCACGCATTCCGGTGACGGGGTGTCGTTGATGACCGCGCGCAAGGCCGGGAAGTCCGGGCAACTGGGCAACTCGGTCGGCGTCTACGTGTGCGCCGACCTGGAGTGCTCGCTGTACCTGCGCGGGAAGAAGAGTGCGGGACCGGGGTCGCGGTTCAAGGAGTCGATCACGCTCGACGAGCAGGTCGACCGGATGGTCAACGGCGTGAGCGCGTTCCTCGATCGCGTGAACTCGTAGGGATCAGGGCATCAGAGCTCGAGCACCAGTTCGGCCGTGCACGCGCGGGCGCACGGCCACGGGTCGCCGCACTCGGTGCAGCCGGTTGCCGCGGGCAGGTGCGTGTCGAGCACGTGCACCGCGCGGCTGCGGTAATGCTCCAGGTCAGACTCCCAGTCGTGGTGGGAGGACGCGGTCGCACTGGTCATGGTCATCAGTCCTCGGGTAGAGCTGCTGGACATCAGCATGCACCTGAGACGCCGGTTTGTGACGCGCATTACGCCAAACAAGACCGTGTCCGTCCAAATTCAGACAAGTGGGTGGAGATCCGGATCTGGACGGGCGCGCGCGGCATCATGTCCACATGGACATCCCAGCGCTGGTGGCCGCGGCCGCGCGTGGTGACCAGAGCGCGTGGGACGCCCTGGTCAGGCAGTTCAGCGGGCTGCTGTGGTCGATCGCCCGCGCCTACCGCCTGAGCGATGCCGACGCGGCCGACGCCGTCCAGTGCACCTGGATCAAGCTCGTCGAGCACCTCGACCGCATCGCCGAACCGCAACGCCTCGCCGGCTGGCTCTCCACCACCGCGCGGCACGAGTGTCTGCAGCTCATCCGCAGGTCAGGCCGCCTGCCGGAGCCCACGGAGGAGGTCGACGAGTCCCCCGACCCCGCCCCGGCCGTCGACCACGAGCTGCTCGAAGGTGAACGCGACGCGGCGCTCTGGCGGGTCTTCGAACAGCTGCCGGAACGGTGCCGGCGGCTGCTGCGCGTGCTGATGGCCTCGCCGCCGCCCGCGTACGCCGACGCCGCGCTCGCCCTGGACATGCCGGTCGGCAGCATCGGTCCGATCAGGCAACGCTGCCTCGGCAAGCTGAAAGCGCTGGTCAGCGGTCACTCACTGCTGGAGGAGCGGTCATGAACGACGACGACTTCCTCGACGTTCTCAGGGCTGCGGCCGAGGAGTTCGACCCGGTTCCGGCTGGCGTGCTGCGCGATGCGAGCGCCGCGCTGGCGTTGCGGACCCTCGACGCCGAACTGGCCGAGCTCGCCGAGTCGGAGGCACTGGTCCGCGGCGACGGTCCGCTCACGCTGGCGTTCGAGTCGGAGCGGGTCACGGTCAGTCTGGAGATCAACGACTCCACGGTCCGGGGGTTCGTCACCGGTGCCGAGGGCGAGGCGGTGGTGGAGACGCCGCGGTCACGCCGTTCGGTGGCCATCGACGGCGGCTGGTTCACGGCGACCGAGGTGCCGCCCGGGCTGGTGCGCATCCGGGTGACAGCGGACGACGGCACTCCCGTCGTCACGCAATGGGTTCGGCAATGAATTTCGGCGATCCCCCTTCGGTGAATCCCGCACGCACATAGTCTCTGCGTACTACTGGGGACTAGCGATATCGCGATATGTCCGGTTTCGCGGTATCGCTGCGAGATGAGGGAATATCCGAATTGAGCACATCACTGGGGAAAGTCCTGACTGGAGCCGCGGCGGCCGCGGCCCTGCTGTGCGCGAACGCATCCGCTGTCCAAGCCGCACCCGCACCCCTCTCGTCGGACGGGTTCTGGGCGGGCACCTGCCAAGCCGGGCGTGCCTGCATCGAGGCCAGCACGCCGCCTCCGTACAAGTGGTGGAACTTCGACGGCTGCTACTTCCACACCTTTTACCTGCTCCCTTCCAAGGGCACAGCGCACGGGAACGCATTCCGCGTCACCTACCAGGACGACAAGTGGGATGACGTCGAGCCGTGGACCACCAGGTGGCTGGACGCGCGCAACGAGACGAAATACGTGTACGTGTACTGCTGATTGATCTGGTCACGGCGTCCTGCTGCCCGCAGCGGGACGCCGTGTATTTACCCGCCGTGCGGCCCCTCCTCCACTGGTACAAGGGGAACCAGGAGGGGGAAACACCATGGTCTGCTTCATCCTGCCCGCGCATCTGCTCATCGAGCTCGCGGAAGCCGGCAACGTCGACATCCGCGACACCATCCCGACCCTGCTCGCCTCTGCGGCCCTGCGCACCCAGCGCGACACGCTCACCGAGGCCGTCCAGTTCCTCGACCTGAACGCGGGCCAGCTGCGCGGCCCCGCCAGCGAGTTCAAGGCCGTGCACGACGTCCAGGGCGGCGACGAGCGCAACCTGCCCGGCGTCATGCGCCGCAAGGAAGGCGACGGCGCCAACAGCGACCCGGCCGTCAACGACGCGTTCGA
Organism: Lentzea aerocolonigenes; assembly: GCF_000955955.1. Taxonomy (GTDB): domain Bacteria; phylum Actinomycetota; class Actinomycetes; order Mycobacteriales; family Pseudonocardiaceae; genus Lentzea; species Lentzea aerocolonigenes_A. The sequence continues at coordinate 4,437 of NZ_JYJG01000043.1, forward strand.
CAACGCCGACCGCACCTACGACTTCTACCGCGACGTCCTGGGCCGGCACAGCGTCGACGGCAACGGCCTCAGGCTGGTCAGTTCCGTCCACTTCGGACGCGGCTTCGACAACGCGTTCTGGGACGGCACGCAGATGGTCTACGGCGACGGCAGCGGCAAGGTCTTCCAGCCCGGCGCGCTCGCCCGCGACGTCTCCGTGGTGGGCCACGAGATCACGCACGGTGTCGTCCAGTACACGGCGGGCCTGCGCTACCGCCAGCAGTCCGGCGCCCTGAACGAGTCCTGGGCCGACGTCTTCGGCTCGCTGGTCAAGCAGCACGCGCTCGGGCAGTCAGCCGACCAGGCCGACTGGCTGATCGGCGCGGGCATCCTCGGCACGCAGCTGCAGGGCGTCGCGCTGCGGTCGATGAAGGACCCAGGCAAGGCCCACCAGCTCGACCGCCAGCCGGCCCACATGCGTTCGTACGTCGACCTGCCCGACGACGGCAACCCGCGCAACGACAACGGCGGCGTGCACATCAACTCCGGCATCCCCAACAAGGCCTTCCACCTCACCGCGACCCGTCTCGGCGGCAACGCGTGGGAGCGCGCGGGCAAGGTCTGGTACGACGCGCTCGCCACGAAGCTCCGGGTGAACTCCGACTTCGCCGAGGCGGCGGCGGCGACCGTCGCGTCGGCGCAGGCCCTGTTCGGTGCCGATGTCGCCAACACCGTCCGGTCCGCGTGGAACGACGTCGGCGTCAGCTAGCGAGTTCGGTGTGGATCGTGTCGCGGGTGTCCTTCTGCTGGGTCTCGCGGTGCGGCGTCACGAGATGGACGACTTCGTCCTGCGGCGCGGTTGGTCAGGTTGATGGCACGCAGGCGAGCTCGTATCGTCCAGCCATTGCCCGCAGATCAACCTGAAAGCATGCTGTTCGGCGCGCTTCCAAACTCACGGACACGTCTCCCGGTACGGCAGACCGGGCACGAGCTGGGGCCACTCCTGTTCGGCCAGACCCTCTCCCAGGATCTCGCAGGCGATCTCGAAAGGCTTGTCCAGCATGGAGGTCAGCGGCCTCAGGTCCCACAGCCGAACGCCGTCCGACACGTCACCGGTGGCGAGCGTCGTGCCGTCCGGGCTGAACGCCAGCGGTCCGCGGGCGCGAAACCTCAGCGGCGGCCCGAGCTGACGTGGTGTGAACGGGTCGGTCATGTCCCACAGCAGGACGGTGCCGTCGGGGCTGCCCGTCGCGAGCAGTCTGCCGTGCGGGGCGAAAGCGAGCTGTGCCGCGGCAACCGGCATCGGCTGCCCGACGCGGGACACGCCCTGGGTGTCCCACACGAGTGCGGTACCGCCGGACCCGCCCGCCACCAGCACGCCGCTGTCGGGAGAGAAGGCCACCGCGGCGGCGCCGGAGACGTTGCCAACCATCGGGTCGGGGACGCTTCCCGGTGCGAGGAAGTCCCATCCTCGAACAGAACCGTCCGTGCTGACTGTGGCGATCTTGCGGCTGTCCGGTGAGATGGCGGCCGCCGCGACCTTCGTGTCGTGCCCTCGGAGGAACCTGTCGCGCCGGGCAGGGTCGCGCGAGGACCACAGCGTCGGGACGTTGCCGGTATCGCCCGCGGTGGTCGTCAGGAAGTAGTTCCCGTCCGGAGAGAACACCGTGAGCACGGTCCAGTACTCCAGCTGGTGCTTTTTCCGGGGATGTCCTGGGTCCGTGACGTCCTGGAAGGTGTTGCCCGCCGCGAGAACGCGGCCGTCCGGAGCGAACGTGACCGCTGTCGGCTCGTGCGGCGAGATGCCGGTCAGCGGCTCGCCGAACGGTGTGGCCGGGTCGTGCGGCCGCCACAGGGTGACGCGGTCGTCACCGCCGACGGCGAGGGTCGTCCCGTCCGGGCTGAACGCGAGGCTGCGCACGTCTGCGTCGAACGGCTCTCCGATCGGGGCCGGGCGGAACTTGCCGGTGAGGTCCCACAGGGTGTTCTCGACGGCGAGGCTGTGGCCGTCCGGTGAGAACGACACCGAACCGGCGGTGATGGCGGGCGGGGTGTCGGCGACCCGCCTCGGTGCCAGCGGGTCGGTCACGTCCCACATCGCGGTGCCACCGAGGCCACCGGTGATGGCAAGCGTGCGGCCGTCCGGTGAGAAGTCGAGGGACTTCGTCGACTCGGACCCGGCCAGCCGCGCGGACACGGCGCGTGGATGATCCGGATCGGACACGTCGACGAGCACGACACCGTCGTCGCCGGACACCGCGGCGAGTCCGCGCACTGGTGAGAACGCCACGTCCCGCAGTGGAGCTGTGCCGACCGGCAGCCGACCTGCCGGCCGCGGCTGCTCCGATCGCGTCACGTCCCACAGACTCTCGCCTGCCGCCAGGAGCTCGCCTCCTGGGGAGAACGCGACAGCGTTGATCTCGCTCGCACCGTCGTGGTGGAGGTACCAGCCGAGCAGATGAGTCCGGGTGGGATCAGAGATGTTCCACAGTCGTGCGTCGTGCCGGTTGGCGGTCACGAGCGTGGTGCCGTCATTCGTGAACGCCATGTCCGTGATCGGCTGGAACTCCCCGCTCAGCACCGGACCGATGCGATGCGGTGTGGTCGCCGTCAGGTCCCAGACGAGAATCTCGCCGCTGCTGTTCGCGGTGGCCAGCGTCCGGCCGTCCGGTGAGATCGCCACTTGTCGCAGCCCCATCCCGTCGACGGCGAGCCGGTGTTTCAGGCGTGGCGGGCCCGGTGCTGAGGTGCTCCACACGGTCACCGAACCGTCGGTGCCGACACCCGCGAGCAGCCTCGCGCGGCGGGCATGCACGACCCGAGTCTGGCCTGGCAGGGCACCCCGGTAGCCGCTGTTGGCCAGCGTGTGCCGGACCACGGCGTTCGCGGAGGCGTTGCCGGGGGCGATCCGTCCCGCGGCGACGCCGAGTGCCAGCGCGGCCCAGGGAGCTACGGAGGTGAAGGTGCCCGCCTGGGTGATCAGCTGCTGGGCGACGGCGGCGCGCTGGCGTTGCTCGGCTTCCGACTGGCGGTCCTGGGCGATGAGCTGGCGGTTGTAGGCGATGGCCGCGCCGGCCAGCGCGATGACCAGCAGGACCGACAGCACGGTCACAGTTCGCCTGCGCCGGTGCCTGTCGTGGCGGACGCTCGCGTGGAGGAAGTCGTCGGCGGTGGCGGACAGGTCGACCCGCGTGACGTCCTCGCGGGCCACGTGCAGGTGGGCGCCCTGCCACAGTCGCGAGGGCGGTCGCCCGGCCGCGGTCCACTCGGTCGCGGCCTGTTCGAGGGCACCGCGGGTGCGCAGGGCCGCCGCGTGTTCGGTGATCGCCTCGGCCAGCGGCGGCCACTCGGTCAGGAAGGCCTCGTGTGCGACGCCGAGGACGACCTCGCCCGCGATCGTGTCGGTGGTGACCAGGCGGCGGGTCACGAACTCGGCGAGCTCGGGGAACGAGATGCCGGGCACGTGGCGGCGGGTCGGCCGGCCGCGTTCGTCCACGGTGACGAGCGAGAGCAGTGCGGCGAGCACGTCCGGCGCGGTCCGGCCGGTGGTCGCGGCGAGCAGGGCCGCGTCGGACTGCGCGAGCAACGCGCCCCGCACACCGCCCAGCGCGTCGTACCGGGCGGAGGAGAGCCTGCCGCCGCGCCGCACGCCGTCGCTGAGCTCGGCGAGGGTGAACGCGAGCAGTGGCAGCGCGGTGCCATCACCGGTGTCGTCGATCAGCCGGGACGTGAGGTGCTCGTCGATCGCGATGCCGGCGATCTCGGCGGGCCGTTCGATGATCTCGCGCAGCGACTCCCGGCGCAGTGGCGTGACGGGGTGGACGCGGCCGCACAGGTCGGCGAGGTGTGGGTCGGACAGCAGCTCGGTCAGGTACTCCGGGCGGATCGTGCACACGAGGTGGGCGTCCGTGTCGCGCAGCCGGCCCGCGAACTCCCTGCGCCGGTGCACGTCGGACAGCGTGAAGACCTCCTCGAGCTGGTCGATCACGAGTAGCGGGCGGTGCGACGGGGTCTGGGCGAGCACGTGGTCCAGCGCGCTCACCGGGTCGTGTCCCGGCATCACGACGGGCAGTGGGAACACGCCGGGGACACCGGTCATCGCGGGGATCAGGCCTGCCCGCACGAGCGAGGACTTGCCGCAGCCGGACGGGCCGACGACGAGCGTGCCGCCGTTGTCCTCCTGGACGAGCCCGACGAGTTCGGCGACCTCGCGGTCACGGCCGAAGAAGACGCGGTGGCGGTCGACGTCCAGCGGCACGAGGCCGGGGAACGGGGAGCGGCCGTCCGGCCAGTGCGGATCTCCTGCCGCGTCGATCTCCCGCAGTGCCCTGGCGATGCGGGCCCTCGCCTTGGCCGGGTCGGCGAGGTCGGTGTGCTGGATCTCGTCGAGCAGCGGGTGGACGACGGTGCCGGGCCGCAGAGGCAGGATCCGGCTGCCCAGCATGCGCGCCGTGTCGAGCTCCGCCGTGCACCACGCCGAGGCGAGGTAGTCCGTCGTGATCACGCAGAGCAGCGCGTTGGCCCAGCGCAGGCGTTCGTGCAGGCGGCGCACCCACTCGTCGCCGACCGCGATGCCGGTGCGCGGATCGCGGTCGAGGAAGACCTCGTGGCCGTCCGCTTCGAGCCACTCGTGCAGTTTCGCGGCCAGTGCCAGGTCCGGGCTCGCGTAGCTGACGAACACCTTGGCCACTCAGGTACCCCCGTTCGGGCACGAATGGTAGTCGGTCAGCTCGGCGTGCACAGTGGAGGACCTGGACGCGTTGGTGCAGGACGTGCTGGAGGCTCAGATCTGATTTGTGCGCACCTCCCCCCGGATGTCCTAGTGCCTCAGGACGGCCAGCAGCCCGTCGAGTGCATTCCGCAAGGCGTCGGAGTTGGTCGCGTCGAACCACGTGGTGCGGATGCGCTCGTTGCTCCCGCCCACCGTCTCGTGATCGGCCGCGAGCTGCGACAGAGAACGGGATTCGTCGCTCAACGACCGGCCAACCCCCTGGAACAGTCCCCGGATGTACCGATCCGCGTCCTCGGGAGCGATTCCCTGGCCCGAAGCCCACGAGGCGAGCGTGGCGAGGTAGGCGTAGTGGGTGGTCAGAGTGCCGCTCAGCGCGGAGAACACGTCGAACGCCGCCTCGTCCGCGACGGGCAGCGCACCGCCCAGGCGGTCGAACAGGGCGTTCACCACCGGATGGGACGGGTGGACGACCGTGACGGACTGGCGTTCGCGCACGGCCGGCAGCGGAATCGCCCGGACGACCGGTGCGTCGGTGGCCAGCAGCGAGCGCAGGTCGGCGTTGGACACCCCGGCCATCACGTTGACCACGAGCTTTCCGGAGACCTCCAACCCTGCCAAGGCCTCGTGACGGGAAGCTCCGCGCACCGCGATGATCACCAGGTCGGAGTTGTCCACGACCTCCTGGTTGGAGCCGCACACGTGCACTCCGGGGTACGCGGACGCCAAGGCTGCGGCCGTGGCGGCGTTGCGCGGGGACAGGAAGATCGGCGAAGAGCTGTCTTGGCGCAGGCCCGCCACGAGTGCCCGGCCGATCTCGCCCACCCCGATGATGCCGACTCGCTCCATGTCGATCAGCGTAGGTCGCTACTCTGGATCACGTGACCGGCGCCTCGCGAACCCGTGCGTACCTCGCGCGCGTGTTCGCCGTGCTCGCGCTGGTGGCCGGGGTCGCGATGATGCAGGGCACTCCGTGTGAGACGGAGTTCGCCTGGACCGCGCAGTGTCCGACGTCGAGCACCCACGTGGTGGCCCACTCCGACCTGGCCGATGACGGCGGGTTGCTGGAGGGCATTCTCGTCGCGGGCGCGTGTCTCGTGGTGGCGCTGGCGGTGTTGATCGGGTTCGCCGTGCTGCGGCGGGCCCGGTCCGTGCCCGCGCACCTCATCCCCGCACAGGTTTGGTCTCGGCCTTCACGTCGGCTGGAAGTACGGCTGGCGCAGCTCTGCGTGCTGCGCACATAGACCGCTCGTCGGTCGCCAAGCCCACTTCCCAGCCTTCGTCGGAGGTTCTACGAGTCATGTCCAAAAACGCTCGCCTGTCCCTGGTCATCGTCGCCGTCGTCGCGGTGGTGGTCGCCGGTTTCCTGCTGTTCTCCCGCAACGACACGACCGCCGCACCGCAGTCCGTTGACGGCAAGGTGACCGTCGTCGAGTACCTCGACATGGAGTGCCCGTCCTGCCGTGCCGCGTATCCCGGCGTGGAGAAGCTCAAGAGCGAGTACGGCGACCGCGTCACGTTCGCGGTCAAGCACTTCCCGCTTCCCATGCACCGCAACGCCGAACTGGCCGCGATTGCGGTCGAGGCCGCCGACGCGCAGGGCAAGAAGAACGAGATGTTCAAGGCGCTGTTCGAGTCGCAGCCGGAGTGGGGCGGGCAGCAGACGTCGCAGCGCGCGAAGTTCCTGGACGTGGCTCAGCAGCTCGGGCTCGACCCGGCCGCGTTCGAGAAGGCGCTCGACGACTCGGCGCTGCGCGACAAGGTGCTGGCCTCGCGCACTGAGGGGTCGAAGCTCGGGGTGCAGGGGACGCCGACGTTCTTCATCAACGGCACCAAGTTCAGCGGCGCGCCCAGCTACGACAACCTGAAGACGGCGATCGACCGGGAGCTCGCGAAGTGAACCGGATCGTCGCGTGGGTGCTCGCGGCCGGCGGGTTCGTCGGCCTGGTCGCCTCGTTCGTGCTGACGGTCGAGAAGATCGCGCTGCTCAAGGACCCGTTCTACGTGCCGACGTGCAGCATCAACCCGGTGCTGAGCTGCGGCTCGGTCATGAAGACCGCACAGGCCGAGGTGCTCGGGTTCCCGAACCCGCTGCTCGGCATCGCCGGGTTCGCGGTCGTGACGACGGTGGGCGTGCTGCTGCTGGCCGGCGTGGAGTTGCCGCGGTGGGTGTGGATCGGGCTGCAGGCCGGTGTCACCGCGGGCGTGCTGTTCGTGCACTGGCTGATCTTCCAGTCGCTGTACGAGATCGGCGCGCTGTGCCCGTACTGCATGGTCGTGTGGGCGGTGACGATCCCGATCTTCTGGTACACGACGCTGCGCAACGTCCGGCCGGGCTTCCAGTTCCACAGCGTGGTGCTGATCCTGTGGTACCTGGTGATCGCGGGCGGGGTGCTGCAGGCGTTCTGGTTCTACTGGTCGACGCTCTTCTAGTAGTACTTCGTCAGGTCGCGCT
>NZ_JYJG01000280.1 GCF_000955955.1 Lentzea aerocolonigenes
ACGAACCTCGTTTCAAGCGTGCCTCGGCTTCGCCTTTGGGGCGCCTCGCCTTCGGCTTTGGCGTTATCGGGTGCCCACTCCTAGGTGGTGCAGTACGGCCAGTACTCGGCGGTGGTCTGCGTCTGCTTTTGGGAGATCCAGTTTGGCGAGAATGCTGTTGATGTGTTTGGCGACTGCGCTTTCGCTGACGACCAGTTGGGTGGCTATGCCTGCGTTGGAGCGGCCCTCAGCCATCAGGGTCAGCACTTCTCGTTCGCGTGTGGTCAGGCGGTCCAATGGGGGGCTTGGGCGGCGGACCAGGAGTTGGGCGACTACTTGGGGGTCCAGGGCGGTGCCGCCGTTGGCCACTCGGCGGAGGGCTTCGATGAATTCCTCGACGTCGGCCACGCGTTGTTTTAGCAGGTAGCCGACGCCGCTGGTGTTGGTGGCCAGGAGGTCGGTGGCGTAGCGCTCCTCGACGTACTGGGAGAGGAGGAGCAGGGCCGTTGACGGGTGGGTGGTGCGGATCGTCAGGGCGGCGCGGACGCCTTCGTCTGTGAAGGCCGGTGGCATTCGGACGTCGATCACGGCCAGGTCGGGGTGGTGTTGCTCCACTGCGGTCAGCAGTTCTTGGGCGTTGGAGGCTTCTGCGGCTACTTCGAAGCCTGCCAGTTCTACGATTTTGACCAGGCCCACGCGCAGCAGCACGGAGTCCTCGGCGATCACCGCACGCTTCAGTTCTGGCACGGCAGCTCCACGCTCATCGTGGTCGGGCCCCCCACGGGACTGCTCAGTCGGAATGTTCCGTCTACCGACCGCACGCGTTGGGCGAGGCCCGTTAGGCCGCTGCCTCGGAGAGGGGTGGCGCCGCCTGGGCCGTCGTCCGCGATCGTCAGGCGGAGTATCTCGCCCAGCAGGGTTGCGGTCACGTCGGCACGGGTTGCGTCGTGGGCGTGCTTGGCGATGTTCGTGAGGGCTTCGGACACGACGAAGTAGGCGACTGCTTCTACGGGTGGGGCTGGTCGTCGGGGGAGGTCCACCTTCAGGCGTACTGGGAGTGGGGCGCGGGCGGCGAGGCCGGACAGAGCCGCGTCCAGGCCCAGTTCGTCCAGTACGGACGGGTGCAGGCCGCGTACCAGGTTGTTCAGGTCCTCGATCGCTTCCTTGGCTTCGCGGTGGGCTGTGTTGATCACCTCGCGGGCCTCGGGCGGGAGGTTGGTCAGGGTGGCTTTGGCCAGGCCCAGGTTCAGGGCTAGGGAGACCAGGCGTTGTTGTGCGCCGTCGTGCAGGTCTCGTTCGATGCGCCGGCGTTCGGCGTCTGCGGCGTCCACGGCGCCTGCGCGGCTCTCGGTCAGGTCCTCTACTCGGCGGGCCAGGTCGGCTTCCCGGTTGTGGCCCAGCAGGGGTGGGATCACCTGGCACTCCAGGCGCACGAGGGCGGTGGAGGCGCTGGGCACGGCGGCCAGTACCAGCAGGCCCGCCACGGTCAGGTAGGCGGCTTGGGTCGTGTCGAGGTGGTCGATCCGCCATTGCCAGGGCAGTGCGTAGATCCACACCGATGACAGGGTTGCGGTCACTCCGGCCAGGAGCAGGGCCGTCACCAGGGCTTCCAGCGTGCCGAACAGGGCGCCGGCCAGGCAGTGGTAGCCGAACTGGCGGGCCGGTTGCCGCCAGCCTGGGTGGGGGATGTCGATGCCGAGGAGTTGTCGGAAGCGCCAGCGGTGGGCGAGGGTTAGGGCCGGTACGCAGAGAACTGTCAGCGCCACCAAGAAGCCCAGGATGATCGGTGCGTTCGCGTCGGCCCCTTCGATGATCTCCCAGATGCTGCCGAAGATCATGAACAGCAGGAAGCCCGTCAGCAGGTGCAGTGGCGCCCCCAGCGCGAGGAAGGCCGTGTCGCGGGGGAAGCGGGTCAACGCTCGCCGCAGCCGGGGAGGGATCTTCATGATGCGACCGTAGGTGCTGGTCGGGCGGGCTGCCATGAAGGTGGCCGCAGCATTGGGGTGTACCTGGTGCCACCCCCAAGTCGGATAGCAGAGCTACAGATTTCGGCGCGGGGAGATCGGAGGGTTGATCACGAGCTCGACAGCCGGGTTCGTGATCACCGGAAGAGACCTCTGACATGGCCTTCATCGCCTTTGGACCCTCTGCTTTCGCTGAGATCGGCAACGCCGGCCGGTGGCGTGGGCACGTGCTCACGGGTGCGGGGCTGTGTTTGTTGCCCTGGCTGGGTTATCTCGCGGGCACGTTGCCGCCTGCCGAGGCCGTGGGCTGGGTCGTCCTCGACGCGCTGGAGGCCGCCGCGCTGCTGACGGCAGGGAGCCGGTTGTCGCGTGGAGATGGTCGTCATCGGGCGCCTGCGGTCGCTGCGGCGGTGCTGCTGCTCGCCGATGCCTGCATCGACGTCGCCACCTCCGCCGGGCCGGAACTCGCTGTCGCTGTCGTGCTGGCGGTGGCTGTGGAACTTCCTCTGGCCGCCCTGTGTCTACGCGCGGCGGCGTTCCAATAGGACGGTGTCTTGCCATTCGCCGTGGTGCTGGGCGATTCGTTCGCGTACGCCCACGGTTCGGAAGCCTGCTCGGTGGTGCAGGGCGATGCTCGCGCGGTTCTCGGGGAAGATCACGGCCTGCAGGGTCCACAGGCCGTCGGCGTCCGCGGCGGAGACTTGGTGGTGCAGCAGGGTTTTGCCCACGCCTCGGCCCTGGTGGGAGTCGCTGACGTAGATCGAGGTCTCGGCCACTCCGGAGTAGCACTCGCGGGCGGAGACCGGGGTGGCGGCGGCCCAACCGGCCACGGAGCCGTCCACGACGGCGATCCAGCGGTGGTCCGGGAGCCACTTGGATTCGAGGGTGCGGCGGGTGGGGACGTCGGTTTCGAACGTGGCGTTGCCGGTGGCTATGCCCTCGCCGTAGATGCGACGGACGTCCGGCCAGTCCGCAGCCGTCATCGGGCGCACGACCACGCCCGACACCGGGGTGACCGTGCCGGTGGTGAGGGCGCCCATCACCGCGTCGGCGGCGTGGGGGAGACCGGTGCAGCAGGCCGGGTTGACGGTCACGAGGGTGGTGGTGCCCTCGCGCTGGACGTGGACGAAGCCGACCTCGGCCAGTTTGCGGACGTGGTGCGAGCAGGTGGACTGGCTCACGCCGAGCAACGAGGTGAGTTCGCCGACGGTCACCGCGCCAGGGGCCGAGGCCACGTGGTGGAGCAGGCGGACGCGGGTCGGGTCGGACAGGGTCGAGAACCACGAGGCGTAGGTCGCGGCTTCATCGGTCAGCACGCATCAAGTATCGACGAGCGTCGATTGAAGAATCAAACCGAATACTTCTTCACGCAGTAGCCGGAGCCCCGGTAGAAGCCGTCGCCGAAGGCTTCCACGCGGGCGAAACCGGAGGGGACGGCTTTGCCGTTCACGTCGGCCGCGATCAGGCTGTCGTCGGCCAGGAGCTCGGCCACGGCCTCGTCCAGGTCTCCGGGCGAGAGCTTGAGGCCCGCTGCGGCGTCCGGGCGGTTGGCGAGGCCTGCCCAGGCCCCCGTCAGGCAGGCGGTGCGCTGGCCCGCGGCGTCGTCGTCGAGCTTGAAGCCCGTCGCGTGCTGGATCGACAACGAGAAACGGGAGGCGATCACGGCGAACGCCGCGAAGTCACCGATGCCGCCCTTGGTGCCCTTCTTCGGGGGCGTGCCGATCTTCACCAGCGAAGGCAGGTCGAGCTGGACCTGGTTCAGGGACGGGCAGTAGGTGGCGGGCGAGGTGGTCTGGGCGTCGGGGCACGGCTTGATGCCCGACTTGTCCCAGGCCGGGAAAGCGGCGCCGCTCGTCTTGTAGGCGTCGCGGAGCGACTCCTCGAGTGCCTTGAGGTACTTGTCCTGGTTGATCTGGGCGTTGCCGCGGCCCTGGCCCTGGTCCTTGTCCGAGAGGTCGAACGGGCGCTCGGTGATGCGCTTGTTGATCTCGGCCTCGTTCATCTCCGCGCACCTCGTCGCCCCACGCGTGAAGCCGAACTGGAACGAGGAGACGCGGTCGAACGCGCTGCCGTGGGCGCCCTGCTTCTCGAACGACGTGCCGGCGGCGTCGCGGATGAAGAACATCGTCTGCAGCACCTGGTTGAGGCCCTCGCCGGTGCTGAGCTCGAAGTGCTTCGACTTGTTCTCGGCGATCCAGCGCATGAAGACGCCGGTGTAGCAGTCGGCCTGCTGCTCCTTGACGATCGACGGGGTGTTGGCGCCGATGTTGGAGGCGGGGCCGAGCTTGTACTGGACGGCGTGGCCCATCTCGTGGGCCAGCACGGTCACGACGGCCATCGGGCCGAAGGAGTCCTTGAGCATCGGCAGGAGTTCGCCGCGGTCCCAGGTGATGCTGTCGTCGAGAGCGCAGTAGAACGCGTTGGCCACGCCCGCGGTGTCGAGCTTGCAGACCTGGACGCCCTTGCCGCCGGAGTCGTACGAGATCAGGCGCTTGACCGGCTCGAACGTCTTCCCGGCGAACGAGGCCGGGATCTCGGCCTTCCAGAACTCCTGGACGTCGGCGAGCGTGTTGATCGCCAGGCGGTCCATCTCACCGCCGTCGCCGTTCTCGACGCTCAGGTCCGCGTCCGGTACGCCCTGCTTCGGGCCGGACGGGCCGTTGGAGATCTCCAGGCCCGCGACCTTCGTGGGGTCGGGGCGCTCGCCCTTCGGCTGGCCCTCGACCACGGAGGCGCAGGCGGTCAGCGCTGCGGTCGCGGCCAGTGCGACGGCGATTCGTCCGATCCCCATGAGGCCGAACCCTACTAAGCGTGGTTCACACGTGTGTCGCAAGGACCAGGTCTCAAACGTGAAACGGTCTCACCCCCAGGGGTGATTTCAAGACTGCGCGGACTCGTTTTCGTTGTCCTGCCGATGTTTCCCGGCGCACAGTCCAGCCCTGCAAGCCTTCGGTGTGGAAGGAGTTTGGCGGTATGGGTAGAACGCGCTGGGCACGGTTCGTCGGGGTGCTCGGTATCGGTGCCGTGGGTGCTGGTGTCCTCCTCTTCGGCATGTCCCAGGGAGCTCTGGCGGCCTCGTTCGCGGTGTCCGGCACGAGCTTCAAGGTGGGCGCGGAGAACTTGACGGGCAAGGGCTTCGTCCAGTTCGGCGGTGTGGACGCGGGCGCGAACGGGCAGGTGCACGTCGTCGCGGTCAGCGGCTTCAAGACCGCGACGCTCGACAAGTTCTGCCAGTCGGTGTACGTGCCCGGCATGCCGATCGTCGGTGACGTGACGATGCGCATCACCGCGGCTGACGTGGGTGGTATGTCCGCGGACAACCTGGTCGTCGGTCTGACCGACCTCAACGGTGACCTGGTGCTCGGCAACCCCGACATCGGCGTCGACGCGAGCAAGGTGACCAAGGGACCGGACGGCCTGCGGGGCCTGCCGGGTTCGTTCGGTCTGCAGGCTGACTCGGCGAACATCGCGAACCTGCAGCAGACGGCCTGGTCCACGACGGCTCAGACCATCAGGTTCAAGGGTATGAACCTGACCATCCGCCAGGGGAAGCAAGAGTGCTTCTGAGGTTCTGGCGCGGCTTCACCGCGTGGCGACGTGGCCGGCCCTTCTGGGCCGGCCTGTTCGTGGCCATTGGCGCGCTGATCATCCTGTTCCCGCCGTACGCCGGCCTGAAGCTCGGCGACATGGTCATCTCGATCCAGACGCTCGGTGGCGTGTCCGCGCTGCTGATCGGCTCGTTGCTGATCCTTTGCGCGGTGTCGTTGTGGGTGGCGCCCAAGTTCCGGCTGGCGTCGGGCATCGTCACGGTGCTGCTGTCGCTGGTCGCGATCGTCGTGACCAACCTCGGCGGCTTCATCTTCGGCACCCTCTTCAGCCTGCTCGGGGGCGCGCTCGCCGTGGCGTGGACGAACGAGCCCAAGAAGCCGAAGAAGGCCAAGAAGGCCCAGGAGAAGGCAGAGAACGGCACCGAGCCCACCCAGAGGGTCCAACCCACATGATGCGAACACAGCCGATGGCCGCGGTCGCCATGATCGCGATCCTGGCGCTGCAACCGCCGTCGAGCACAGAGCCGCCGCCCGATCCGAGCAGCAGCTCACCGGTTCCGACGACCAGTTCGGAGCCACCACCTGCGTCAAGCAGCAGTGCCACTCCACCGCCGGCGTCGTCGTCCGTGCCGACTCTTCCGCCCAGCACGGAGCCGCCTTCGTCGTCGGCACCCCCGCCACCGGCCCCTGCCCCGGTGGCGGAGGGAGGGCGTTCGTGGACGCTCACGGCGTCCCGGCTCGACCTCAACTTCCTGAACTTCGTCGGGGTCGTCGACACGGTGCTGAACGGTCAGGCCGTCAAGGTCCTGAAGTTCACGACCAGTGACATGAAGATCAAGGACCTGGTGCAGACGGCCGAGGTGCAGCCGGGGATCAAGCTCATCACCGCGGCACGTGCCGGCAGCACCTCCACGGTGAACCTGAATCCGGTGCCCGGCTCGCCGAAGCCGCCGCTCATCGAGCTGTACACGCTGCAGCTCAAGGGCAACCTGGACATCCTCGGGATCAAGATCCCGGTCAACTACACGGCCGCGAGCCCGCCGCCCCTGAACGTGCCGTTCGTGTCGTTCACCGACGTCACGGTGCGCAACACCGACCTCAAGGGCGGCAACCTCACGATTCCGGGCGCGCGGATCTCCGTCGTGTACGACCAGGCACCGGTCGAACGGCGCTGACCGAACGTCACGACGGCGCCACCTGATCGGCCCAGCTGTGCGTACCGGTGTCCGTGTTATCTGTTGTCGCGGACACCGGGACCACGGGACGGAGCGCACGGTGGGGGAAAGTCTCAAGGATCGGATCCGCGGGTTCGACCACCACGACCAGGCTGTCGTGCCGACGATCCACGAGCTGCTCGCGGAACTGCGCAGCGGCTGCCCGGTCGCCCGCAGCGAGGCCTACGACGGCTTCTACGTGGTGTCCAAGCAGGACGACATCGTGACCGTCGCCAAGGACGGCGAGACCTTCAGCGCGGCCGTGCAGGGGTTGGGTGCGGTGGCGATGGTGCCGGACGCCGAGTCCACCCGCGCGCCGCTGTTCGAGTCCGACCCTCCGGTGCACTCCGGCTGGCGCGACGTCCTCCAGCGCTTCTTCACGCCACCGGCCGTGCGAGCACACGAGCCGTTCATCCGGCAGGTCACCGATCAGGTCGTCGACGAGGTGGCGCCGCGCGGCCGGTGCGAGGTGGTCGGTGAGCTCGCCGCACGCATCCCGTCGCTGGTGATCGCCGAGGTCATGGGTGTGCCGCGAGAACGTCAGCACGAGCTCGCCGCGTTGGCCCGCGACCTGGTGGCACCGACGTCCGTGGAGGACGCGCATCGTGCCGGTGCCGGCCTGGTCGAGTTCCTGCGCAACGAGATCGCGGAGCGCCGCGACCGCCCGGACCAGACCGGCGACGTGCTGTCCGCAGTGGTTCACGCCGAGGTGGACGGGCGAACCGCGACCGACGCCGAACTGCTCAAGTACGCGTTCCTGATGGTCAGCGCCGGCTTTCTCACCACCGTCGACACCATCTCCAGCCTGATGCTGCAGCTCGCCGGGGATCCCGCGACCCGGCGCCAGGTCACCGCCGACCGGACGCTCGTGCCGAGGCTGATCGAGGAGATCGTGCGCCACGAGTCCGCGGTGGCCGCGACCGGACGCACCGTGCTCGCCGAGACCACGCTGGGCGGCGTCGACCTGCGCCCCGGCGATCGGCTGCTGCTGGCGTGGGGCTCGGGGACGCGCGACGAGCAGTACGTCGACGACCCCGCGGACTTCCGGCTCGACCGGCAGCAACGGGGACGCGACCTCGGCTGGGGCTCCGGCGTGCACCGGTGCCTGGGCATGCACCTGGCCCGCCTGGAGCTCGGCATCGTGTTCGACAAGATCCTGACCGCGATCCCCGAGTTCGAGGTCGAACCCGGCACCGAGCCCGAACGCACCTACGGCGTCCTGCGCGGGGTGCGCCACCTACACCTGAAGTGGAACGTCTAGCGGGTGGCCATGGCGTCTGCAAGTACCACCAACCCAAGATCATCCAGCACTTTCCTACCGCCAACCGCCCCCGCCCCCGCCGCCGGCGACGGCCGGTCCCGGGCGGTCGGGTTCGGGGGCGGTTGGGTGTAGTTA
>NZ_JYJG01000281.1 GCF_000955955.1 Lentzea aerocolonigenes
TACTTGCAGACGCCGACAAAGCCAGCGCCTAGAGGCCGCACTTCTTGGGACCCTCGAACACTCCCTCCCGGAACCGCGCCACCCGCGCGAACCCCGGATCCACCGCGTCCTGACCCTTCACGTCCCGCGCCGCGTAGTCGAACTTCAGCAGCACCGTCACGGCCTCGTCGAAGTCACCGGGAGACAGCCCGAACTCGCTGCCCTTCCGCGTGAACACCGCGCCCGTGTACGCGCCTGCCAGGCACAGGGCGGCCGCGGAGGCCTGCTCGCCCTCGGTCGGCTTGCCCAGCACGGCCAGCTCGGCCATGGCGTACCTGGTCGCGATCAGCGTGCCGGTCGCGTAGTCGCCGAGCTCCTTGTGCAGCAACGGCAGCTCGTCCTTGGTGTCGATCTTGATCGTCTTGTCCGCAGGGCAGTACGCCACCGGGCCCTGGTCGCCTGAGCAGTCCGGCTCGGTCTGGGCGGCCTCGGCACGCGGGGACGGCCAGGTCTTGCCCGCCGTCGTCGCCAGCGTCTTGAAGTAGCCGTCCAGGTCGGGCGTCACCGACTCCAGCATCTGCGCGAAAGGCAGGTTGCCGCCGTTCGCGCGGTCGGTGGTCGTCGTGAAGGCGCGCTGGGTGAAGGTGCGGTTCTGCACGGACATCGCCCCGCAGAACTTCGTGCCCTGCTCGTAGCCGTCCTGGAACGCCGCCACGCGGTCGAACGCGCTGCCGTGCGCCTGCTCGTCCTCAGGGGAGGTGCCGACCGGGTCGCGGAACGTGATCAGCGCGCCCAGCGCCTTGTCCAGCGAGTCCGCGTTGATGTCGAGGCGAGCGGACTTGCCGTCCGTCACGTTGCGCACGAACGACCCCGCGAAGCAGTCGGCCTGCGCCTCGGTGAGGATCGTCGGGTACTTCTCCGGCTCGCGGCGCTCGGCCTCCGGCGTGATGCCCATGCGGTTCTGCACCGCGTGGCCGATCTCGTGGGCCAGCACGACGACCACGGCGGCCTCGCCGAAGCGGTCCTGCAGCACCGGGAGCAGCGACGCGCGGTCCCAGGCGATGGCGTCGGCGGCCGGGCAGTAGAAGGCGTTGCCCTCGACGTCCGCCGCCTTCTGCGTGCACGGCGGCGGCTTCGCGGAGGCATCGGCCGTGTCGACCGAGTAGTAACCGCCGGTCAGCGACTTCCACGGCTTGTTGAACGACGCCTGGAACGACTGCTTCCAGAACTCGTCGATGTCGGTGAGGGCGGTGGCGGCCAGCTTGTCGATGGCGCCGTTGTCCGTGCCCCTGACCTGGATGGTCTCGGACGACGCCTCCTTCTTCACCACCTTGGCGGCACGGGGACGGCCGGGGACCTGGGCCGTGCACCCCACCGCGAGCAGAGCGGTGAGGACGACCAGCGCGATGCTCCGGAGCGGCATGAGGCCATTGTGCCTGTCGCTCGGCTTGAGGGGCGTCCTACTCGTCGAACTCAGGCGCATACAGAAGCCAACGTGCCGCGGACTGATCAGGTTCACCGGGCTGAAGTCCATCAGCGGACTTACATTTCCAAGCGTGCGCGAATTCCTGTTCGCCGCGTTGCTGCTCCTGGGCCCTCCCACGGGAGCCGATCCGGTCATGCCGGGATGTGTCGGAGGCATCGCGCCGAACCCGCGCACCGGCATGATCACCGGGCCCGGCACGGTGGAATCCACTCTCGAAGCCGTCCCCGGCGGCATCTACGACCTGTCCGTCTGGGCGGGCAGCAAGAAGCCGGGTCCGGCGACCGCGATCGGGCTCAGGTTCGAGGACGAGGCCAACGTCCAAACCGGACGGACCTACGCCCGCTGGCCACAACAGGACAAGCGGTACAACACCTACGGCATGATCGCGCCGCAGAACGCCGCCACCGTCCGGTTCTTCGCGACGACGACCACCGAGATCCACTGGACCTGCGTGTTCCTCAGGGTGTCCGCCTACGACCTGGTGCTCGAAGCCGCGCAGAACACCCTGAAGATCACCATCACGAACACCGGCAGCCTGCCGTTGACCGGCCTGAAGCTCACCGGATGCCCGGACGCAACGCCGTTCGACCTGAAGGACCAGGTCGTCCGCACCTGTCCGGGCACCGCACCGGCGACCGCGACGGTGTCCGGCGCGCTCTACTGGAACGGAGCGCTGCCGGACAGGTCAGTCAGCCTCGAGCACGGGCAGAGCCTCGGTCACGGCCTCGGCAGCGGGGTCGGGAACCAGCCACAGCACACCTGACGGCGGCAGCTGCAGCAGAGCGGAGTACGGCCGCCCGTGCCACGGCTTGGCCTCGGCCTCGACGCCACCCATGTTGCCCACACCCGAACCGCCGTAGTGCGCGGCATCGGTGTTGACGAGCTCCTTCCACCGCCCCGCGGACGGCAGCCCGACCCGGTAGTCGTGGTGCGGCATCCCGGCGAAGTTCGCCACGCACGCCAGTGTCGACCCGTCCTCACCGATGCGCAGGAACGACAGCACGTTGCCGCCGGAGTCGTTCGCGTCGATCCACTGGAACCCCTCTGGCGTGACGTCGTGCGAGAACAACGCCGCCGCTGTCCTGTACACCGAGTTCAGGTCCCGCAGCAGCGACTGGATGCCCTGGTGCAGGCCACCCTGCTCGACGAGGTGCCAGTCCAGCGAACGGGACTCCGACCACTCCTGCTGCTGCCCGAACTCGCCGCCCATGAACAGCAGCTGCTTGCCCGGATGCGCCCACATGAACGCCAGCAACGAGCGCACACCCGCGGCCTTGTTCCAGTCGTCGCCCGGCATCCGCTGCCACAGCGAGCCCTTGCCGTGCACCACCTCGTCGTGCGACAGCGGCAGCACGAAGTTCTCGCTCCACGCGTACACCAGCGAGAACGTCATCTCGTTGTGGTGGAACGACCGGTGGATCGGCTCGCGAGACAGGTAGTGCAGCGAGTCGTGCATCCAGCCCATGTTCCACTTGAACCCGAACCCGAGGCCGCCCAGGTGCGTAGGCCGCGTCACGCCGGGCCACGCCGTCGACTCCTCGGCGATCATCACCACGCCGGGGTGCCGCCGGTACACGGTGGCGTTCAGCTCCTGCAGGAACCGCACCGCGTCGAGGTTCTCCCGGCCACCGAACTCGTTGGGCAGCCACTGGTCCGCCGGCCGCGAGTAGTCGAGGTAGAGCATCGACGCGACGGCGTCCACGCGCAGGCCGTCGAGGTGGAACTCCTCGATCCAGTACAGCGCGTTGGCGACCAGGAAGTTGCGAACCTCGTTGCGCCCGAAGTCGAAGACGAGCGTGCCCCAGTCGAGCTGCTCACCACGCCGCGGGTCCGCGTGCTCGTACAGCGGCGTGCCGTCGAACTTCGCGAGCGCCCAGGCGTCCTTGGGGAAGTGCGCGGGCACCCAGTCGACCAGCACGCCGATGCCGCGCTGGTGCAACATGTCCACGAAGTAGCGGAAGTCGTCCGGCGAGCCGAACCGCGAGGTCGGCGCGTAGTACGAAGTGACCTGGTAGCCCCACGAACCACCGAACGGGTGCTCGGCGACGGGCAGCAGTTCCAGGTGCGTGAAGCCCATGTCCTCGCAGTAGTCCGCGAGCTCGACCGCCAGCTCCCGGTAGCCGAGACCAGGCTTCCACGACCCGAGATGCACCTCGTAGATCGACATCGGCGCGTTCGACCACTGGGTGGCCTCGCGCCGCGCCTCCCACTCCGCGTCCTGCCACTGGTACTCGGACCGGGTGACCACGGAGGCGGTCTGCGGCGGCTTCTCCGTCGCGAACGCCATCGGGTCGGCCTTCTCGTGCCACACGCCCTGCGCGTCGAGGATCCGGAACTTGTACCGCGTGCCCGCGGGGACGTTCGGCAGGAAGACTTCCCACACACCGCTGGAACCCATGGAGCGCAAGGGATTCGCGCGCCCGTCCCAGCCGTCGAAGTCACCCGTCACGCGCACGCCGCGCGCGTTCGGTGCCCACACCGCGAACGAGACACCGGTGACGTCGCCGGAAGCCGTTTCGTACGAACGGATGTGCGCGCCGAGCACGTCCCACAACCGTTCGTGCCGGCCCTCGCCGATCAGGTGCAGGTCGAGCTCGCCCACGGTCGGCAGCCACCGGTACGGGTCGTCGACCTCGACGGTGCGATCGCCGTAGGACACCAGCAGGCGGTAGTCGCCGGGCGCCTCGGGCAGCTCACCTTCGAAGAGCGCGTCGGCGATGCGTGGCAGCTCGACCTGCTTGTCGCCCCACGACACCGCGACCGACGTGGCGCCGGGCCGCAACGCCCGTGCGACCACCTGGTCGCCGACGGTGTGCACACCCAGCACCGAGTGCGGGTCGTGGTGCGCACCGGACAGGAGCCGGTCCAGATCGGCCTTCACGTTTCTACTCGCCTCCGCTGGTCATCCGGGCGATCGACGACAGCGGAACCGTCAACCACTCCGGCCTGTTGGCGTGCTCGTAAGCGACCTCGTAGACCGCCTTGTCCAGTTCGAACGCGCGCAGCAGGTGCGCGTTGTCCCGCGGGTCTGCCGCCACCTCGGCGTACCCGTCGCAGAACGCCGCCCGGTTGCGCTTCGTCCACTCCATCGCGCGGTAGGCGAGCTGGTCGTCGTCGGGCTGGCCGACCAGCAGCTGCCGGGCCGCGTAGTCGAACGACCTCAGCATCCCCGCCACGTCCCGCAACGGCGACCGCAGTGCGTTGCGCTCCTCGACGGTGGCCGCGGGCTCGCCTTCGAAGTCGATCAGCAACCACCCGTGCACGGTCCGCAGCACCTGACCGAGGTGCAGGTCGCCGTGGATGTGCTGGATCGGGATCTCCCCGACGTGCTGCCGGGCGTCCTCGAACGTGGCGCGCAACGCGTCCTCGTAGCGGCCCAGTTCGGGCACCGACGCCAGCACGGTGTCGAGGCGCTGCTGCATCCCGGCGATGGCGGTGGAGATCGCGTCCGGGCCGGCGATCCTGCTGCCGAGCGCCTCGACGAGGTCCGCGTGCACCTTCGCCACCGCGTGCCCGAGCCGTTGCGCCTCGCCGGCGAAGTCGCCGCCGACCTCGTCCGCGTGCAGGTCGGCCTCTGCCATCAGGTCGCGCACCGAGGTGGTGGCCATGGCCCAGCCCTCGACCGCGTCCGGCATGAACTCCTGCAGCATGCCGAGCGTGATCGGGATGCAGTCCCAGTCCGTCTCGATCGACCCGAGCGGGCGGGCGATGTGCTCGCAGCCGACGGAGCGCAGCGCCTGGTGCATCTCCAGGTCCCGGTTCCCGCCGAAGACGATCTTGCGGAAGATCTTCAGGATGTACTGCTGGCCGTAGATCAGCGACGTGTTCGACTGCTCCACGCCGATCGGCCGTCCGCGCAGCCCGGTGCGCAGCTCGACGCCGGGCTCGTGGCGGAAGTGGATCGTGCCAGCCGTCGCGTTCGCCGCGATCTTGGCGAGCAGCTGCTCGTTGCGCTCGGGGTCGGCCGTCGCGTCGAAGCCGTCGGCGTCCTCGCTCACCAGCAGCTGGTACATCTCGGTGCGGCCGGGTTGCTCGACCTCGACCAGCACGTGCACGAGGTCGCCGTCGAGCGGCGTTGTCCTCAGTGGACGGACCGAGGTGATCGGCTGGTCCTTGCCGCCGAACCAGCGCAGCGCCGGCAGTAAGCCGGGAAGCGCCGTGACCAGCTTGTCGGTCAGCTCGTCGGGTTCGATCATGCGCGGGTTCACCTCATCTCGCTGTCGTCGCCCGCCTCTACCAGCTGGAACCAGTAGAAACCGTGACCGGGAAGGGTCAGCAGGTACGGGAGTTCCCCGATCGAGGGGAATTTGACACCTCCGGTGAGCTCCAGCGGCGTGTAGTCGCGGTGCTCGGAGAGGTCCAGCTCGACCGGTTGCGGGAAGCGTGACAGGTTGTTCACGCAGAGCACGATGTCCTCACGGCCGTCCGGGCGCTTCCACAGCCGCTTGTAGGCGAGCACGCTCGGGTTCGAGCCGCCCAGTTCGCTGAAGTCGCCCTCCGCGAACGCGTGGTGCTGCTTGCGCACCTCGATCATCCGGCGGGTCCAGTTGAGCAACGACGACGTGTTGTTGAGCTGCGCCTCGACGTTCAGGCCCTGGTAGCCGTAGACCGGGTCCATGATCACCGGCAGGTAGATCCGGCCGGGGTCGCAGCTCGAGAAGCCCGCGTTGCGGTCCGGCGTCCACTGCATCGGCGTGCGCACGGCGTCGCGGTCCTGCAGCCAGATGTTGTCGCCCATGCCGATCTCGTCGCCGTAGTACAGAACGGGCGAGCCGGGCAGCGACAGCAGCAGTGCGGTGAACAGCTCGTGCTGGTTGCGGTCGTTCTCCAGCAACGGGGCCAGGCGTCGGCGGATGCCGATGTTGGCCTTCATCCGCGGGTCCTTGGCGTACTCCGTGTACATGTAGTCACGTTCTTCGTCCGTGACCATTTCCAGCGTCAGCTCGTCGTGGTTGCGCAGGAAGATGCCCCACTGCGCGTTCTCCGGGATCGACGGCGTCTGCGCCAGGATCTCCGAGATCGGGAACCGCGACTCGCGCCGCACCGCCATGAAGATGCGCGGCATCAGCGGGAAGTGGAACGCCATGTGGCACTCGTCGCCGCCGATCTCCGGATCACCGAAGTACTCGACCACGTCGGACGGCCACTGGTTCGCCTCGGCGAGCAGCACCCTGCCGGGGAACTCGTCGTCGACGACCTTGCGGCACTTCTTCAGGAACTCGTGCGTGCGCGGCAGGTTCTCGCAGATCGTGCCTTCCTCCTCGAAGAGGTACGGCACGGCGTCGAGGCGGAACCCGTCGATGCCGAGGTCGAGCCAGAACCGCAGGATGTCGAGCATCGCCTCCTGCACTTCCGGGTTCTCGTAGTTGAGATCCGGCTGGTGGCTGAAGAAGCGGTGCCAGAAGAACTGCCCGCGCACCGGGTCGTACGTCCAGTTCGACGACTCCGTGTCGACGAAGATGATCCGCGCGTCGCTATAGCGCGAGTCGTCGTCGCTCCACACGTAGTAGTCGCCGTAGGGGCCTTCCGGGTTCTGCCGCGACTCCTGGAACCACGGGTGCGCGTCGCTGGTGTGGTTGAGCACCAGGTCCGTGATCACCCGGATCCCGCGCCGGTGCGCCTCCTCCAGCAGGTACACGAAGTCCTCGACGGTGCCGAACTCCGGCAGCACCGCGCGGAAGTCGCTGATGTCGTACCCGCCGTCGCGCAACGGCGAGGCGTAGAACGGCGGCAGCCAGAGGCAGTCGACGCCGAGCCACTCCAGGTAGTCGAGGCGCGAGGCGAGCCCTCTGAGGTCGCCCGTCCCGTCGCCGTCGGAGTCGCTGAACGCGCGGACGAGCACCTCGTAGAAGACCGCGCCCTTGAACCAGCTCGGGTTCGCCGACGCCGGCTTGGCCGACTTGAAGTCCTCAGCCTGCGGTTCGACCAGGAAGCCCTCGTCGTCGATAGCCTCTCCGGTGTGCGGTGTGCCCTCGAGCCCCAGCGCCGCGTCAGGACGGGTGTCTTCACTCATGATTTCCCACCTCGTCGGGGGTGTAGTGGCTCT
>NZ_JYJG01000282.1 GCF_000955955.1 Lentzea aerocolonigenes
CGATGAAGGGAACCTTCATCCACCTGAGGTGGAGCAAGGTTCCCTTCATCGTTCAGCTGAAGCGGCGCTGCAAGCTCACGACGTGTGCGGTCGCACGCCACGGCTCGAGGCGGACGTAGTTGGCCTGTCCCCAGTCCCAGGTCTCGCCGGTGACCTCGTCGTGCGCGATCACTCGCTCGTGCCAGTCGAAACCGAGCTCGGGCAGGTCGAGGTACAACGTCCCCTCCTGCGCGTTGTTCGGGTCGAGGCTCACGACCACGACGACCGTGTCGCCCGTCTCCGGGTCACGCTTGGAGAAGGCGACCAACGCGTCGTTCTCGATGTGCTGGAACTTCAGCGTGCGCATCTGCTGGAGTGCCGGGTGCGCCTTGCGGATGTGGTTCAGCTTGCGCAGCCACGGTTCCAACGAGCGCCCGTCCGCCAGTGCACGGGCGTAGTCGCGTGGCCGCAGCTGGTACTTCTCGGAGTTGAGGTACTCCTCGCTGCCAGGCTTCACCGCTTCGTGCTCGAACAGCTCGTAGCCGCTGTACACGCCCCACGAGGGGGAGAGCGTGGCCGCGAGAGCCGCCCGCAGCCCGAACATTCCCGGGCCGCCGTGCTGCAGCGACTCGTGCAGGATGTCCGGCGTGTTCACGAAGAGGTTCGGCCGCGCCTCGTCCCAGTGGTCGCGGAGGTCCTCGCCGAACTCGATCAGCTCCTGCTTGCTCGTCCGCCACGTGAAGTACGTGTACGACTGGGTGAAGCCGAGCTTGGCGAGACCGTAGAGCCGCGCGGGACGGGTGAAGGCCTCGGACAGGAACAGCGTGTCCGGGTAGACCTCCTTGACCTTCCAGATCAGCCACTGCCAGAAGTCCGGTGGCTTGGTGTGCGGGTTGTCGACCCGGAAGATCCGGACCCCGTGCTCGGCCCAGTGCAGCATCACCCTGAGCACCTCGTGGTAGAGGCCCTGCGGGTCGAGGTCGAAGTTGATCGGGTAGATGTCCTGGTACTTCTTGGGCGGGTTCTCGGCGTACGCGATCGTGCCGTCCGGGCGGGTGGTGAACCACTCCGGGTGCTTGAGGACCCACGGGTGGTCCGGCGCGCACTGCAGCGCGAAGTCGAGCGCCACCTCCAGGCCGAGCTCGTGCGCGCGTTCGACGAGCGCGTCGAAGTCCTCGATCGTGCCGAGCTCCGGCGCGATGGCGTCGTGCCCGCCCTCGTCCGCGCCGATGGCCCACGGCGAACCGCAGTCCTGCGGGCCGGCGACGAGCGTGTTGTTGGGGCCCTTCCGGTTCACCCGGCCGACCGGGTGGATGGGCGGGAAGTAGACGACGTCGAAGCCCATCGCCGCGACCCGGTCGAGCTCCTTGGTCGCGGTGGCGAACGTGCCGTGCACCGCCTGGCCGGTCTCGTCGATCCCGCCGGTGCTGCGCGGGAAGAACTCGTACCAGGAGCCGAACGCGGCCTTGCGCCGGTCGCACCAGATCTTGTGCGTCTTGCCCTTGGTGATCAGCTCGCGCACCGGGTGCTCGAACATGATCTTCTGCACGTCGTCGGCCAGCGCGGGCGCGACGCGTTCGTTCAAAGGCCGGTCCTCGTCGCGGAGTGCCTCCGCGGCGGACATGAGAAGTGCTCGCTCCTGCCTGCGATCGGGTCGCCGTGCCACCCGATCGAGTAGAAGTGCGCCGAGTTCGAGATCGTTCGCGAGATCACCGGGACCCTGTCCCGCCGCGATCTTCACCTCGACGGCGTGGTTCCAGGTGCCCCAGGGATCACTCCACGCGTCGATCCGGAACGTCCACGCGCCTTCGTGATCGGGAACGACCGTGGCTCCCCAGCGATCGAGGCCGATGCCGACCTCGTGCATTCTCGTCTGCCTGGCGACTCGGTCGTTCGGTCCGCGCCACGTGACTGTCGCCGCGAGCTTGTCGTGCCCCTCGCGCCACACTGTGGCTTCAACCGGAATGTGTTCTCCCACAACGGCTTTGGCTGGATATCTACCAGCCGAGACCACCGGGGATACGTCGTCGATACCGAGCCGTCCACTCATCGGCAGCGCCCTTCCGCCGTGTCGCTCCGCGTCGCCCGTAATCCTGCCTTGCTCGATCAAGCGGCCTGTCAGCGGGTTACCCCATCTAGATCCGTACCCACCTGTTGTCGATCGCACACCTTGAACACCGGGTGTGTCCAGGGCCACTGGGCATGATGTGATCCCCTCACATTCTCGGTGCTGGACCTTTCCCGGGCATCTCACAACGTTGCGAGGGTGCTACGGGTACCGTCCCGCGCGTGAACAAGCTTGGCGACCGCTACGTCCTGCTCGACCAGCTCGGCGCCGGTGCGATGGGCGTCGTGTGGCGCGCACGGGACGAGCTCCTGCACCGGGACGTCGCGGTCAAGCAGATGCTGCTGAACGACGTGCAGCCCGCGGAGGCGCACGAGGCGGTTCAGCGCGCGATGCGGGAAGGCCGCATCGCCGCCCGCCTGCAGCACCCGAACGCGATCGCCGTGTACGACGTCGTGCTCGACAACGGCAAGCCGTGCCTGGTGATGGAGTTCCTGCCGTCCAAGAACCTGTCCGCGATCCTGGACGAGCGCGGGCCGATGCCTCCCCAGGAGGCCGCGCGGATCGGGTCGCTGGCCGCCTCGGCGCTCGCCGCCGCGCACACCGCCGGGATCGTCCACCGCGACATCAAGCCCGCCAACGTCCTCATTGGACGCGACGGCCTGGTGAAGATCACCGACTTCGGCATCTCGCGCGCACTGGGCGACGTCGCGGTGACCAAGACCGGCATGCTCGCCGGCACGCCCGCGTACCTCGCGCCGGAACTCGCCCGCGGTGCCGACCCCGCGCCGCCGTCGGACGTGTTCTCGCTCGGCGCGACGATCTACGCGATGACCGAGGGCGAGCCGCCGTTCGGCAAGAGCACCAACGACCTCGGCCTGCTCTACAAGGTCGCGCGCGGCGAGACCCGTCCGCCGATGCGCTCGGGCCCGCTCACGCCGCTGCTCCTGCGCATGCTGGCCAACGAGCCGTCGCAGCGTCCGACCGCGGCCCAGGCGGCGGCGGAGCTGAAGGCGATCTCCGAGGGCCAGGTCGTCCCGGCCACCGCCGTGATCCCGCCGCGCCCGATGACGCCGCCGTCCGGCACCGCCGTGATGGGTGCGGGTCCGGGCACCCAGGGGCCGCGCCCGATGCCGACGCAGCCTCCGCGCACCAGGCCGCCCGCGCCTCAGCCCGAGTACGACGACTACGACGACTACGAGCCGGAGCCCGCGCCGAAGAAGAGCCGGGGCCTCGCGGTCGCGGCCTCGATCCTCGCGGTGCTGCTGATCGCGGGCGTGGCGTACGCGATCATCCAGACCCAGGGCAAGAAGGACAACAGCGCGGCGGGCCCCAGCACGTCGACCTCGAAGACGACCTCGCAGACCCAGCCGCCGCCCAGCACGACCAAGGACTCGCCGACGCCGACCAGCGAGAAGCCGACGTCCGAGACCTACCCGAGCAAGCCGACGTCCGAGGCGCCCGCGAGCAAGTTCACCAAGGCCCAGGTCGCCGAGTTCGTGCAGCGGTATTTCGCGAAGCTCCCGAAGAACTCCGCCGAGTCCATCGAGGACTGGGACCCGGAGAGCGCCCCGACCGAGAACGCGGAGAAGTCGTACTGGGGTGACTACACCAAGCTCGTGCTCAAGGGGAACCCGCTGGTCACGGCGTCCGACGACGGCACGTTCCAGGTGACGCAGGCCGGGGACCTGACCGAGGCGGAGACGAACAAGACCAGCCGGGTGGAGTTCACGCTCAAGATCTCCGGCAAGGGCGACAAGCTGCTCATTCTCTCGTTGAAGCGGCCCTGAACGACGCCCACCGCACGTCGCTGGAGCGGTCTTCGTGCTCGACGAACCGCTCCAGCACGCCGATGATCACCTCGATCGGGTGCTCGCAGCCCGCGGGGAAGTCCTCGGTGGTCTCTTCGTCCGTTTCGTACGTGACGGGGTCTTCGTTCGTGCCGCCCGAGGTGATCCACTCGGAGCCGCCGTCCGTCCACAGTGCGAACCCGACGCCGGGGCCCAGGCCGAGCGTGAGCGTGACCTCGCCACGGGTGTACGACCAGCATTCACGTTTGGCTGAGCGGTCGTTCGCACGCGTGTGGACGTACATCAGGAACTCGCGCGCCAACTCGGACATGATTCCAGTATCGGCTGTTCACGGGCGGTCCCCGTCTTGACCGGTTCTGCAAGTCGTTGCAGGTGTGACCGGGAACGTTGTCAGGGCCGCAGGGGTGGCAGGTAAGTTCGCTCGTCATGCGAGCACTTCGCCGGTTCACCGTCCGAGCCAGCCTGCCGGAGCCCCTGTCCGCGCTGAGCACGCTCGCCACCAACCTGCGCTGGACGTGGCACCCGCCCACGCAGGAACTCTTCGCCTCGATCGACCCCCGCGTCTGGTCCGAGGTGGGTGGCGACCCGTTGCGCCTGCTCTCCGTCGTCGACGCGGGGAAGCTGGACTCACTCGCGAGAGATGAGCAGTTCCTCCTGAAACTGCACGCGCTCGCGTCCGACCTGCAGCGTTACGTCGAGGGGCCGCGGTGGTACCAGCGGCGCCAGGACGAGATCGCGCAGCGCCGGGAGCACGGGGCGCCGGACACGCCGTTGCCGACGAGCGTCGCGTACTTCTCGATGGAGTTCGGCGTGCACGAGGCGCTGCCGAACTACTCGGGCGGCCTCGGCATCCTCGCCGGCGACCACCTCAAGGCAGCCTCCGACCTGGGCGTTCCGCTGATCGCGGTCGGCCTGCTCTACCGGTCCGGGTACTTCCGGCAGTCGCTGTCGCTCGACGGCTGGCAGCAGGAGCACTACCCGTCGCTCGACCCGCGCGGGCTGCCGCTGGAACTGCTCACCGAGCCGTCCGGGCTGCCGTTGCTCGTGCACGTGGCGATGCCGGGCGACCGGATGCTGCGCGCGAAGATCTGGCGGGCGCGAGTGGGCCGGGTGCCGCTGCTGCTGCTCGACTCCGACGTGGAGCAGAACGACGAGGACCTGCGCGGCGTCACGGACCGGCTCTACGGCGGCGACCAGAACCACCGCATCCGCCAGGAGATCCTCGCGGGCATCGGCGGCGTGCGCGCCGTGCGGACGTTCTGCGAGCTCACCGGGCACGCCCAGCCCGAGGTCTTCCACACCAACGAGGGCCACGCGGGCTTCCTCGGCCTCGAGCGGATCCGCGAGTACATCACCAACGACGGTCTCGACTTCGACCAGGCGCTGACGGCCGCACGCGCCGGTGCCGTGTTCACCACGCACACGCCCGTGCCCGCCGGCATCGACAGGTTCCCGGTCGACCTGGTCCAGCACTACTTCGGCGCCGAGAACCTGGTGCCCGGCGTGAACACCCAGCGCATCCTCGCGCTGGGCGCCGAGGACAACCCCGGCATGTTCAACATGGCGCACATGGGCCTGCGGCTCGCCCAGCGCGCGAACGGTGTGTCCAAACTGCACGGTGAGGTCAGCCGGGACATGTTCCGCGGACTCTGGCCGAGCTTCGACGCCACCGAGGTGCCGATCGGGTCGGTCACCAACGGCGTGCACGGGCCGACGTGGGCCGCGGCAGAGATGAGCAAGCTGCTGGGAGGGTCCGAAGCGGACAACCAGAGCTCTGGTCTCGGAATCGGCGCGTTCGAGCCGGTCACCGATGCCGGGCTGTGGGAGCTGCGCAGCATCCTGCGCGGGCGGCTGGTCAACGAGGTGCGGCGCCGGCTGCGCGAGTCGTGGCTGCAGCGCGGCGCGTCCGCGTTGGAGCTGGGCTGGACCGACTCGGTGTTCGACCCGAACGTGCTCACCGTCGGTTTCGCCCGCCGCGTGCCGACGTACAAGCGCCTCACGCTGATGCTGCGCGATCCGGAGCGGTTGCGTTCGCTGCTGCTGCACCCCGAACGGCCCGTGCAGCTCGTCGTGGCCGGCAAGTCGCACCCGGCGGACGACGGCGGCAAGGCGCTGATCCAGCAGATCGTGCGCTACGCCGACGACGCGGGCGTGCGGCACCGGATCGTGTTCCTGCCCGACTACGACATGTCGATGGCCCGGTACCTGTACTGGGGCTGCGACGTGTGGCTGAACAACCCGATGCGCCCGCTGGAGGCGTGCGGTACCTCGGGCATGAAGGCCGCGTTGAACGGCGGCTTGAACCTGTCCATTCGCGACGGTTGGTGGGACGAGCTCTACGACGGGTCGAACGGCTGGGCCATCCCGACCGCGGACGGCGTCAACGACCCGATCCGCCGGGACGACCTCGAAGCGAACGCCCTGTACGAGCTGCTCGGCTCGCAGGTCGCGCCGCTGTTCTACGACCGCGGCCAGGACGGCGTGCCGACCCGCTGGATGTCGATGGTCCGGCACACGCTGGCCTCGCTCGGGCCGGTCGTGCAGGCCTCGCGCATGGTCCGCGAGTACGTGGAGACCTACTACGCACCGGCCGCCGCGTCCGCGCAGACCGTCGTGGGCGAGGGCTTCCGCGGCGCCAAGGAGCTGTCCGCGTACCGGCACCGGCTGCGCGCGTCGTGGACGCGGGTGCGGGTGCTCGACAGCGACCTGGTGCTCGGCGGCTCGTCCGTGCCGGTGCTGGGCGCGCCGGTGATCGTGCGGGCACGGGTGGAGCTGGCCGGCCTGGAGCCGTCCGAAGTGGACGTTCAGGTCGTGCTCGGCAAGGTGTCGCACGACTCCGACGAGCTGAAGGACGTCGTCACCGCGCCGATGAACTACGCGGGCAACGGCAACTACGAGGCAGAGGTGCCGCTGCCGCACGCAGGAGCGCTCGGCTACACCGTGCGCGTGCTGCCGCGGCACGGCCTGCTCGCGACCTCCGCGGAACTCGGCAGGGTCGTTCTGGCTGGTTGACGGCTCCGCGAGATCAACACAGGGCATCCAGTTCGCCTTCAAACGGCGAGCTGGATGCCCTGATGTGTTCGTCTTCTTTGTTTCCTGTTCACTGCTGGTGACCTGGCTCAGGCGTGTCTTCGATTCAGGGGCTTCCCTCAATCGAATGAGCACTTTTTCGAGTGGGTGAATTCGCGATCTCCGCTGGTAGGGGTCGGTGTGCAGGCATACGCTCTGTCACATGGAATGAACCGCACCAGAATTCCTGTGATGGCTTTTCCGGCGCGGCTCCAATGAATTGCGCATTGAGGAAGAAGGTAGCCGTGAAGAAAACGATTACCGCACTCTCGCTCGTCGCAGCTCTGTTCACCGCTTCATCGACCCCGGCTGCCCTCGCGACGCCCGCCGCGCCAGAACTCCCAGCCGCCTGCGCCGCGATCGTGACCGATCTCGCCGGGAAGCTCACGAAAGTCGTCAGCAGTCTGTTGCCACTTCCGAACGTCGGCGCGGTGACACCGTTGATCGGTGACCTGCTCGGCCTGGTGACCGCGCTGCAGAGCTCCGGCTGCCTGCCCGCGCTGCCGACCAGCGGGTTGCCGGTGCCGGTCCCGGTGAAGGGCGTCGCGTACGCCGGCCCCGTCGACCAGTGCCTGCCTGTCGTGATGAACCTGATCTCGTCCATCGCGGGGCTGGGCGGCACGATCCTCGGCGCCGCGAGCGGTGGCCTGCCGGACGTCGGAAAGATCACCGGGATCCTGACGACGCTGCTGAAGACCGTCACCGACCTGCTGAGCAAGTGCGGTCTGCCGGCTCCGCCCGGTGGCCTGCCGGCGCTGCCCGGCCTGCCGCTGCCGGTCGAGCACAGCTGATCTCCACGCGGGGTGTGAAAGGGCCCGTCACCGGTCTCGGTGACGGGCCCTTTCCCTGTGTGCGTTCCGTAGTATTCCGTACCTGCCGGAATAGTCGCGACGACCTGCGCGGACACCTGTTTGGCGCAGCTCAAGCGCTTTTCGGAATTGCACACAATGGTGCGATCGATCCGTTTTTGCTCGAATGATGTGGTTAGCCTGCGATTGCTCGATCCGCTGCACGGGCCTGTTCGCGTCCTCCGCACAGGCTGCTCCCAGCCCGAGCAGGGATGTGCTGGGCACGCAGCTGGTTGGTCCCACGCGCGGTCGCACGACCCGTGGACGCGCGGAAACGGCAACGTCACCGGATCGGAGGCAACGGCAACAATTCGCCCCGGCTTTCCCGGCTGAGCTGGGCTGACTTCACGCCACTAGCTGATCTGCAGACGGGCGCGGGTCGCCGCCACCCGCGGACTCCAGCCCGCGAGCTCGTGCGCTTCGGCCGCGAGCTCGCGGGCCTTCGCGTTGTTGCCGTCCGCCATCCAGGCCCGCGCGATCGTGATCAGGTCGTCGGCCCGCCCCAGCGCGTGTTCGCTGCTCTCGGCCGACCACCCGGCGAGCTGCCGGGCCTTGCCGGTCTCGCCCTCCAGCAGCGCCATGATCGCGAGCGTCCCGTGTGCCCGGTGCTTCGGGTAGCCGGCCTCGTAGGCGTTGCCGAGCATGCTGCGCGCCGTCTCCAGCCCGGCCTCCTCTGGGAACTGCCCTGCCTCGACCGCCAGCACCGCGACGCCGGCCGTGGTCGCCATGACGAACGCCAGCTCGCGGGTGCCGAGATCGGACCGTCCACTCAGCCCCACCACGGTCTGCAGCGCGTCGAGGTACTGCTCGCGGGCGCACGCGGTGGCGACCTTCAAGCCGACGACGGTGAGCAGGTCGGCGTGGTCCCGGACCAGCTCCGCGTGGATCCGGTCGGCCTCGTCGAGGTCGCCGCGGTAGTAGGCGTCCATGCCGGCCAGCACCAGCGGGCGCGCCTCCAGCTCGCTCAGCCGCCGCCCAGTGACCCTCGGCAGCGAGAACACGAACCAGCCCAGGCTGGTGTGGCCGGGCCGTTCGACCGGCACGAGCTGCAGCAGGAAGCACGCGGTGGCGGCGAGCGCGAGCCCCCTGCCGAACGCCGACCCGGTCGCGAACCAGCAGGCCGCCGCGACCACCGCGCACAGGACGGCCGAGAAGGCTCCGGTGAGAACGGTCCGCCTGCGCACACCAGGCTTCAGGCCGGTGATGCCGATCGTCGCCAGCACCGGGATGTTGCGCAGCACGATCCGCCGGTTCGTGGTGGTCCACGACTTGAGCTCGCCGCCGACGCCGATGATCACGTGGGTGATCCGGAGTCCGAAGAGGACGGCGCCGAGCGCCAGACCCACCTGCAGCGCCATGAGCTCCAGCAGCAGACCTGCCAGCGCTCCGGCCAGGCCGATGTACCAATCAGAGAGGGTCCAGGCGATCGTGCCGGCCACCACCAGGGCCGTCACGACCCAACGCACAACTGTCACGGTCTCCAGACGCTACCGGCGTGGCAACGGTTCCACGTGCGGATCAGACGACGGCCTGCGAGCCGCCCTCGCGGATCGGCAGCCCGGCCGCGCGCCAGCCCCGGTACCCGCCGACGAGATCGGTCGCGTTGGCGAGCCCGATCCGTTGGAGATCACGAGCGGCCAGCGACGACGCCCAGCCCTCGTTGCACACCACCACGACGGTCGTGTCGGCGGTGAAGCCGGGCAGCCGCCAGTCGCCCACCGGGTCGAGGCGCCACTCCAGCACGATCCGCTCGACCACGACGGAGTTCTCGATCTCGCCCTCGGCCAGTCGGTTGTGCACCGGCCGGATGTCGACGATCAGCGCGTCCTTCAGCTGGTGCAGCTCGTGCGGCTCGAGGCGTTTCAGGTGCGATCGCGCCTCGTCGAGGATGGTGTCGACGTTGCTCACGGGCCCTCCAGGTCGGCCAGCTGACGCAGTTCGGACAGCGGCAGGCGCTGCGCGGGCAGCGGCGGGATGGAGTCGGGGATGTCGTGCAGCGAGGCGTACTCGCGGGTCGGCACGAGCGGTGGCGAGTAGGCGTGCACGGTCGCGGCCGGCGCTTCGAACGGGTTCGTGACCTGGTGCGCTCGCCCGGAGCCGAAGCCGATCGCGTCGCCGGTGTCGCGAACCGCCGTGCGGATCGGGCCCGCCGGGTAGCGGTAGTCCTCGTTGAGCTTGCCGGTCAGCACCGTGAACGAGCCCGCGGAGCCGCCGTGGTCGTGCGGCTCGGTGCCCTGGCCCGGCAGCCACGACAGCAGCCACAGCTCGACGCCCTCGGTCAGGCCGAGACGCGCCCACCAGCGGTGTTCGGTCGAGTAGTCGAGGATCTGGAGCAACCCGGTG
The DNA here is from genome assembly GCF_000955955.1 of Lentzea aerocolonigenes. Classification (GTDB taxonomy): domain Bacteria; phylum Actinomycetota; class Actinomycetes; order Mycobacteriales; family Pseudonocardiaceae; genus Lentzea; species Lentzea aerocolonigenes_A. Next base: position 10,116 of record NZ_JYJG01000282.1, read on the forward strand.
GTCAGCTCACTCGCCACGAACGAGGTGAGATCACGCAGCTCACGTGGTGTCCAGAGCGACCGGGACGGATGGATCACGTCACGCAGCAGCTGGCTGTCCAAGGCCGGGTGAAGGTCGAATTGATCTTGCTGTGCATACGTCGAAGTCACGCACTCGCTCCTGAGGCCGCGTCGGTACGGGGGTAGCGATCAAGACGCGACGCAGGGCGCTTGTGTCAGCGCGTGCGTCGCGTCGAGCTACACCCGCACGACGCCACGAGTACGAGGTCGATCGTGCGGTCGGTCCAGCAATAGACGACCACGGGCGTGATGGTGCCAGACGCCCTCGGAACGTGGCTAGAGCGTCCACGAGATGGTCTGTGGTCTTCACCAAAGGTTGCGTCCATCTGATCGGACGCCGTACGCAGCAGACCATGGAGCTCAGTCGCCGAAAGGCGCTCGCACTCGGTGCCGCCGCAGCCCTGCTGCCCACGGGCACCGCACAGGCCGCCACACCACCAGCGATCTTCTACTCACCGCACCAGGACGACGAGTCGCTCGCGATGGCCGGGTCGATCCGCGAGCACGTGGAAGCCGGGCGGAAGGTCGTCCTCGTGTTGCTCACACGCGGGGAGAACGGCGGGTTGCTGGACATCATGAACGGCACCGCGGACTGTCCGTTGGGGACGGATTGCCCCGGCGGTGGTTCACACAGCTTCGGTCTCGTGCAGGACGACATCGTCCGCGGCCGCACCGCCGAGTTCACCGCAGCCGCCCGTCGCCTCGGTGTCGACGAGATCGTGCGGAATCGGCCGGACTCCGCGTGGGGCGACTACGCCGGGTTCGTGCAGGAGGTCCGCGACACGATTCTGGAGTTCGAGGCGCGGTATCCCGGCGCCTCGCACAAGCTGGTCAACGGCTATCGGGACGTGATCTACGGCTATCCGGAGGACGAGCCGAACCTCACGCACAAGGCGTGCCGGGAAGCGGCGGAAGGCCTGGATCTGGATCTCCGCTTCTACTGGGTCTACGGCTACACATGGCCGCTGGAGAAGCGGACCGCCGACTACGTGCTTCCGTTGAGCGACAAGCAGTTCGCGCGCAAACGGCAGGCGCTGGCCGAGTACTCGCGCTGGGACCCGAAGCGCGGCAGGTACGCGCTCGGGTACCACAGCGTCGGCACGCTCATGATCGACCCGGCGGCGGCGGATCCGCGCGAGTACATCGACCTACCTCACTCGATTTCCCGGTAGTAGTAAGGAAACGGGTCGTTCGGGAGGTGCACCGGGATCGCGCCGCGCAGTTTGGCGTCGAGCTCGGTGCGCACCCGCCACTGGCCGTTCGGCTTCTGGACGGCGACTCCCTGCCACGGGAAGACGTTCGTGAACTTGTTGACCAGGTGGAAACCCCACTGGCCGGGCTTCGGGTGGACGGTGCCGCGGATCGACTGCGGGTAGAAGCGCGGCACCATGTTCATGACGCGCAACGTGTACAGCGTGAGCGTGAACCTGAGCGCGTACTCGTCGGCGCGCTTCAGGATGTGGTCGCCCACCGCGCGCATCTCGTCCGCCGCGCCGGCGACGTCCTCACCGGCGACGGTGCGCGAGAGCACCTGACTGAGCAGATGCACGGCCTCGGCGTGTGTGTTCATGTTCGCCGTGAGGTTGCGGACGAGGTACTTGCGGTGCGCGTCGTCGGTGTTGTCGTGCCACCACTTGCGCACCTTGGGTTCGAGGCGTGCCTTCACGTCGTCGAACTCGTCCTGCACCGAGGCCACGACATCGTCGAGCATGTCGACCATCGTGATCGTCTTCTCGGCGTCGAGGTCGCGGATCATCCGCTCGGCGCCGGCCCGGTAGCAGCGCGCCTCGTGGTCGCTGACGCCGAACAACGGTCCGTAGATCATGCCGTCGCTGATCACGTGCATGACCGCGCCCGGCTCGTGCACGAGGCTGATCGCGTGGCTCAGCTCGATCAGCCGCTGCAGGTTCAGCAGCTCGGCCATGTCCGGGGAGCGGCGGCGGACCTTCACCGGGTTCGGGATCTTGAACGGGTACGACGGCAGCGTCACCGGAATCGGCGTGCCCTGCTCGACGTGCAGGCGCAGGGTGTCCTGCCACAGCTCCCAGTTCTCGGTGAACCTGGTCTTCTCGACGCTGCCTGCTCGGTAGCGCCCGCACGCCATGATCTCGAAGATCCGCCTGGCCGGGTCGTCGATCCGGGTCAGCTTCGGACGGATCTTGGCGATGAACGTCTCCGCCTCGGCCAGCGCGGTCTCGCGAACCGCCGCGTGGTCGATCGACTCGACCACCTCGGGTTCGGGTTCGGCGGTTCCGAGCGCCACCACCCCGCCGCGCACGGGTTCCGTCGGGCTGAGCATCACGAACCACGGATCGACTGTTTCCACGTCGAGCACGGCAGGGCTCCCTCGCGGTTGGCGACAAACGAATGCGGCACGGATTCGTTGTTATTCTCGACAGAGTTCTCCGCTGTCGCCAAGGGGTGAAAATCGCCATCTGGGGGAGGGATCCTGCCAATGCGCAGAGTTGTCGTGTTCGTGTCGGAAGGGGTGGTCCTGCTCGATCTCGGGATGGCGTCCTGTGCATTTGAGGACGACCTGAGCGAAGGTGCGATCCGATACCAATTGAGATATGCCTGCCTCGACGGGAAAAGTGTGCGGACCTCGCATCGGCTGCGCATTGAGGCACATGGCGGACTCGAACTGTTCCGGCGCGCCCACACCGTTGTCGTGCCCGCTTTCACCAGCGTCAACCGTTCCGCCACGCCCGCGGTGTTCGATGCGTTGCGGGCTGCTCGTGCGGCCGGCACGCGCCTGGTCGGGCTCGCGACCGGCGCGTTCGTGCTGGCAGAGGCGGGTGTGCTGAACGATGGCGTCGCGGCCGTCAGTGCCGAGTGGTCAGACGTGTTCGCGCGCCGGTTTCCGCAGGTCGATGTCGCTTCCGGGGTGCCTTACGTCGAATGGGAGAGCGTTTCCACGTCGAGCGACTCGGCCGGAACCGTCGCGTTGCTGCGGCATCTCACCCGGCGCGACTCGGACGGCGGAAATGAAACCGACAGCTTGTCCGAATTGAAGGAATGGATTGTTCACAACCTCGAAACGCCCTTGTCGCTGGGTGAGCTGGCCAGTCGCGCGCATCTCTCGCAACGCACGCTGATCCGGAGATTTCGTGCTGAGACGGGCCTGTCTCCCGGTCAGTGGATCCTGGCCCGCCGCATCGACGCCGCCAAGACGTTGCTCGAAACGACACCGGACACGGTCGACCAGATCGCCCGCGCGGTCGGATTCAGTTGCGCGAGCACGCTGCGCGACCATTTCAAGCGCGTGACCGGAGTCACACCCTCGAATTACCGCTCCGTTGCCCTGAATGTGGACCGCGAGCTCAGGAGCAGTTGAGACTCCGATCAGCGAGGCACCCGCAGCAGTAACAGCGCGCGCGGTTCCAGCGTCAGCGTCGACCTGGGCAGCACCGCGCCCGGTGTGGCCGGCGAGCCGTCCGGTGTCGTCGTGTCGAGGAACGGCTCGTACGACGGCCCGTACCGCTCGTGCGGCATCGTCACCGTGATCGGGTCCGCGCCGGCGTGCATCAGCAACAGCCACGAGTCGTCCGACACCAGCTCGCCGTCCCGCGTACGGGACAGGCAGTTCGAGCCGTCGATGAACATGCCGAGCGTGCGGCGGCCTTCGTCGAACCAGTCGGTCTCGGCCATCTCGCGCCCGTCCGGCCGGAACCACACCAGGTCCGGGTTGCCGCTCGGAGTCGTGCGGCCCTCGAAGAACTCCGGCTGCCGCAGTGCGGGCGAGCTGGCACGCAGGTCGATGACCTTCTGCGTGAACCCGAGCAGCGCCTTGCCCGCGTCGGTCTCCGTCCAGTCCACCCACGACACCTCGTTGTCGAGGCAGTAGGCGTTGTTGTTGCCGCCCTGCGTCCGCCACATCTCGTCGCCCGCCACCATCATCGGCGTGCCGGTGGACAGCAGCAGCGTCGCGAGCTGGTTGCGCGCCTGCTTGGCGCGGAGCGTGAGCACCTCGGGATCGGTCGTCTCGCCCTCGGCCCCGCAGTTCCACGACCGGTTGTCGTTGGTGCCGTCGCGGTTCTCCTCGCCGTTCTCCTCGTTGTGCTTGTCGTTGTAGGACACCAGGTCCCGGAGCGTGAACCCGTCGTGCGCGGTGATGAAGTTGATCGACTGCCAGGGCCGCCGCAGGTCGTCCGCGTAGAGGTCACTCGACCCGCTCAACCGGTACGCGAGGTCGCGCACCGACGTGTGCCCGCGCCAGAAATCCCTGACCGTGTCGCGGTACCGGCCGTTCCACTCGGCCCACTGCACCCCGAAATCGCCGACGCGATACCCGTCGCCCGTCGCGTCCCACGGCTCCGCGATCAGCTTCGCCCTGCACAGCACCGGATCCGTCGTGATGGCCGTCAGCAGAGCGCTGTCCCGGTCGAAGAACCCGCCACCTGGCCGCCCCATCGTCGACGCGAGGTCGAACCGGAAGCCGTCGACGCCCATCTCGTCGGCCCAGTACCGCAGCGAGTCCGTCACCAGGCGCACGACCTGCGGCGATCCGGCGTCCAGCGTGTTGCCGCACCCGGTGATGTCGACCGTGCTGCCGCCGCCGGCGTGCAGGTAGTAACCCGGCGCGTCGAAGCCGCGGAAGCAGATCGTCGGCCCGTCCGGCCCGCCCTCGCACGTGTGGTTGTAGACGACGTCGATCAGCACCTCGATGCCCGCGGCGTGCAGCGCGGACACCATCGTCCGGAACTCCTGGACCTCGCGGCCGGGTTCGCTCGCGTACGCGGCGTGCGGTGCGCAGTAGCCGAGCGGCGAGTAACCCCAGTAGTTGCCCGCGTTGCGACCGATCAGCGACGGCTCAGCCTGGAACGCCTGGACGGGCAACAGTTCCACGGTGGTGACGCCGAGCCTGGTCAGGTGCTCGACCGCCGCCGGGTGCGCCAGGCCGAGGTAGGTGCCCCTCAGCTTCTCCGGGATGTCCGGGTGGTTCTTCGTGAAGCCCTTGACGTGCATCTCGTAGATGACGGCCTCTTCGAACGGCACCTCCGGCTTGACCCCGGTGTCCGCGCCGCCGGGCGAGCTCACGACGCTCAGGGGAACGCTTCCGAGCGAGTCGATCGCCGACGGCGGCCCGTGCATCGGATCGCCCACGTACCCGAGCGAGGCCTCGAGATCCGTGATCTCGCCGGTGATCTGCCGCGCGTACGGGTCGACGAGGATCTTGGCCGGGTTGCACCGCAGCCCCCGCCCGGCGTCGTACGGCCCGTGCACCCGGTACCCGTACTTCTGCCCTGGCGTCACGCCGGGGATGAGGCCGTGCCACACCCCGAACGTCCTCTCGGTCAGCTCGACCCGTTTCTCCTCGCCGTCGTCGTTGATCAGACAGACCTCGACCGCGTCGGCGACGTGGGACGTCACCGCGAACCGGACACCGCCTGCCTCGGCGTGTGCCCCCAGTGGGAACGGACGGCCTGCCAGCACCTCGGACTCGGGTCGCGTAGCCATACCTCCGATCTTGGCATCCGATACCGACAAAAAACTCGCGAGTTCACCGCACCGGCCCAGCCCACCCGCCTATCGCCCCCACTTGCCGCCGCACGCGGGGCCCCCGCGTCCTCTCCTGCAGTACGAAAGCTCCCCGCGTACTGCAAGGAGCCACCCCGATGGGGGGTCGGGGGGAGGGGGTTCGGAAGAATGCGAGGCGTGGCGGACGTCGACGTGACAGATCTGGTCGTGCACATGGCGGGCGTATCGGTCCGTCGTGGGAAGAACGTGCTGGTCGGCAACATCGACTGGAGCGTGGAACTGGATGAGCGCTGGGTGGTGCTGGGCCCGAACGGCGCCGGCAAGACCACCCTGCTACGGCTCTCCAGCGCCGAACTGCACCCGACCAAGGGCAAGGTCCACCTCCTGGGTGAACGCCTGGGCAAGACCGACGTCCAGGAGCTCAAGCCGCGCATCGGCCTGTGCTCGGCGGCGTTGAACGGTCGCGTCCCCGGCGACGAGACGGTCGTCGACCTGGTCGTCTCCGCCGGATACGCGGTGCTCGGCCGGTGGCGCGAGGAGTACGGCAAGCAGGACACGGACCGGGCCCGCGAGCTGCTCGGGACGCTGGGCATCGAGCACCTGGCCGACCGCCTCTACGGCACGCTGAGCGAGGGTGAGCGCAAGCGCACCCTGATCGCCCGTGCTCTCATGACCGACCCCGAGATGCTCCTGCTCGACGAGCCCGCCGCCGGTCTTGACCTGGGCGGACGTGAGGATCTGGTCGCGAAGCTGTCCGAGTTGGCGCTCGACCCGGACGCGCCGGCGATGGTGCTGGTGACGCACCACGTCGAGGAGATCCCGCCCGGTTTCACGCACGCGCTGCTGCTCCGTGAAGGCTCCGTCGTCGCTCAAGGCCTGCTCGACGACGTTCTCACTGAGGAAAACCTCTCAAAGACGTTCGGTCAGGACCTCGAACTGCAAAAGTCGGGGGAGCGGTTCTTCGCCCGCCGAAAGGTCTGACAAGCTACCGCCGGGTAACGTGACACCGCCGTCGCGACTAAGTAGGAGGGCGCCGCAGTGGCTGAGTTCGTGAGGCTGGAAGTCGAGGACGGGATCGGCACGATCCGGCTGGATCGGCCGCCGATGAACGCCCTGAACCGGCAGGTGCAGACCGAGCTCCAGGCCGCCGCCAAGGAGGCTTCCGAGCGTTCCGACGTCTACGCGGTCATCGTCTACGGCGGCGAGAAGGTCTTCGCGGCCGGCGCCGACGTCAAGGAGTTCGCGCAGATCTCCCACGCCGAGATGACGTTGCGGGCCAAGAGCCTGTCCGACGCACTCGGTGCGCTCGCCTCGGTGCCGAAGCCGACCGTCGCCGCGATCACCGGCTACGCGCTGGGTGGCGGGTTCGAGGTCGCGCTGGGTTGCGACCGCCGGATCGCCGGTGACAACGCCAAGGTCGGCCAGCCCGAGATCCTGCTCGGCCTGATCCCCGGCGGTGGCGGCACGCAGCGCCTCGCCCGGTTGATCGGCCCGTCCAAGACCAAGGACCTGCTGTACACCGGCCGGTTCGTCGGCGCCCAGGAGGCGCTCGAGCTCGGCATGGTCGACGAGGTCGTCGCGCCGGACGACGTGTACGCCGCGGCCGTTCGCTGGGCCAAGCAGTTCGTCAACGGACCGGTGCTGGCGCTGGCCGCCACGAAGGCCGCTGTGGACGGCGGCCTCGACACCGACCTGGAGTCGGGCCTCAAGTTGGAGAGCCACCTCTTCGCGGCGCTGTTCGCGACGGAGGACAAGAAGGCGGGCGTCGAGTCGTTCATCGAGAACGGGCCCGGAAAGGCGAAGTTCAGTGGCAACTGACCCGGCACCCAACCCGCACGCGACGGCCGAAGAGGTCGAGGCGGCCTACAAGGACACCAAGCTCGCGCAGGTGCTCTACCACGACTGGGAAGCGGGCACCTACGACGAGAAGTGGTCGATCTCCTACGACGACCGCTGCATCACCTACGCGACGGACCGGTTCCGTGCGGCGGCCGGTGACGTGGGACCGTACGAGCACGCGCTGGAACTGGGCTGCGGCACCGGTTTCTTCCTGCTGAACCTCATGCAGGGCGACGTGATCAAGAAGGGCTCGGTCACCGACCTGTCGCCCGGCATGGTCGAGGTCGCGCTGCGCAACGCCCAGCACCTCGGACTGGACGTCGACGGCCGCGTTGCCGACGCCGAGCGGATCCCGTACGACGACAACACGTTCGACCTCGTCGTCGGGCACGCGGTGCTGCACCACATCCCCGATGTGGAGGCGGCGATGCGCGAGGTGCTGCGGGTGCTGAAGCCCGGCGGCAAGTTCGTGTTCGCGGGCGACCCGACGAACATCGGCAACTTCTACGCCCGCAAGCTCGGCCAGGCGACGTGGTGGCTGACCACCAACGTCACCAAGGCCCTTCCGCTGCTGGGATCGTGGCGCCGTCCGCAGGAGGAGCTCGACGAGTCTTCTCGTGCCGCGGCCCTGGAAGCCGTCGTCGACCTGCACACGTTCGACCCGGATCAGCTCGAGGCGACGGCTCGGCGTGCGGGTGCGGTCGGCGTTCACGCGGTGACGGACGAGCTGTCGGCCGCGCTGTTCGGCTGGCCGGTGCGCACGTTCGAGGCCGCCGTGCCGCGCGAGAAGCTGGGCTTCGGCTGGGCGATGTTCGCCTACCGCACCTGGCAGAACCTCTCGTGGGTCGACCAGAACGTCTTCGCGAAGGTGCTGCCGCGCGAGGTGTTCTACAACGTGTCGGTCACCGGCAGGAAGTCCTCCTGAGTTGGGGTACGCGTTCACCTCGTCCGACGTGGCGTTCCTGCGGTCTTCCGCCGGAGTCGCCGCGCTGGCCGAGGTGGACGCGTTGCCTTTCACCGACTCCTCCCGGTTGCACGACGTAGGAGTTGCCAGGAAGCTGCTCGGCGCTTCCTTCGCCCCGGTCGTGGAAACCGTGCTGCTGCGTCGTCGTGCGGTGTCCAAATTGGACTGTTCGGCGGGCTGGCTGTTCACCGACGACGCTCTCCAGCAGGCCACCGCGTCCGCAGTCGCGCGGCATCGTGCGGCGCGGTTCGTTGGCCGGGATGTCCACGACGTCACGTGCTCGATCGGCGCGGACCTGTTCGCGTTGAGCGCGGTCGCCGCCCGGTGCGTCGGCTCGGACCTCGATCCGGTCCGGCTTGCCATGGCGCGCAACAACGTTCCCGGCCAGCTGGTCGTCCAGGCCGACGCGTTGCGGCCTGTGTCGCGCGCTGGAGCCGTCACGGCAGACCCGGCCCGGCGTGACTCGTCCGGTCGCCGCAAGTGGCATCCGCAGGACTTCGTGCCGCCGTTGGACGAGCTGTCTTCGATCTACTCCGGGGTCGATCTGGCGGTGAAGTGCGCGCCCGGTATCGACTTCGCGGTCGCGCCCTGGGCCGACGAGATCGAGCTGGTGTCCTTGGACGGCGCCGTGCGGGAAGCCTGCCTGTGGACGCGAGGCCTTGCCACGCCAGGGGTTTCGCGCCGCGCCACGGTTATGCACGGGTCCTCGTCGTGGACGATCACCGACGGCGAGCCCGACGACTGCCTCGTCGCTCCGCCCGGGCAGTGGATCATCGACCCGGACGGCGCGGTCGTGCGCGCGGGTCTGGTCCGGCACTACGCGGCTCGGCACGGCCTGTGGCAGCTCGACGAACGCATCGCTTACCTGAGCGGGGATGTTGCTCCGGCGGGCATCCGTGCGTTCCGGGTGCTCGAACACGGCCACTACACCGAGAAGTCGCTGAAGTCGCTGCTTTCCACTCGTGGTGTCGGCCGGTTGGAGATCCTGGTGCGGGGCCTGGACATCGACCCGAACACGCTGCGCAAGCGCCTCAAGCTCTCCGGCCCCGACGAGGCCACGGTGGTGCTGACCCGGATCGGCTCGAAACCGGTCATGGTGCTGTGCCAGGCCGAGCGCACCTGAGTGCCTCGTCAGGGCCCCTGCAGCGCGCTCAGCATCAGATCCAGCCGGGCCTCGTGGTGATCCGGTCGTAGCCGGTGCCCGTGCGTGAGCGTCGCGATCCCGTGCAGCGAGCTCCAGAACACCTCGGTCAGCGTCTCCAGATCCCGTTCTCCCGCAACAGGTCCGACCGCCGCGACGAGTTCGCCGAACGCGTCCCGCAACTCCTGCGGCACCTCGTCCGTGCCGAACGGGATGTCCACCTGCTGCACGAACATCGCGTCGTACAGCGCGGGCCTCTTCGCGGCGAACTCCAGGTACGCCTCCGCGGCTGCTTTCAGCCGTGACTCCCCTTGCTCGGGACGGGCTTTGCGCATCAGCCGCGCCAGCTCCCCGCACCCCTGGATCGCCACCGCGCGCACGATGGCGTCCTTGCCCTTGAAGTGGCTGTAGAGCACCGGCTGGCTGTACTCGACCTTCTCCGCGAGCCGGCGCGTCGTGACCGCCTCCCAGCCTTCCGCCTCAGCCAGCTCGCGGGCAGCGTCGATGATCAGCTGGTGCCGTTCCGCGCGTTCACGCTCGCGCCGGTTCTGGATGGTCACCACTCGAATCTAGCACCGCTAGACATCCGAGCGCGACTAGTGTGAGCGTCGCTCTATTCGCTAGCAACGCTAGAAGTTCCCGGAGGGCATCATGCGTCTGAACACGGTCATGGCCTGGCTCGTCGTGCTGGCCGGCTTCTACTTCGGCCTGAGCTACCTGCTCAACGGCGACGGCGCGGCAGCGGGCTTCGGCATCGTCGACCCGGCCGGCTACTACGTCGTGAAGGGCGTGCGAGACGTCGCCTACGGCCTAACAGCCCTGATCCTGCTGCTGTTGAAGCAACGCCGAGCGCTGGGCTGGGTGGTCCTGGCCGACGCGATCATCCCGATCGGCGACTGCCTGGCCGTGATGACCCACGGCGGCACAGTGGGCTACGCGCTGGCAGTGCACGGCTCCGCAGCCGTGCTGGTGCTGCTCACCGCGGCACTGCTGCTCCGGGAGACAACGCCCGCACAGCCGCAGCCAGTTCCGAGTCGTTGATCTCGCTGAGCAACATCCCGGTCAACACGTGGAACGCCCGCCGCAGCTCGTCCTGATGCGTCGACAACACCAGCGTGCCGGCGAAAGCGGAGGCATCGGCGAGATCGTCCAACCCGCGCCCCTGCACCGCGTTGACCCCTTGCTCAAGGCACCGCAACGCCATCACCTGGTCGCGCATGTTGTTGATCATGTACAGCGCCTGCCACGAGCGCCCGCGCTCGATCGACGACCGCGCGTGCAGCGCGTAGAGCCAGGCGAGCCCGATCAGCCCGTCGCGGCCGGGCTGACCAACGTGCGGGATCTCGTTGGCCTCGCCGAACAGCAGCCGGAACGTCGGCCCGGTCGCACCGAACTCCGTCGACGGCCAGAACGCGATGTCGACCTGCAGTGTCGACCGCATCAGGTAGACGCGGAACAACACGGCCCCGCGCCGCACGTCGAGGTGGCTGACCGCGCCGCACGCGTACATCAGCGCGGTCCAGTCGGCCACCACGGCGTCGATCTCGCGGTCGACCGAGAGCGCGAAGTCGATGTCCGACCAGCGATCCTCCCTGCCCACGGCCGCCGACCCGGTCAGCGCCGCCCCGACCACCCGCGGGTCGGTGTCGGCGGCGTTGACCAGGTCACGACGCAGCTGATCGCGTTCCGAAACGGTGAACACCACCCCACATTATTGGCCGCGGCGCGAAGGATCGACGCTGGCGCAGTCTTCTGCGAGATCACTCCACGCCGCACGGACGAAGAACCACGCAGGGACGCCAATCCCTTACGTGAGCAACCCGAGCCGCGAAGCCTCCGCGAGCGCCTGCGCCCGGTTGTGCACCCGCAGCTTGAAGAACAGCTGCCGTTGCTCCGACTCGACCGTCTTCATCGCGATCCCCAACGCCGAAGCCGTCTGCCGGACCGACTCCCCGCGCGCGATCGACGCCAGGATGTCGTTCTCCCGATGCGTGAGCCCGGGAACGTTGTCCGGCATGGCGACCCCGCGACCCGGAGTTCGCACGAGCCCCAGCCGAGCCACGACCGCGGCAGCCTGCACCCGGCTCTGCACCCCGAGCTTCGCGAAGATCCGCCGTTTGTAGTTGACGACGGTGTGCGGCGAGAGCTGGAGAGCCGACGCGACCAGCACAGCCGACAGTCCGGAGCAGACGTACGCGAGCACTTCCATCTCGCGGTCGGTCAACGCTCCCGGCGCGACACGGCGCATGGGAGCGAGAGGCACGTGCTCCAAAGAGGCGCGCAACGAGGCGAGCCCGCACGTCGGGCACAGCGGCACGAGTGGAAAGTCCGGTACGAATTCCGGTGGAAGCTGCCCCACCACCACGTCCGGCGGGCGCAAACGACACAACAGCACCAGGTCTTCCAAGGTGCAGGCCGTGCCGACGACGAGCCAGCCGGGCAGGGCATCGAGCCAGGTTGCTACGGCGTCGGAGGTGAGCAGGTCCGACGAGTGCACTGCGATCCTCGTTGACCGCACGCAGTTGGGCATGGCGGCGCCTCACGCTCAGAGCGAGGCGGCGGCGCTTGGGCTTACGTCACAAGATAGGACGTGGGTGGTTCCCGCCGCCAGCGCGACGGGAACCACCCACGTTTGACGAACTATCCCAGTGCCACAGCGAAAACATGCAGGTCGACATCATCCGGCAGCACGATGCTCGCCAGCGTCTTGCCTTCCGGTGCCGCGTACGTCTTCGTCGCGAAGATGTGCGTCGCCACCTTTTCGCTGCCGCCGCCGGACTGGTTGCGGTACGGCGTGTTCGCGACGATCACGTTGCCGTAGCTCGGAGCCGCGCCGCCACCGCCCAAGGTCCAGTCGCTGAACCCGATCTCGACGGTCGCGGTGGTGCCGTCCGTGAACGTCACGACCGCGGGCCGGGTGCGGGCACCGTTGGTGGCTGAACCGAGGAAGGCGAGCCGGGTTCCGGACAGTGCCAGCGTCTGCTTCGCCGCGGTGGCGTTGTCGGGACGGCCGGGCGGCGAGGCGGGCCAGGTGTAGGACAAGCCGTCCACCGTGCCCGTACCACCCGGCGAAAGTCCGGCAGCGGCAAGAGCTTGACGCGAGTAGCTGTAGCCGCCGCCGTCGAAGTCGCCCTCGCCGGTCGCGTCGTCGGACGCACCGACGTTGTTCACGGCGGCCAGCATGCTGCCCGCCGGAGCGACCTTCACCGTCTTCGGCAGCACCACGGGCTTCGCGGCGCCTTCGACGGTCACCGTCACGGTGAAGTCGTAGAACCCGTCCTTCGCCGAGGGATCCGGGGTGATGGTGAACTCGCCGGGCACGGTTCCGGTGCTGGGCGAGATACCGATGAGCGGGTCGATGTCGACCTTGAACGTCGCCTTCGGGTCGCCGTCGTACAGCTTGACCGCGTTGACCTTCACCGTGGTCGGCTTGCCCTGCTCCGCCACGAGATCACGCGGTTCGACGGTCAGGAAGTACGGCTGGTCGTGCTTGATCGGCTGCTCGCCGTCGCGGAACGACGGCGGTGCGTCAGAAGCCCCGCTGCCCCACGAAGAAGGCGTCCTGCCGAGCACGAAGTCGAGCTTGCCGCCGTGCTCCACGAACGACTCGGGCAGCCAGGTCTTGGTCGTGGCTCGACCGTTGACCTTCAACGACTGCACGTACTTCGTGGCCGTGTTGGCCGCGGGCGCGTTGATCGTGATGTCCTTGCCGCCACCGCGGTTGATCTTCACCGACGTGAACAGCGGGCTGCTCAGCACCAGCTCGGCGCGCGAGGGCACCTGCGGGTAGATGCCCATCGAGGTGAAGACGAACCACGACGACATCGCGCCGAGGTCGTCGTTGCCGGGAATGCCGCCGGGGGCGTTCTTCCACAGCGTGCCGATCGTCTCGCGCAACGTCTCCTGCGTCTTGGAGGGCCGGCCCGTGTAGTTGTAGAGCCACGGGACGTTGATCGACGGCTCGTTGTCCAGTTCGGACTTCGCGCCGCCCTTGCCCGTCAAGGCCCAAGTGCCGTCAGCGTTGTGGAAGAAGTCGTCCAACCGCTTGTTGGCACGTTCGCGACCGCCCAACGACTCCACGAGCCCGGCGACGTTGTGCGTGACCATCCACGTGTACTGGGCGCTGCTGCCCTCGACGAACCCGTTGCCGGTGTCGGGCGTGAAGTCCTTGACCCACGTGCCGTCGGCGTTGCGGTTGCGGATGTAGCCGCCGGTGGAGTCCGCGACCGGGTCGAAGTTGTTCTGCCACCACTGCGCGCGCTCGGCGAACGTCTTCGCGGTCCTGCGGTCGCCTGTGCGCTCGGCGAGCTGGCTGATCGCGAAGTCCGCCGCGGAGATCTCCAGGGTCTCCGCCGCGCCGCCCCACGCGTTCGACACCGACGGCATGTACTTGTGCTGCAGGTACTTGTCGAGCGACGGCCGCTGCCCGACGGACATCACCGCCCAGCCGTCCTTGCTCAGGTCCTGTGCGGTGGGCACGGTCGCGGCCTGCACCAAGGACTTCAAGGAAGACCTGATGTCGTACTTGTCGCCACCGAACGCCGTGATGGCCGCGAGAGCGATCGGCGCCGGGTCGCCGTTCATCACGTGCGTGCCACCGCCGTTGTGCGTCCAGCGGTCCCAGACGCCGTTGTTCTGGTCGGCCTGGTTGAGCAGCGACTGCGCGATGTCCGACCCGATCTGCGGCTCCAGCAGCGTGACGAGCTGCAGCTGTGAGCGGTAGATGTCCCAGCCGGAGAACGTGCCGTACTGCGCCTTCTGCCGCCGCTTGTCGATCTTGTGCGCCTTGCCGTCGAACCCGGCGTACTCGCCGTTGACGTCGCTGAAGAGGTTGGGGTGCAACAGCGCGTGGTAGAGCGCGGTGTAGAACTTGGTCCGCTCGTCATCGGAGCCGCCGCCGACCTCGATGCGCTTGAGCTGCTTCTGCCACGCGATGTACGCGTTGTCCCTCATGTCCTCAATGGACTGACCCTTGTTCTCGGCGCTGAGGTTCGCCCGCGCGTTGTCCAGGCTGACGTACGAGATGCCGACCTTGACGTTTACCTGCGAGCCGGGCGCGAAACCGAGGTAGGCGCCGGAACCCTTGCCGAGCACCGGCCAGCCGTTCGTCCCGTACGTCGTGCCGCCCTTGGCAGACGTGCTTCCGGGCGTGACAACGTTGTCTTGATACGTGCCGACCTCGGTGAAATCCTGGTCGAACTCCGCCACGAAGTGCAGCGTGTAGTAGCTGCGGCGGCCGACCTGGTTGATGTAGCCGCAGAAGTTGCCGGCCGTGACCGAGCCCGTGATCGTGCGCTTGGCCTGGTCGATCGACGTGACCGCGTCACTGCTGCCGACCTGCGACTTGGACGTGTTGATCAGCACCGTCGCTGGCTTGTCGGCTGGGAAGCTGAAGCGCGCGGCACCGGTGCGTTCGGTGGCGGACAGTTCGGCTTTGGCGCCGGATTTCAGCGTCACGTCGTAGCGGCCGGGCTTGGCCACCTCGTCGGCGTGCGCGAACTCGCTGGCGTAGACGGCATCCGTCGCGTCCGTGGTCGGGGACGTGGTGACGGTGCCGACGTGCGGGAAGATCGGGATGTCACCACTGCCGCCCGCACATCCCGTGCCGGACATGTGGGTGAGGCTGAAGCCGCGGATCTTCGTGGCGTCGTAGCGGTAGCCACCGGGAGCCGCGGCGCGCAGGGTGTTGCCGCGACTCGCCTCGGGGCTGAAGGAGAACATGCCGAACGGCACGACCGCTCCGGGAAAGGTGTTCCCGAGATTGGTCGTGCCGATGAACGGGTTCACGTGCGCCGCGGGATCCGGCACCACCTGAATCTGGGGCTGTGCGGAGGCAGGGACCACTCCGAATGTCATGGCCACCGCCACCGCAGCTGTCATGAGGACTCTTCGCTGCATGGACGCGGACCCTACTTATCGTGGCCGCGCAACCCCAGAGAGCGACGTGAAGTTGTCGTCAAACGGACAAGCGCTGCTCCATGAAGGCCCGCAGCGCAGGCCAATCGGTGTCTTCCGCAACCTCTACCTGGTGCTTTCCCTCGATGAGGGCGCCCTCGTCGTCGACGTCGAGCAGGTGCGACTTGAGCTTCAGCGTGCCGGGGATGATCGCTTCGGCCACCGCGACGGCGTCGTGGACGTAGATCCCCTGGTTCTCCGACCGGTTCTCCATGTACGCGCGGTACGTCCCGGTGAGGTTGCTCAGCACGGGGTCGACCCGCGCGAGGAACTCGGTGTCGGCGATGCACCGGTGCGTGAGGTTGAGCGGCACGACGATCGGGTTGCCCTTGCGGATCACGACCTGCGCGGCCTCGGGATCGGCCCAGAAGTTGAACTCGGCCCGTTCGGTCGTGTTGCCCAGCCCTAGCCCGCCGCCCATGACGATCAACCGCGGGAACACGATGCCGGACTCCAGCGCGTTGGCGATGTTGGTGAGCGGCCCGATGGCGGCAACGGTGGTGTCCGGCGTGACGGTGTACTCGAGGAACTGAACAGCGTCGTCCGGATCGATGATCTCGTTGTCGTCCGGCAGAGTGTGCGCCTGGCCGCCGAGTCCGTCCTCGCCGTGCACGTCCGCCGCCCCGCTCGGTCCCTCCGCACCCCTGGCCACAGGCACGTCCTTGCGTCCGAGGTAGGACAGCAGCCGCTGGGCGTTGCGCGTGGTGAGGTCGAGCGCGACGTTGCCGAACACCGTGGTGAGGCCTTTCAGCTCCACCTCGGGGCTGCGGGCGGCCAGCGCGATCGCGAACGCGTCGTCCACGCCGGGGTCGGTGTCGATGATCAGAGGGATCGCCATGTCCCTAGGGTGCCTGAGACTCGGCTCCCACCTCGGTGACGTCCCACACGACATTCCGCAGACCCGGCCGTTCGAGGTAGCCCTCGTCGCGCATCTTCGCGTGGTAGCGGCGGGCGTCGTCCTCGTTGTCGAACACCTGGATCGCGTGCCCGTCCTGCGTCCACGTCCCGTGCGCGAACCCCGGCGTCCCGACCTTGCTCGACGCCATCAACGGCACCTGCGCACGCCACTCGTCGTGCATTTCCGGGCTGAGCTCCCACACTCCAATGACCGCCCACATGAGACGAGACTTTAAAGTGCCGTGCATGACTTCGATGTGGGGAGCACCCGTCTGGACGAGGTGGGCCAGGTCGCGCCGCGACCCTCAGCAGGCGCGCTTCCTCACGCTCGCCTCGCTGCGCTGGGTCCTGCGCCACCGCGCCTACACCCCCTGGTACCTCGTGCGGTACTGGCGGCTGCTCAAGTTCCGCCTGCTCAACCCCCACGTGGTGCTGCGCGGCATGGTCTTCTTCGGCAAGCACGTCGACGTCATGGCGCGGCCGGGCTACGGGCGGCTGGAGATCGGCCGCTGGGTGCACATCGGCGACGGCAACGCCATCCGCTGCCACGAGGGCTCGCTGCGCATCGGCGACAAGGTCGTGTTCGGCAAGGACAACACGGTCAACTGCTACCTCGACATCGAGATCGGGGCCTCCAGCTTGGTCGCCGACTGGGTCTACATCTGCGACTTCGACCACAAGACCGAGGACATCACGCTGCCGATCAAGGACCAGGGCATCGTGAAGTCGCCGGTGCGCATCGGGCCGGACTGCTGGCTCGGCGCCAAGGTGACCGTGCTGCGTGGCACCCGTGTCGGCCGCGGCTGCGTCCTCGGAGCCCACGCCGTGGTGCGCGGCGACGTGCCGGACTTCAAGATCGCGGTGGGCGCGCCGGCACGAGTGGTGCGGGATCGGCGCGCCGACTACGAGGCGGACGCCCAGCGGCGGGCCGACATCGCGGACATGGCCCGCAAGGCCAAGGAGGCGCTGGCTAAGCGAACGGAAGAAGCTGCGGACGCTTAGGCCGGAAACCGTCGCCAGGCTGGCGGCCGATCAGCTTGTTGCGCGAACGCGTGTAGGCGACCGGCAGCACCTGGTCGCGCAGCCACCGCACGTGGTCCCACAGCGAGGCGGGCGCGGCCGTGCCGTCCAGCGGTGCCATCCACGCCGGATCGAACGGGATGTCCAGCGCCGCCAGCACATGCCCGGCCAACCGCCTGTGCCCCAACGACGACAGGTGCAGGCGGTCCGGGCCGAAGAAGCGCGAGTCCTGCACGCATTCGTCGCCCCACACGTCGACCAGCACCGCGCCATAACGCACGGCAGCGACGCGCATCGCGTCGTTCAACGCCTCGATGCGCGGCCGCATCCGCCAGCCGAACGGCATGCGCTGCGAGACGTCGCTCAACGTGAAGACGGCGACCGTAGGCGCGAACGACGTCACGGCGCGGACCATCGCGTCGACGCGGCGCGCGAGCTGAGCAGCTGAGGCGCCGGACATCACGTCGTTGCCACCGCCGAACAGCACCACCAGGTCGGGCTGCAACGCCTCAGCGGACGGGACCTGCTCCACCAGCATCTGGTCGAGCCGACGGCCGCGCACGCCGAGGTTGGCATAGCGGAAACCCGGCCCGTCCAGCACGGACGCGACGCGGTCCGCCCAGCCCCGGTACCGGCCGTCGGGAAGCAGGTCGTCCAGGCCCTCGGTGCAGCTGTCCCCGAGTGCCACGAAGCGTTGGTATTTCATTCAGTCCTCGGTCACCTGTTGTTAACGGGACCGGCGACTGTACCAAGATCAAGTGAACAGGTTGCCCGTAGCGATCTTGGGGCGCCCCAGCACCTTTGGTTCGCGCACTTCCGCGGCCGCGTAGACCTCGGCCGTGCCGGAGGCGATCGTGGCCCAGTTGAAGTCGGTCCCCAGACGCTCCTTGGCGGCACGGGCACGCGTGGCGGCTGACGTCGGATCGGACAGCACGTCCCGCACCGCGCGAGTGAGTCCGTCCACGTCACCGGGGGCGAACGACAACCCGGTCACGCCGTCCAGAACCACTTCACCGAGCCCGCCGGCAGTCGACGCGACGAGCGGTGTCCCGGCTGCCGCGGCCTCCAGCGCCACGATCCCGAACGGCTCGTAGCGAGACGGCAGCACCACGGCGTTCGCGGCTGTGAGCAACGCCGCCAAAGACCTGTCGGAGAGATGCCCGACGAACTCCACCGCGCGCAGCACGCGGTGCTTGCGCGCCTGCTCCTGCAGCCACTCGGTCTGCGAACCGTCACCGGCCACTACAACGCGCGTGCCCCGGTGGTGGCGCCGGATCCGGGGGAGCGCCGCGATCAGGTCCTGGATGCCCTTCTCCCACTCGATGCGCCCGAAGAACAGCAGCAACGGGTCGCCGTGCGGCGAGTACTCCCGCCGGGCCGCGCCGACGTCCTTGGCCCGCACCTTCCAGCCGCCCGGCTCGATGCCGTTGTGCAGCACGGAAACCACGTCAGTGTCCACATCGAACAGATGCGCCACCTCGCGCCGCATCGCCGACGAGCAGGTGATCAGCGAGTCGGCGCGGTTCGCCAGCCACCACTCCACCGAGTGCACCTGCTGGTTCAGCGGGTGCGAGAGCCAGCCGGAGTGCCGCCCGGCCTCGGTCGCGTGGATCGTCGCGATCAGTGGCACGCCAAAGGATTCCGCCAACGCGACGGCCGGATGCGTGACCAGCCAGTCGTGCGCGTGCACCACGTCCGGGCGCCAGTCGCCGAGGTCGAGTCCCGCGCGCGTCATGGCGTGACCCATCGCCAGGGTCCACGCCAGGAGGTCCTTCTCGAACACGAAGTGCGCGGGGTCCTCGGCGACGCGGATCAGCCGCACGCCCTCGCTCACCAGATCTGTGGTCGGGTGCGTGATCGCGTCGGTGCCGGAAGGTTGCCGGCAGAGCACGACGACCTCGTGCCCCTGCGCGGCCAGCTGTGTCGCGAGCGCGTGGACGTGCCTGCCCAGCCCGCCGACGACCACCGGCGGGTACTCCCACGACAACATCAGCACGCGCATCCCGTTACCTCATTCCTCGCGCGTCCAGATGGCCGAAAGGACCGTCTGCCGCGCGGAGCTCCGCCGCCCTCGCACGTCCACGACCGCCCCGCGCCAATGCCGCCAGCTCGCTGAAACGATCGCTGTGAATCTTCGCGCGGTACCGGGCGTAGTCGGCGGCCGAGTCCTTGGTGACCATGAAGGCCCAGTCGCTCGACAACGCCAGCAACGCCTCGCGCACCGCCTGGTCCAGCACCGGATCCCGCACGTCGCGCGAGAAGTCCAGCTCCAGCAGCTCTTTCTGCACCGACTCGTTGAGCGACACGATGTCCGACACCTGCGCGCCGTCCCACACCCGCCAGTCCTTGCCGCTGCCCCACGACGAGGCCGGCAACTCGACAGGTTTGCCGACGTGTCCGGCCTCGACGGCGCCTCTGAGGGTCGTCACCCGCACGCCGGCTTCCGGCAACGCCCGCAGCACCGCTTCCAGCC
This sequence comes from Lentzea aerocolonigenes, assembly GCF_000955955.1. Classification (GTDB taxonomy): domain Bacteria; phylum Actinomycetota; class Actinomycetes; order Mycobacteriales; family Pseudonocardiaceae; genus Lentzea; species Lentzea aerocolonigenes_A. The sequence goes on from NZ_JYJG01000282.1 coordinate 29,942, forward strand.
ACAACGGACCCTCGTGCCACCAGTGCCCGTAGAGCTCGGTGTCGTACGCCGCCACGACCAGGCCGCCGTCGATCGCCCGCAACCGTTGGACGACCGTGTCGACGAAGTCCTCGACGTGCCGGCCGATCGCTTCCCGTGCCAGCAGCGGGTCGTACGGCCGCTTGTCCTCCGGCGCCACGTTCTTGCCGGTCACCCGCGACGGCTTGAGGCCCGTCGGGTGGTCGAACGTGTGAAAATCCCGGTACGCGGCATCGCCCGGATAGCCGACCTTGGGCGACCACACGCGGTACGAGACCTCGAGATCACGCCCGAACGCCAGCACGTCGCTGGAGCCGACCGGGTGCGCGGTCGAGGTGTCGCCGTGCAGCGCTGGTCCGTCGACCATGAACCTCTTGACGCCAGCCCGGGCGTATCCCGCCTCCATGCCGGGCGAGTAGCCGCATTCCGGCGCCCAGATGCCTTCCGGCGCTTGGCCGATCCGCAGCTTCGTGTCCTGGAGTCCGGTCTTGAGCGCGAAGGCCCGGACCTTCGGGTCCAGCAAAGGCTGAAAGGGATGCGTCGCCGGGCCGCCCAGCAGCTCGATGGTCTGCGAGTCCACAAGGGACCGCAGGACGGGCGAGAACCCGTGCCGCCAATGGGATTCGAACTGGTCGAGCGCCCAGGACGACGCCCGGTGCTCGTACGCGGACAGCTCTCGCAGTCTCTCGCCGGCGTAGTGCGACCGCAGGTGCCAGTTGCCGAGCCAGTCGTGTGCGCCGCGCAAGCAGTACGGGTCGTCGAGTTGGGCGGCCAGAATCGGTGTGACGCCGAGCGTCAGGACGTCGTTGCGGCCTTCTTCGGCGAACCTTCTGAGCATGTCCACGACGGGCAGGTACGAGTGCGCCCACGCCTGGTAGAGCCACTCCTCGCCGACCGGCCACGTGCCGTGGTGCGCGAGCCAGGGCAGGTGGCTGTGCAGGACGAGGCAGAACGTGCCCTCGGGCTTTGGGCTCACGCGCGCACCGCCACGGCCACGAGGTCGAGGCAGGTGTCCATGTCCTCAGGGGTGATGTCGAAGTCCTCCACCGTCACCGACTCGACAGCCTCCTTGAGCTCGGCCGGCCACGGTGCGCCGGACAGGGCGACTTCGACCTGTGCATTGATGATCTGTCCATCCAGGAGGGAGTCAAGCCTCTTCCCGTGACGCAGTCCCGTCAGTTCGTCAACGCGGAAACCAGCTTCCTTCAGCATCTCGTCCAGTTCGGACGGTGCCAGCTCCCTGGTGTGGAACGGGTTCAGCGGCGTGTCCTGGCCCGGTGAGAACGTCAGCCTGTTCGGCGTGGTGACGATCAGCTTCCCGCCCGGCCGCAGCACCCTGAGACACTCGGCGAGGAAGCCCTCCTGGTCCCACAGGTGCTCGATGACCTGCAGGTTCGCCACGACGTCGACGCTCTCGTCGCGCAACGGCAGCATCGCGAGGTTGCCGCGCAGCACGTTCAGCTGCGGATATTGCTCGGCAACGTGCTGTGAGGTCAGTTCGTCGTAGTCGAGTGCGATCACCCGCCGCGCGACGGTGCGGATCAGCTGGGCGCCGTAGCCCTCGCCGCAGCCCGCCTCCAGCACGACCGCGTCCGCGCAGTGGCCGATGAGGTGCAGGTACGCCGCCTCGTGCCGGCGGAACCAGTAGTTCTCTTCCGCGATACCGGGCACGGTGCGTTCGCCGGTCAGGGGGAGGGTCACGCCGTCAGGTTACTTGCCAGTAGACCTCCTGCGAACTACCAGGTGCGCGATGGCCGTGGCAACGCCGACACCCGCGAGAACCGCCGTCATCGGGGGGCTCATGTACTTCGACAGGCTGGGTGCCTCGCTCGGGCCAGTGAGCCACAGCGTCAACGGGGTCGCGTAGGCCAGTGTCAGGGCTCCTGTCCACCAGCGCAGGGCCTTCGAGCGGTGGTTGCGCAGGCTCGCGGCGAGCACGACGGCGATCGGGATCCCGGGGAGCAGGCCGAACTGGCCGATGACCATGACCGGCGCGGCCCAGGCCGCGACCAGCGTCGACGTCGACGGATGTGCGGAAGTGGTGACGGAAGTACGAATGTTGACAGACATGGTCTCACCTTCGCTACGGCTTCTCGTGTTGGTTAGAGGTTCTAACGGTGGTGACAAGGTGAAGCTAAGCTGACGCAGCCGTGAGTGTCAATAACGAATGTGAGAGGGTCTAACGGTGACGATCGAGTCTGTGCAGAACCCTCGCGAGCGCTACCGGGCCCAGGTGCGGGACGAGGTCAAACGGCACGCGTGGGCGCAGATCGCCGAAGCAGGGGTGACAACGTTGTCACTCAACGCCATCGCCAAGCAGATGGGCATGAGCGGACCGGCGCTGTACCGGTACTTCGCCGGGCGCGACGAGTTGATCACCGAACTGATTCGCGACGCCTATCGCAGCCTCGCCGACACGGTCCGCGCGGCGTTCGAGGAAGGCACCACCGCGGTGGGGCTCGCCGCGGTCATCCGCGAGTGGGCGCTGAGTGACCCGCAGCGGTATCTGTTGATCTACGGCACGCCGGTGCCCGGCTACCACGCGCCGGACGAGATCACCGCGATCTCGAACGAGATCATGGCGGTGCTGCTGGAGGTGTGCGCCGATCCGTCAGACCAGCCGAGGACGCCGTTCGAGGTCCTGCTGAACATGGACCGCGGGTGGGCGAGCGGGCTGCCCGCCTCGTCGCCGACGGTGCATCGGGCGCTGTCGTTCTGGACGCGCCTGCAGGGTGTGCTCTCGCTGGAGCTCGCCGGCCACTTCGGCCCCATGGGGTTCGACGCGGGTCTTCTTCTGGCGGAGGAAGTGGACCGGCTCTGAACTAGGGGCGCGACCCAGGACGTCGGCGGGTGA
>NZ_JYJG01000283.1 GCF_000955955.1 Lentzea aerocolonigenes
CGCCGACCAGATCCTCGAGTCGCTCGCCGCCTACTGCCAACGAATTAATGACTCAGGACACTAGGACCGGCTCCACCTACCGGGCGCGCACGACATCCTCGCGTGGAGGAGTTGCCGCGAAGGCGTGTCCGGTGCGCTCGAGCGGTTGAAGCTGTCGCGCAGTTGAACGCGGTCCTATCGGGTGACGCCGGTGCCGACGTCGCCGATGTAGATCATCGGGCCATCTATCATCCCAGCATTCCCAGCCGGAGCCATGTAACCAACCCTCCGAGTTATCGGGGGAACTTCACGGTAACGTGACACGCTTCGGCTGCGAAGCCAGAGAACGGTCCGGTTGCTGGAAATTCCAGGTGAGGTGTATGAATGCCTGCGGAGATCTCCGCTCTTGTCGACGGGATCGTTGCCGCGGCACAGGGGTTTTCCGGTGCCGCCACGTTGCTCGCATTGCTGGCATTTCTGGTGGAGTTCGTCCGAGGTCGCTCCGAGACGAAGTCCTTCCGTCCAGTCGTGGGCTGGAGCATTGCCGTGCTCGGGCTGTTCGCGTGCGCGGCGGCCGCCATCGCCGTCCGCGATCGTGGGGTGTCTCCGCTGCAGCCCGGAGGCCAGCTCTTGGGTGCGGTGCTGGTGTCAAGCGCGGCACTTCTGGCGGCGGGGGTCGCGATGGCTGTCTTGACGCCGTCAGCGGATCGCAGCACGTTGCACGAGCTGGCCGACGCGGTGGAGGCGGCCGTACATCGGTGCGAGGCCGAGGACGACTTCGTCGGGAAAAACCGGGTGCCGCTCGGGCTTCTCGTGTCGAACGAGTTCGCGTGGTCGGGCAAGGCGGTGTCGTCGAGAGCGCGAGATCTTTCTGCGGCGAGGTGGCCGACTGCCTCGGTAGCTGTCGTCGCCGGCCCAACCGGTAGCGGCAAGAGCGTCGAGGTTCGCGCCCGTGTGCTCGAGATCTGCCGCCGGGCGAGGCAGAGCCGGCGCCCCGGTGAGCTCGCGGTGTACGTCGCATTGCGCAGGTTGCCGACCATCGAGGAGAAGATCACTCCGGACCTGGTGAAACATCACCTGCTGCAAGTGATTGCCGACCACAGCAAGAGTCTTGCCGAGTCGTTGCGACGATATCTGGACGGTGAGGCGTCGGGGCCGCGTTGGTTGTTCGCGTTCGATCTTGGCGGCGAGCTGTCCCCCGACGAGGAGGAGGGCTACTTCCAGGCTGTACGCAACCTGATGCGGCATCGTGACAAGGACCGAGCGTTGGTGGTCGTCCGGGAAGCTCTTCCCGATGCGAGGCCGGTTCTGACGCCCTGCACCCCTTCGGTCCGGCAGGTGAAGGAGCTGCTCCGCAAGCGCGGCGTCATTGGTCCTGATAGCTATGACGTCCACGATCCTGCTCTGCGTCAAGTCTTCGCTTCGCCAGCGCTGATCATGCAAGTCCTCAACGCTGGTGCGGCTCCGCGGTCGTTGGCGGAGCTGCTCGACGGGTATGTAGCGGTCATGCTGGATCGACACGCGTTGGGGGCAGGGGAGGCGAAGTCGCAGCGTCAGAGAGCCGAGGCGTTGGCGTTCCAGCTGATCTTTCGTCCTGAGGAGCCGCCATCTGCGGACGACGAGGTGCCGCAACTCGGCAGGCGTGAGCACGGCAGGTTCGCGTTCCGGTGCCCCGTGGTGCGAACGCATTTGGCTGCATCGCACCTCGCGGCTATGGCACCAACCATGTCACTCGCCGACCTTGTGGGGAGTGAAGAGACTCGCGCAGTTACGTCGGCTGCGCTACAGCGGGACGATGAGCAGTTTCGAAAGTACTTTCTCTCGCTGGTGGAGGCAGCGGCGCTCGCCAAGGCTGGGTCCCTCGGGCAGGCGGACGACGACGAGCTTCCCCCAGTGGGTTGCTTCACGTGGCCGCCGCTGGTCTTGCACGCGTTGACAGTCGTTCGTAGCTCGCCCGTTGCGTTGCATGAGCGGCTCTCGCCCCGGCTGCGGGCAGCGGTCGACCTCTTGGTGTGGACGGGTTTCTTCTCCGGAGGACGGCACAACCGCGATGCTTCGCTCGCGTTGCTGCCGCTGGTGTCGCAGGAACGTGTGCTGGAGCTCTATCGGCAGGCTGTGACTCTTGGCTATCCCACTCGAACTGTTTCCCTGATCGCGCTGCATCTGCGATGGGGAGCCGGGGGAGCCGAATTGGTCGGGCTGCACGACCGCGCGAACATGTTGATCAACGCGGTCAAGGTGTGGTCGAAGGGGCAGTTCCTCCCGCCGCGAGAAGACATCGACGACGACAGCCTGGTATTCGGGATGTTGCAGGGCGTGGTCATGATCTGCATGGTGTCGTCGGCGATCGGCGGGATCATGTTGCTCGCCTCTGCGGCGGCCGTCTTGAGTCCGACGACCATGACGGTCTTGTGTCTGGGGGCCTTGATGCTGTTGGGCATAGCGTGGCGGTTGAAAGTTGGTGCGTGCGAACTCAATGATTTCTGGGCGCGGGTCACTTACCGGGTAATCATCGGAGTTGGTGTTGTCTGCTCGATTTCCTCGGCGTTCTTGATTCTCGGATTGATCGTCAGCTTGATTCCGCCGAATGTAGAGTTGCTGCTCAGGAATTTCTTCTTTCTCTTGGTCTTCACCTGGCCTCCAGCCATGGTCGGTGAGGTTGTGATTGATCCTGTCGGGCAGCGTCGTTGGTATTTCCCTTACATGGTATTTGGCCTGATTAGTTCAGACCGGACCGAATTCACCCGCTACCGCGGGTTCTTGGATGAAAAATTTGGCTATCTCTGGACTGGTTGGCGCCGCACCGGATTGATCGTGGTGGGTTCGGTGTTCGTGCTTGCGTTGATCGACTTGCCGGTGCGCGAGGAGATCGAGTCGAACGTCGACACCACGGTTGGGATGGCTTGTGTCCTCGCCCTCTTCCTGATAAGTCGGCAGCGATCTGAGCCGTCCCCTCTCGACACAGAGGAAGTGCTCGGTGCGAAGGTGTTCAGCGGGCGAATGACCGAAGAGGACCTGCTGGTGCAGCTGCAGCAGCACGGCGAGCAGGGGCTGGGCGGGATTTGCCGGCTGATCAAGACTCTCGCTGTGGCGCCTGGCGGTGCTCTGCACCGTTGTGTTAGAGCGCTTGAGTCATTCGACCAGCTGTTGGAATTTCTGGAGCGTACGTTGCCCGATCCTGTGCCGACATCGTTGATCGCGCATCCGATCAAACCTGGCGCGTGGTCCTATCTCCCGGAGCTCGGTTCGCCCGTCGTGGCTGCATGGGCGGTCGAGTTCGATCGGAACCGTCCAGGAGTTCTCGTAGAGCTGGCGAACTCCGAACACGACCGTGCGTCGCTGAGCCATGCGATCAGGTCGGCGAACGCTCGTGTTGAGGCATCTCGTCCCAGCTAGTGCTGGGTGGAAGTGAGTGTTGCGTGCGTGGAAGTCGGCGCGCATCGACCAGAAAGGGTTCTGCCGCGCGCCGTCCCGAGGCTAATTCCGGCACCGGGACCGGTGACGAGATCGGAGAGCAGGGTGACCCACGCGGACAGGCTCCGTCGGTATGTGCTCCCGGCTGGGAAACAGGTGCTGCACGACGAGAACGGGTTCCTGCTCCCTGTGTCAGACCCGGCCTGGTCAGTCCAGGAGTCTGATCCACCCCTCCCCGTCGCCGAGCTGCCTGGCGCCGGACGCACCTTCGCCCTGCTCGCCGCGGCGGGCGCCGGCAAGACTACGACGTTCCGTGCGCTGGCCGGACTGGAGCCGAACGCCGTCGTGCTCAACGCCGCGCCGCTCACCCGAGACGACTTGCGGAGAAGGCTCGAGTCCGCGTGCGAGGCACGGCACCCGGTCTACGTAGACGGTCTGGATCAGGCGGTCCTGCACGACTCACGTCTGCTGCAGTGGCTCGAGGACGAGCTGACGACGGAAGAGGCGTGCCTCGTTCCGTGGCGGCTCGCCTGCAGGTCCGCCGCGTGGGAGGCCTCACTCGGACGGGCGCTAATGGACGCACTGCCGCACTTCGTCGAATGGCGGTTGCTGCCGCTGGACCGCAAGGGCGCCGAGCTGGTCGTCTCCGCGGCTGGCCACAGTGGACCGGAGTTTGTCGTAGCGGTCGTGGAGGCAGGACTGGGCAGGCTGTCGGCGTGTGCGGCGCAGCTGATCACCACGGCGAAGTACTGGTCCAGGTACGGACGGTTGCCTAGTGGCTCGGTCGAGGCAATCCAGTTCGAGATCGACGCGTTCCTCGCCGAGCCGAACGACCGGCTGCGCCCCACGACTCCGATCGATCGTGCGCGCCGCATTGCCCAGCGGATCGGCGCGTTCACCGCGTTCTCCGGCGCGCAGTCGCTGAGTCTGGTGCCCCACGCGGAGGACGGCGCCACCCTTGGCGTCGATCGCTTGCCGTCAGCTCCCGAGCCCGCGCAGCCCTCGTCCCCGATCCGGCCGGAGGAGTACCGCGAGGTGCTGGGTACCGCGCTGTTCGAGTTCGAGCCGCCTGGGCTCGTCGTGTTCCGGCACCAGATGTACGTCGAGTACCTCGCGGCGGCGTATCTCGTCGAACGTCACGCCGAACCCGAGCAGATCGGTGCCCTGCTCGGCACCAACTCGAACGGTGTCGTCCCCTTCTCCCGCGTGGGTATCGCCGCGTGGCTCGCTGCACTGAAACCGGGTCTCGTCGAGCAACTGATCGCGGACAACGTCGAAACCTTCGCGTTCTCCGCCGCCACGGTCGAGCTCAGCTCGGACACGGCGCGAGCAGCGGTCGTCGAGGCCGTCCTGGAGGCCTCAGCCCGCGACGAGCTTGATCCGCGCTGGGATCTGGATCTCACCGGCCTCGTGCACGCCACGTTGGAGGAACAGCTAGCGCGTCGGCTGCCGATTGCCCCCGCGAAATCGAAGCTCCTGTGGTGGCTGGCCCGGCTCGCGATCGCCGGTCGCTGTGCGGCGTTGGCGCGGCCGCTGCTGCAGGCGGCTCAGGACGTGACCTGCTACCCCTTCGCCAGGAGCGAAGCAGTCCTCGCCGTGGGACGGCTCGGAGATGACATCGCTCTGACCCTGCTCAAGGATCTTCTCTCGGAGGAACTGGCCGACGCCGACAACGAGGTCCGGGCGGCGCTGATCGAGGCGCTCCATCCACGGCATCTCAGCACGCTAGAACTCGCGTTCGCGCTGCGCCCTCACCGGTCAGGCTTCCTCGGGCGCTACCGGATGATGCTGCGCGAACTTGCCGACGACATTCCTGCAGTCGAGCTGGCCTTGTTCATTCGCGGGCTCATCGCGAACGTCGGTGACGGGCCTGATTCGCTTCAGCACTACGAGAATCTCCCGAACAAGCTGATCACCCGAGCTTGGTCGCACGCCGACGATCCGGAGCTCCGAGAGGCACTTGCTCAGCTCGTCACAATGACAGTCCGGACTCACCACTGGAGCCGGACCACCAGGGACCAGCCGTGGATGGACGGCCCCGTGGAGCGGCGTCGTGCGCTTGCGCTCGCGGTAGCCGGACTCGCGGACGACGTTTGGATCGTCCTGGTCACGACCGGTCTCATCCGCGTTGACGATGTGGAGTGGCTCATCGAGGAGCTTCCGGCAATGCCGATGCCGACGGCGAAACCGCTGTGCACCTGTCTCTTCTCATTGCTGCACAACCCGACGGCTCGGATCGCCGACCTCATCCTCGCTATGCCGCCGGAACACCCGGCCTACGACGTGACCGAGCCTTGGCGCGGAGCGTCCGATGTGCACTCCCTGGCGGTGGCAGCACAGCGCCGGCTCGCTGCGGAGGAACACTCATACGCAATGCATATCGCCGATCGACGCGTCGAGATGCGACGGTCAGTCGCCAGGCTCGTCGAAAAGCTCGACACGAACCCGATGTCCTGGTGGCGCCTGACTGTTCTCCTCGGAGAGGATGACGACGACGCGGTCTTCAACGAAGATCTGATCTCGCGCCCTGGCTGGCAACATCTCTCCAAGGCCGGACGTGCCGCGGTCCTCGAAGGAGGAGCTCGCTACCTAACGAACCACCGCCCCGAGCCACGGCAGTGGTGCAGCAGTCCCACGCTGAATACCGGCGAGGCGATGCCCGACTGGGAAGGTGTGCACCTGCTGTCCACACTCGCCCACCACGCGCCGCAGACACTTCCGGTATTCAGCACGGAGGTCTGGGCCGCCTGGAGCCATTCCATCGTCGCCACCTGGCTGGTGCGCACCAGCGACAGCAACGAACTCATGCGACACGCTCTACTGGACATCGCTGCGACGCTGGTACCCGAGCTGATCGTCGAAGCCGCGCTTGATCATCTCGACGACCTGCAAGTGGCCGGCAGCGACCAGTCCCTCAGTCCGGTGTACTGGCACCTCGCACCTCTCCTCGCCGAGGAGATCGCGCAACGCCTGCTGGCCAACCGGTACACAGGCGTACTCGCTGGCGACGCCCTCGACCTCGTGGCCCAGCACGCCGACCACGCCGTCGCGCTCGACACCTGCCTTCAGCTCAAGGCTCGCGACCGTACCGACCTCGCGGACCGGGCTCGAGCACGCCTGGCGACGCTTGCTCCCAACCTCGTGATCGACGAACTCTCCAGCACCACACCGGATCCGGCCGCAGTGGCCTTGGTGGCCCCGCACCTCTACATCTTCAAGCTCGACCACTGTCACCTGGTGCGCGCGGCGTCGATCCTCCTGGACACGTACCCACACACCGCCGACGAACCCGAGCATCCGGACGCCCGCTTCACTTCGCAACGCCACGCGCAGAACCTCCGCGGCCAGCTGCTGCGGCAACTCGCCGACCACGGTCACGCTAATGCCCTGGACGCCTTGCGCCGAGGACGTTCCGAGCTGGACCACAGGATCATCAGTACCGACTACCTACGACTCGCGAGATTTCGCCAAGCAGAGCTGACCCTAGCTCCCACCGCGCCGGATGAACTGATCGAACTCCTCCGCACTTCCGACGCACGCCTCGTGCACAACGACGCCGACCTCGTGAACGTCGTGCTGAGGATGCTCGCCGAACAACAGCACTGGATCAGACACAAGGGAGCGTTCCGCGAAATCTGGAACGGCACCATGCCACAGCACGAGGACGACATCTCGGACTGGTTGTGGCGCAGGTGCCACCAGCTAGCGCGCTCCGGCATCGTCGTGAATCGCGAGGTGCACGTCGTGCGCAATAGTGCAAGGGGCGGAATAGGAACACGCATGGACCTCACCGCGGAGTCGCGTTCTCCCGCGGCTCCGGACGCATTCGTCGCCATCGAGGCCAAGCGCGTTGACAGCAATGAGCTTCTCACCTCGATGTCGGACCAGCTGGTGCGGCGTTACCTCCAGCCTCGAGGGCTCAACCATGGCATCTACCTCGCCTACTGGCTCCAGCCCGACCAGCGGCCCACGGGCTGGTCGCGCTCGGCTCATCCGACTGCTGCCGGGCTTCTGGAGGTGTTGCGGCAACAGGCAGAAGACGAACGTGCACAAGGGATGCACATCACCCCGGTCGTACTGGATGTCAGCCGACCCAAGTAGATCCAATCGGGCCACCATGCTCCACCGGTCGCCCACCGCGCCGCTTGTACTTCTCACGGGTACGCGGGAGCGCAGACGCACCTGCTGTTACGTCCCGGCGGGGTCATCGTCAGCCTCATCGCCGGGCCGACGAGCCTCCTGGGCTGGACAGCCTCCCGAGATATACCGGATCCTCCCTGCGCTCACCAACGCCCTCATCCGCCGCGTGGTGCACACCGACCAAACGTTGCGGTGAGCACGTCGAACCACCACCAGTCCGGGACCCTCATGAGCGCCTGTACGGTCCCGGCATGCCGAGCGTTGTCCTGCCGGGTCTACACCCACGACAACGTCCGTGAACTGCTCATCGAACGAGCCACTGACTGGGACGGCTTCATCGCCCGCCACGCCGCGCGGCTCAACGAGTCTGTTGCCGGCCACCTGTCCTGACCGGCTGGATTTCGCAGAGCTGTCCTAACGGATGCGCACAGAGTTGCCCTTCTTGACGAACCCGGAGGCGCGATAGAGCACGGTGTGGCCGTCGGTGGCGTAGATCGTGATCACCAGATGGTCGTCCGCCTGTGGTGTGAGGAGATCGCCATCGATGGCTTCCACCACGAATGCGTTGGTGCTGCTGGTCCCATCGACTGTCACGGATGCAGTTCCGCGGAAGGTCGCTCGCGAGTTGTTGTCCTGGTCGATCACGAGCCATTCGAACGAGTTCGCGGAGATCGCGAGCCGGTGGCAGTTCACCGGAGCCTGGCTCGAGCAGCGGGCACCGGTGGCGTAGGTGAGGTGGAAGTCGCTGCGTGGGTCGATGACTCCGTTGCGGTAGCTGATGGTGAATCCGTAGTCGGCGCTGTCGGTCTGCCCTTGCTGGGCCAGGCCCGGAAGCACGTCGCCGGCGGCGAGGCTGGGCACGAGATCCTTCTTGTTCTTGCCTTCCGCCCCCGCGCCGGCGGGGTTCACCACGACGAGCATCGTGGTCGTGGTGGAACTCCAGTTTCCGGCGATGTCGCGGGCGCGGATGCCGATGTCGTAGACCCCAGCGGGCAGGCTGGCACCGAGGCCGGCGGTGAGCTGTTCACCGGCGAGGGACAGCGGCGTCGCGTTGCCGACGCCCGGATCGGTGCCCAGGTAGTACTCGCCTCTGTCCACTCCGGACAAGGTGTCCGTGACCGGCACGGTGAGGGTGGACGCGGTGCCCGCTGTTGCGGGGTTCGCGCTCCACGCCGGGGTGGCGAGAGAGGGTGGTGTCCGATCGATCGAAACGCGGTACCCACCGATTGCGCAGTTGCTGGCGGGATCGCATGATTCGGAAGAGGACACTGCCTGGTCACGACCTTCGGCCTGCACGATGGTCGGCGCCGGTGTCGAGGGCGGCCCGGCCGAGGGCGTCGGGTCCGTGCTGGACCAGGTGATCGTGACAGGGGAGTTGTACCAGCCGCTGGGCGCCGGCCGGTCCGGTGAGCCGGTGACGGTCGGGCGAGCTCGGTCGACCACGACGATGACGGGTGCGGACGCTGGTCCTGCACCGGCGTTGTTGGCCGCGGAAACGGTGTACGTGTGGACGCCATCGGTCGCAGTGGTATCCGTGAAGGCGGTTTCCGTCGCGGTGCCCAGCAGAACGCCGTCACGCTGCACGAGGTAGTGCGTCGCGTTGGTCGTTGTTTGCCAGGCGAGTGCAGGTGCGGAGTTGGTCGGGCTGGAGGCCGTCAGGCCTGTCACGATCGCGGGCAGGCTTGGTTGTTGCTGGAACAGGACGGTTAGGGCACCGGCGTTGGTGTCCAGCGTCGTGGTGTTGCACTGGTGCAAGTTCGCGAGCGTGACGCAGATCTCCCCAGGGGCGAAGCTCAGGCCGCGGAACGTCGTGGTGGTGTAGACGCCCTGTGCATTGGTTCTGCCATCTGAGGCGAAGTCTCCGATGAACGACGTGGTGTCGCCGACCAGGAGCGGGAAGCCGCCGGGGAAGCTACCTTGCACAGCGACCGAAGCACCGGGAAGGCCGACCCCGTTGATGTCCTTGGCGGACACCGTGAGGCCGGTGGTGCCCGGCAGTCGCACCGCTCGGTTCACGTCGCTCGTGAGGGCCATCGCCTGAATCGAGAAGTCGAAGTAGTCCGGCAGGCCTGGCACGCCGAGCGGACCCATGACGCCACCGCCGATGACGGCGAACGGGTAGGTGCCGGGTGCCCTGGTGATGCGGAAAGACCCGGAGCTGTCGGTCTTGACCGAGCCGTCGAGCTCGACGGTCACGCCGGGAACGGCTGTTCCGGCGGCGTCGTGGACAGTGCCGGAGAGGGTGTGGCTCAGCACGGGCGTGGGCGGGGGCTGAGTGAGTGTCACGTCGACATCGCCGTCGGTGGTGAGCGCGGCGGTGTTGCACACCTTGTTCGGGCTGACCGTGAACCTCGCACAGATGCCGCTGCCGGCCGCGAGCAGTGTTCCGCGGAAGAGCGTGAAGCGGGCAGCTCCAGAGGAGTCCGTCAGAACCGAGCTCACCTCACCGCTCAGAGTCGCCCGGTACATCGGGTGGCCGGTGCCGAGCAAAGCGTGATCGGTGAGGATGCCGCCGAAGTCGATGGGGATGTCAGCGGCTGGCGCTCCAGCGTGGTCGTTCACCCGGACCGTGACGGTGACCGTGGGAGGCAACAGGACGTCCGTGGTCAGATCACTGGACGTCAGGTCGATCGCGTCAGCAGGTCCGGCAAAGCTGAAATAGCCCGGGAGGCCGGCGATGTTCAGCGGACCGGTGCCGAGACTGCCGCCCTGCACCGACAGCTCGTATCTGCCAGGCGACTTCGTGATCGAGAACCTGCCGTCGCTCTGGGACCTGACGGTGGTGTTGCCGAGCTCCAGCGAGATGTGGGGGACTGGAACCCCCTCAGCCGTGCGCACAACACCGGAGAAGGTGTGACTGGGAGGCGTCGGCTGCGTCAGCGTCACCGACGCCGGCCCGCTGTCGGTGGTCACCGCCGAGGTGTTGCAGTAGGTGTCGACGAATCCGGTGACACCGCGTACGCAGATGCTGCCGGCCGGGTAGGTGAGCCCGGTGAACACCTGAAGGTGTGCCGCGCCGTTCGACTGAGTTCTCGCCTCCGACTCCGTTGTCGTGAGCCGGTACGCCGGCGCCGCGCCCGGAACGAAGTCGAAGCCGGCCCCCGGTGATGACGACCCTGTCGCCTCCACCGCCAAACCGCTGGTGACCGGATTCCCCGTGGTGTCCAGCACCGTGACATCCAGTGTGGTGGTCGACGGCATTCGGAGGTCCTGCGTCACGTCCTGGCTGGAGAGGTCGAACGCCTGCGCCTCTGGTCCCGCGGTGATCGTGGCGCTCACGGGATAGCTCGGCACGCCGGATACGAGCAAGCTGGCCAGTCCTGAGGTCGCGGCGAGGTCCTGGTAGACCCCCGGTGGGACGTTGAGGGCGAAGCCGCCCGGACCACCGACGTTCGCATTCGACATCAGGCCGCCCAGCGAGACCCTCGGGTTCTGCAGCTGAAGGCCGTCGTGGGTGCTGACCACGCCGCTGAACCTGTGCGTCACCGGAGTGGTCGGCACGGTCGCCAGCTGCACGTTGATCGTGAGATCACCCTGAACCTGGACACCTTGCTGCACAACGACGTTCAGGCCACTGTCGGCGGCAGGCTCGAACCGGAAGTCGTACACGCCTGTGTCGACCGCGAAGGTGAACCTGCCATCCGGTCCGGTGAACGCAGGGCCGTGGCGGACGTTGCTGGTGCCGGGTTCGACCGCGGTGACCGACACGTCCGGGACAGCGACGCCGGTCTGTGAGGTCACGATGCCGGAGACGACCGCGGGCGCCGAGGCCGCCGAGGGAGCTGCGAAGGTCAAGAGCAGCAGAGCTGCGCACAATGCCGCGCGGGCGAGAACGTTGAGACCCGGCATCGTGACCGCCTTCTTCCTTAGCTGTACCGTGCCCGCCATATCGAAGCCCTTCGGTCCGCCGTGACCTCGCGGAACGAGAATCCCTCGCGTGGCTCAACGGTCATCACCTATGACCGCAGGTGTCGCGATGCTTGCGTGGATGGCTGCCGACACCTTGCTGTCCCGCCACGGAATGGATGCGGCGTCCACAGCGTCCAAGGCGCTCGTCTCGCTCGTGGTCGCGCCGATGTTCTACTACTC
>NZ_JYJG01000284.1 GCF_000955955.1 Lentzea aerocolonigenes
ACGAATCCGGTCGGCACCGCCGCGGGTGCATGAAGGCGAGCGCTGGCTGCCTCGCTATGGTGGCGGTGCCGCCTTCACGCGGGATTGAGTGACAGCGAGGCGCAGCCTGTTCGGCTGATGGCGGCGAAGACCATGTTCCGAGTGCCGCACAACGATCCGATCGAGTCTCTCACCTGCAATGAGGAAGAGATGGCAGGATCGTGGTCGTCGGCCTGGTGGGTCCTGAGTGCGACTCGCCCGTTGAATTCACGGTTACGCACAGGCGAGCGGGCTCAGGTTCCCTCGGTTGCGCCCGCAGGCTGGTTGGCCTGGGCATATTCATCGGCAAGTGGGTAGGCAGGTCCGAACAAATGGACAACTGACCCGAGCAGCTCAGGAGTAGGGCCATCGCGAACAACGCACCACTCCTCCAATCCGCCGAGTTGGTTGCGCTGTCGTTGTTCGACGGTGGCCCTGGATCGCGTAGGTCGGTTACGGCGTCGTAGGTCAGGTTTCACTCATCTTGAGGGTTGCTCGTGGACCGCACGCTCGTCGGTACGCTGGCTGCTGGTGGGTCGCGCGATGCCTTCTGAGGCAGAGTCCGGCGATGAGCGTGGTCCACATCGATCTGGTCTGTCCGGCAACGGTGCACGATGCTCTCAGGTGAGAACGCATGGTGAAGCACTGCGCGGAAAGTGGACAAAAGCTGGTCATCGGCGATTGAATGGTTCAATCCAATTCGGGGCCGTTTGTGGCTCGATTTGACGGCGTGGTCACCCTATCGAGTAAGTTGTACGCTCAACCACACGAACTGGTGGAGCATCGTGAGTGCGAGCGATTTGCTGGGGGACCACCCGCGACATGACCAGAAGGCCTACCGGTTAGGACATCGCCCACTGGGGCGCGGCGGTCAGGCGGAGGTGTATCCCGCCGAGCACAAGGCGACTGGTGTCCAGGTGGCGCTCAAACGGCGGAGGTCGTGGAACGTTGAGGCCGTGGCCAGGATGCAACGGGAGATCGAGTTCGGCCAGTTGTTGCCAGGCAACGACCACATCATGCCCGTGTTGGACTTCGGCTTGAAGCACGACTGGTTCGTGATGCCTCTGGCACATGGCAATGCCGAGGACGCACGTTCCTCCCTGCTGGACGACGCCGCACTCACCACGCTTGTCTTGGCCGTCTGCTCGGCGTTGGAGGCGGCCCACGACGAGGGCTGGCTGCACCGCGACCTCAAACCCGCCAACATCCTGCTGGTCGACGGACGCTGGACGGTCGCCGACTGGGGACTCGGCCGGCGGCCGCGAGGGGACACGACGTTCACTGGCCGTACCAAGACTGGCGAGTTCCTCGGCAGCGAGGGCTTTGCCGCCCCGGAGCAGGCAACGGACGCGCATCGAGCCACGGCCTGCGCTGATCTCTACAGCCTTGGGCAGATCATCGGCTGGGCGCGGACCAGCCGGACTCCGAAGCAGGGTTCACCGCTCGTGCCGGACGAGGAGCCGTGGCGGTCGGTCGTCATCGCCGCGACGCGGAAGGAGCCGGCTGCCCGGCTGCAGACCGCGCGTGAGTTTCGCGAGATCATGAATGTGAGGACCCGGCGCGCGTGATGGACTCCATTGCCGGCAAGTATGTACTGGTGGACGAGCCTCCCAGGACCGGCGGTTTCGCCAGTGTCCACAAGGCTTTCGACATCACCGCCCAAAAGCTCGTGGCGGTGAAGCTGATGAGCCGCACGGAGGACCCGGTCCGTGAGCAGGCGGTCGTCCGCGAGATGGAAAGCCTCCGCAAGCTCAGCCACCCCAACATCATCAGGTTGAGGGACGCCGGGTTCGACGAGAGCCGCGACGTGCACTACCTCGTCCTCGACTGGGTCGAGGAGTCGCTCGCCGAGGTGCTGGAGGCCAAGGCCAGCTATGAGTGGGACGACCTCGCCGGTCTGCTGGCCGAACCGCTCGTGCAAGCGCTGTCCTATGCTCACCTCAACGGCGTCGAACACCGCGACATCAAGCCGAGCAACATTCTCATGTCCGACGGCGGCATGCCGTTGCTGGCAGACTTCGGCATTGCGAAGGTCCGGCAAGGAGTCGTCAGCGAGCATACGCTGATGAGGTTCGGGTCCGGCCCGTACTCACCTCCCGAGGACGATGGCGAGGTCAAGTACGTCCGTGACGTGTACTCGATGGGTGTGCTGCTGATCCAGGCGATGCATCAGGCACGGCTGCGTTCCCGCGCCGACGTGGAGCCCGCTCTCCAGGCCGTCAACATCCCGCCCGACGTGCGGAAGCTGCTCGGCAGATGCGTGCATCTGGACTATAGCGAACGACCGGCCAACGGCGCGGTGCTCGCTGATGAGCTGAAGAACGTCCTGCTCGGGCGTTCGGTGCTTCCGGTCGCGAGCCGCAGTACTGTCTGGCTCAGTCTGACCAACGCGGCGCGGCGACAGTTGCTGGAACATCCGGAGGCGGCGGGTGGCAGCGCTGAGGCAGCCTTGCTGAACGACCTCAACGAGGACGTGTTCGTCGCCTATCGCTTCGATACCGGCAAACGTGCCGCCGACCGCACGGTCGTCTTCATCGCGGGAAAGCGATGGAAGTTCACGCTCAAACTGGACAGCCCGCTGGCGCTGGTCGTCACGGGTGCGCGGGCGCCCGAGTACGAGGAGCTCGAGCGGTTCCGCAGAGCCGCGTTGAACGTCGCCGAGTTCGCGGCCTGGGTGTGCTCGGAACCGCGGAATCGCGTCCAGGCCGAAAGCGGTCGGCACGACCTGTTGAGCGCCCTCGACGCCTTCGAGGAAGAGAAGCAGGCCGTCCGCACGGGGGACCTCTCTACAGGCTATGACGGCCTGGACATGCTCCAGGAGTGGAGCAGGGTCCTGCAGGCGCGGGAGGACCTGGCCCGCGGCTCCAACCGGACGCTGAACTACAGCAATCGCGTGGTCCGTGGCCGGGAGGTCGACCTGGAGCTGCGCGACCCCGTCGAGGAAGATCTCGTCGGCACGGATTGGGAGATCGTGGCCAGGGATTCGCGCCGGGTGGTGGCGTACGGCCAGATCATCAACCAGGACAGCGACTCTGTCACCCTGCGCAGCAAGACTCCGATCGGAGCGCTCGAACGTAGCGGCGGCCTCCGGCCGTTCCTGGGCCCGTCCCGCAAAGCGCTGCAGCGTCAGCGAGACGCGTTGTCGGCATTGCGCAACGGGACGGCGGCCCGCCCTGAACTGCGGGCCAGGATCCAGAATCCCGCCGAGGTCGAAGCCCCGATACCGCGCAAGGTGGACGACTGGGTCGGGACCCTCGACGACGGGAAGAAGAAAGCGGTCGAGGCTGCACTCGGCGTGCAGGACGTCCTGCTGGTCGAAGGGCCTCCCGGCACGGGCAAGACCGACCTCATCGCGGAGATCGTCTTCCAGTCGCTGAAGGAACGGCCTAACTCCCGCATCCTCATCGTCAGCCAGACGCACGTCGCGGTGGACAACGCCCTGACCCGCCTCGAACAGGCGGGGATCGAAGGCATCGTCCGGCTCGGGCACCCCGACGACCCGAGAGTCGACAAGACCGTGAGCCACCTGCTGCTCAACCGCAGGATGACGAAGTGGGCGGAGGGCATCCGCCGCAACGCCCAGCGGTACCTGGAGAAGGTCGCGAACGAGCGCGGCCTCGACCTTCGCCACCTGCACGCGGCGTTGTCGCTGAGGCAGCTGGCGAAGGTGGTCAAGGAGCGGAACGACGTCGAACGCGAGATCGAGCGCAGGGTCCGCAGCAACGACACCTCCGCTCTGGCCACGTCCCTGGAGATCGTGGAGGACGACAGCGATCTCCAGGAACGGGTGGACGACCTCGCACTGCGCTACGATCAGCTCCACGCCGAAGCCGCAGAACACCTCGCGGGAGACCTGACCCTGCACGCCGACATGGCGGTGGAGGACGCCCTCTCGGCCGCGGGCGCGCTGCTCGGCACCTCGGTTTCCGCTCAGCGCCTGCTCGACCTGGTCGGGCTGCAGGCGGAGTGGCTGCAGCGGACCGCGACTGACAACCGCCTAGCCGAGGCGTTTCTCGGCACCGCGCGGGTGGTCGCCGGAACCTGCATCGGTTTCGTCGGGCAGGCGGCGGTGCGCAACCTCGAGATCGACCTGTGCATCCTCGACGAGGCATCGAAGGCCACCGCGACAGAGGCGATGGTCCCGCTGTCCCGATCGCGCCGGGCGATTCTCGTCGGCGACAACAACCAGCTTCCGCCGCAGGAAGAGGAACTGCTCAGGTCGACGGAGATTCTCACCGATCACGGCATCGACGAGGATCTGGTGAAGGAGACACTCTTCAAGTGGTTCTCCCACCGGTTGCCCGAGCACTCGAAGTTCCTCCTGCGCGACCAGTACCGCATGATCCGTCCGATCGGCGACATGGTGTCGACCTGCTTCTACAGAGGCGAGCTCAGCTCGCCCCGCACTGATGGGCTGCCCGGCCTTGAACTGCTCGGCAAGCCCGTCCTGTGGCTCGACACCTCGCGACTCGGCGAAGAGCGGCGAGAGGATCGCGGGCCGGGCGGGATCAGCTACGCCAACCGCGCCGAGGCCCGGATCATCTTCACTCGGTTGGAGACACTGGAGATCGCCATCGAGAAGGGCATCGTGAGCACGCCTGGCGACTCCGGCAAGCTGGAGGTCCTGCTCATCGCTCCGTACCGGCGGCAGGTGGAGGAGATGCGACGTCGGCTGTCCCTGCGGCGCTTCACCAGGTTGCAGGTCGACGTGCTCTCGGTCGACGCCGTGCAGGGAAGGCAGTGCGACGTCGCGATCTTCTCGGTCACCAGGAGCAACCACAAGCTCAGCCTCGGCTTCCTCGGAGCGGAGAACTGGCGGCGCATCAACGTCGCCGTGTCGCGGGCGAGGTTCGGTCTGACGATCGTGGGTGACGCGGAGTTCTGCCAGTCAGCCAACGGTGCGCTGCGGGACGTGGTGCGCTATATCGGAGAACACCCTGACGACTGCGACGTGCAGGCGGTGGAGAATGCTTAGTGCGGAAATGCTGCTCACCAAGCGGTTCAGCGGTGATCGTCCAGGTCTCGACCTGCTCGGGATCGAGAAGGCCGCAGTGCCGGTCACCGTGGTGGCCACCGACGTGCTCGCGCAGGAGGCCAAACCGCTGCCGCTGCTCGACGAGTTCGTGCTCCGGCTGCTGAAAGCCGAGGTCGGCGGGGCCGTGGACATCGCGGCTTTCCTGGGCCTGGACCAGAAGCTCGTCGACGCCGTGGTCGCCGACCACTTTCGCGAGGGAGCGCTCGTGGTCGGACCAGCGCTGGGGCAGCTGACGCTGACCGCACGGGGGCGGAGGCTGGCGGACGAACTCGAGTCGATCAGGCCGATCCAGAAGAACTTCAAGCTCGCCTTCGACCGGCTCACCTGGTCGGTCGCGGACTACGAACCCCGCGACCTGGTGACGAAGTCCGCTGCTGTCAATGAAGGTTGCGTGTTGCTTCCGGCTCAGCGCACGACCCGCATCAAGGCGCCGGACGTCACTCCCGCCGCGGTGAACTCGATCCTGAAGCGGAACGACCGAGGCCGAGGCGGCTCGATCGACGTGCTCGACGTCATCGACGTGACGCCGTCGATGCACAGGTACCTGGTGGTGAACCTGCTGATCTACGGTGACCAGGACCGAGGAGAGGTCGAGACCGCGATCATCGTCGATGGCGACCACAGCGACGTGCACAACACAGCGCTCGGCACGCTGGGTGGTACGGACAAGCTCGGCTTCACAGTCGCGTCCGCCGTGTCGTACACCCCGCTGCCGCCGCACCTCGAAGCCGAAAGGGTTTATCCCGCGCCAGGAACGTTGTTCGAGGAGAACTCTCCGCGAGTCCGCGGGATCCAGTTGTTCGAGCATCAAGCCGCGCTGATGACCGCGCTCGAGACCGCCAAGGACCGGCTATTGATCTCCACCGACGAGGCCACCTCGTCTGTTGTGGACTCCCACTTCCTCGCCAAGCTCGAACAGAGGTTGCGAGCCCGCGTTCGAGTGGATCTGGTGTTCTCAAGGTGCGGAAGGGAGGTTCAGACCGAACTCGACCGCCTCGCTCGCCGGTACCGCAGATTCAGAATGCATCGTCCTGAAGGCAGCGCCACGAACACATTGGTGTTTGACGGGAACTGGGTCGTCTCGGAGTTCCCCTGGTTGTCCTTCCGTGGAGCGGGGCTGCCGTTCCGTGACTACCAGGGCACGGTGGTGGCAGTGCCTGAAGAGACTGATCGCGCGTACGTTCAAGGGCTCGCGCCGTTCGAACCCTAGCGTCTCGAGTCGCTGGTCCGATGACGGACGACAAGGTGGTCAAGATGATCAGTTTCGCGGTCAGCCCAGACGCCTCCGGCAGGTCCACTGTGACGGCACAGGTCGAGTTCGGAGCCCAAGTGAATCGTGGCGGGTATCGCGCCATGCCATGGCATGGCGCGATACCCGTGATCAGCAGACCAGGCCGGTAGCACGCGCAGCACCCGACATGTGGCCGGCGCCGGCCGTGCGCCTGGCTGCATTTGCCGGCACGTCAGCGCGGGCACGCCATTCGCCGTCCGCGCCGAGTCACGCGAACCGCTGAGCCGGATCAGGACGCAGCTACCTCCTGACCGCGCCGCGAATCGGTTCTCACCGCAGCGGAAGGGCTCGCGGTGACACGGACTAGATTCCTGGGTGCGAGCCAAGCCGGTGGCTTGCCAAGCTGGGCGTTCACGAACGCGGTCGCGCTTACAGTCCTCGACGACGAGCTGCGCGTACCGGATCGGCTCCTGCGCAACGCATCCGCGGTAGACGACGGGGTCGAGCGCGATGTTGGCGCGCAGAAGCCGTACAGCGAGACCTGGCCGGCTCGTCCAAGTTGTTGATCGCTTGGATCGAGCCGATCGCCGCAGGTCCGGTGGAGGCGAACACGACGTTGATGTTGTTGTGGCCCTGCAGCATCTCGGTGACTTCGATGTCGACGGGTGCCTCGTCGATACGAACTTCGGCTACGACCCCGAGGCCGCTTCGATCGTCATGAACAGCGGGGCGGCACTGACCCACGTGCCGATGGACGTCACCACCAAGACCCTGCTATCTCAGCACGATCTGCACCGGCTCGAACGCATCGACAACCGATTCACGCGATACCTGGTGCCGACGTTGCGCCCCTGGCTGAGTTACCTGGAAGCGACCAGAGGTCTCAGCGGAATGCTGCTTCACGACGTGGTGGCGGTCGCGCTGTTGCTAGATCCATCCTTCGCCGCCTTCCGCCCCAGCAGCAGCCTGCACATTGAGCTCGCTCCCGGACCGTTCCGAGGCCGCGCGGCACGATGGACACCTGGCGCACTTCAGAACCAGGTGGCGCGGACGACTCACGAACCACCACCTGTCGACGTACTCGTCAACCTCGACAACACCTACCTCGTCCACTTGATCACAGAGGTCCTGCGGAGGGTCGACTGACCCGAAGAGCTGGCAGTCTCTGGTGGAACGGAATTGGGTGGTCGGGCTGGCCTACTCGGCGGACTGAATGATCATCAGGCGGGCGATCGACGCACTCGCGCCGACGAAGATCACCAGCCGACTGGCGCCTCGGCGAGGCGAACGCGGCGGCCAGTCCAATGACGATGTGCCACTCGACCAGCTTCCAAGCGGTAATCGCCTGGCTGCGCTGATAACGCGATGGCGACCTCAGTCAGGACCTGACGCCGGTCATGCAGCTATGGCGAGGGGGTGCGTTTCGCCGGTGAGGGCGGACAGCGCGGTTGCGACCTCGGTCTCGTTGGCGCGGATGTAGGTCGTCGTTGTGGTCGCGGAGTTGTTCGCCGGCGAGTGGCCTGCGTATGCCTGGGCGACGGCCAAGCCGAACCTGCGTTCAACGAACGTGAGCGTCGTGTGGCGCAACCAATGCGTGCTGACCAGCTGGCGTGCCGCCCACGCGTGTTCTCGCCGCACGCGCGCCCACAGCCCGTCGTAGCGGCGCTTCGTCAGGGGCCTGCCATCTCGGTAGCGGAGCAGCGGACCTTGTGGATCCACACTGCCGCGTACGAGGCCGTGGTCGATCAGGTGCGCGATGAGGGTCGGTGACGCCGGCTGCCAACGGAAGACCCCACCCTTCTCCTGCAGAAGAATCAGGCACTGTTCCGCGTCGATGTCGCAGGGGCGCAGAGCAAGTGCGGCACCAGTGCGGCAGGCTGTTTCAAGGTGAAGACGGACGAGGAGCGCGTCGAGCGCCGGGTCGTTCCCAGTTGTGGAGGCGACTTCAGCAACCTCCTCGACCCGCGCGTTCGGCAGTCCTCGACGAGTCGACGGGATCCTGCGAGGCTTCGGTACGAGCAGCGCGGGGTTGCGCCCAATGGCGATGTGTTCATCGGCTGCCGCAAACTTGTACAGGCAGCGAAGCGCGGCGACCATGTGCTCGCCAGCACTCCTGCCGCCTCGACTGTTGCGCCGCACTATGGCCTGCGACTTCGTGGATTCGACCAGCGCTGCGATCTCGGTGGCCGTCGGCTCATCGAGTGTTCGAGTCCCCCAGACCGTCAGCACTCGAGCCCAGTAGATTCCGTAGAGGCGCCTGGTCCCATCGCTCACCGCGTTCGCGACAACCGGCACGAACTCGGCGAAGGTTGGCACGTGCCCGCTCGGAGTGCGCTGCTCGTTGAGAAGGTCCGTGGGTGTCACGCCGAGCCGGTCGAGCACGGCGCGAGCTGCAGCTAGATCAGCTGCAGCCGGGCGTTGCATGATCGAGTCCGGCGGCGGGCGCGTGGTGCGCGTTGAGAATTTTCCCCAATGCCGCGCAGTCATACGCCAAGAGCACTGCTGCAGTGGGAACGGAGACGAGTAGCAACCTGTCGCCGGCGTTCAGGGAACGCCATCTCCGGATCGGAAGCGGCAACTTGATGAAACCTCTGGGGGAGACCAGGTCCGATCCGCAGTGAGCTGAGCGAACAACGATGATGTCGTCGCGTAGAGCGATGTCGATCCGGTCGTCCGGCCTCCAGCTCAGCGTCCGAAGGATCCGTCGGTCGGTGAACCTTCCGTGGTCGTCGATCGCGGCCATTCCGAAGTGGATCGTGCCGTCCCCCGACAACTCGCTGAGGTTGAGGGAGGGAAGCGGCTCCCTTGCCAGGGATGCGGCTGTCAAGGAGTCGGGTACGACCGCACCGATGATCGACTCTGCGATCGTGGGACCTGGTCGGTATCTACGGTGCTCCCTGTCGTCCCGTGTGCCAGTCGTTGCCGTCATGAGCTTCATGCAACCGCGTGTACCTGGGGATGCCCAGTGAACGGGCATAAGACGTGCAACGCGGATGGGATCGGTACGTGTGCTGGCCGGCGTCTTACGGTGCCTGCTGGCGATCGAGCGCACTATTGCTGATCGTGACTGGCGTACAGGTGCGTGAGTACCGCGCGGAACGTCGGGTCGGCGATCTTCAGCTGTTGCACCCTCTTGTCGGTCTTTGAGTGGCACGCGGCGTGCACGATCAGATCGACTGCGTTCACCCCGTAGAGGCGGGCCAGTTGGGCGACCATGGTCAGCTTCGGGAGGGTAACTCCGGTTTCATAGTTGGACAGGCTTGCCACCGATACCGGCACCGGCGCAACCTCTGCTACGTCTGTGAGGCTCCAAGTGAGATCGTTGCGCACGTCACGCAGCGCCTTGCCGAGTGCCACTTTGTACGGCTGCCGGGTCGAGAACCGGCTGAACGCGGCTTCGATGTCGAGGCCGCGTTCCTCTGCGAGTTCCCTCAGCTTGGGATCGTCGGCCAGCTGCAGTGTGGTTCGCGCACGGACCCGCATCTCTTGTGACAGCAGGAAGTAGTCCTCTGCAGGGAACGCATCGAGGTCTGTCCGGCGGGTCACTACCCCGCCCTTGATGAAGCGCTGCAACTGATTGGCCAGATCGAGGTTTGACAGCCTGGTCAGCTCGCGCAGTCGTACTACCGTGAGCTCAAGGCCTACGCGTTCGAGGAACGCGGTCAACACCAACCCGCCTTTGCGGTTCCAGGACAGTCGGCGGTCCTTGGATACGTTGTCGATCAACTTCACGATCTGTCCGTGTCCTCGAACCTTGGCGCAGCCTCGTGTGGAAGCTCTGCGGAACGCAACGCCTCACCGAACCAGGCAGCATGGCGCTCCAGCTTCCGCGCTGCCGAGTCCACCAGGACGACCAGCACTTCGAACGCACCATCGCCGCCCAGAAATGACGCAATCTGTTGGACGGCAACCGCATCCCGGGCAGCGTGTGCCGATACGAAGGCGGACGCGACCTTGACGTTCTCGTGCCACGCTGCGTGATCGTCTGCGTCCACGTCATCCGGTACAGCGAAGGCGATCGGAAACGCGACAGGTGAGACGAGTTGATCCTGTGGGATGCCGTCGAGCAGGACCCTTGCCAGGATGCTTGCTGCCGCGACAGCAATCCGTGGATCCGCGTGGTTGACGACGGACTGAAGTGTGCGTTCTACCAGCTCGGGTTCCGACCGCAGGTGGTGGCCCAGTGCGCGCAGGGCCCAGGAGGCTCCGAGTCCGATGTGATCGACTTGTCGAAGTCGGGTCCCGTCTTGAGTGATCTGCTCGACACCGCACGGCACGTATCCGCCGTCGGCGGGTTCGAGATCACGCTCCATGGAGTGCGTCCTCACAGGAGCGGCTCGCGTTCGCAGGCCGTGTCTCCGCGGACGGTGTGGCGAGGGGAGCGATCACCTGTTTGATCTGCGCTGTTTCAGTCGCGGGCTGCATGCCCTCGCGGGGCCACGGCAGGATCTGCTCCTTCTCGCGCCAGGCGAGGTCACACGCTGGGCACATCGGCCAGCACCGTTCGGATTCCGACCACTTGTCGGACTTGGTGGTGACCTCGATACCGCACAACGTGCTTCCTGGATCGCCTTCGGCGAGTGAGCTCGCCAGCGCGTGGCGCGCTCCGTCATGTGGTTGCCATTTGTAGCTGCGAGTCATGCCCGATCACTTCCCGCGGACGTGTGCGCGATCTGACGCGCGGTGTCGGTAGTGATCCACTCAAATTGCCGTAGCGCTGAGAATCCAGCCCACGAATCTGCCACCGATCTAGCAGGGATCTATCATTTAGAGCTTCTACCTGCGCAAACGCGCGGATGCCCCGATTGGGTGAAGCTCGACATATTCGGGCTGAATCGCTGTTTTGTGCACCTTCCAAGCTAGGCTCGTGGTGAACTATGCGGCGCATTCACGTCAGGGGGATCGATGGTCACGCCGAGGGAGGCGTTCGCGAAGCGCCGCAAGGTTGTGGGCTTCTCGCAGGAGCGGCTTGCTCAGCACCTTGGCGTCACCACTGGAACTGTCGGGCGATGGGAACGTGGCGAGGCGACTCCAGAGCCGCCGACGCAGCGGCGGCTCGTGCAGGCGCTCGAACTCACAAGCATTCGTGAGTTGCTGGAGCTCCTCCACCCGCAGAAGTTGTCGCTGACGGCGGCGGACGAGCATTTCGGCATGCGGTCGGTCGGCAGTCGGTCCGGCCTGGCTGGACATGATTCTGATAGGCCCGTCCAGATCGGACACAGCCTCGACCGGGTGCACGGCGTCATACCGCTTGTTCGGCAGACACTCGACGCATTCGACCTTCCTGGTGACGGGCCTACTCGTTCGCTGGTCGAGATCAGCGCGGACGTGGCCCGTGTGAACGAGCACCGTCTTGAAGCCAGGTATGGCGCACTTGCAGATGCTCTGCCTGACCTTCTGGTAGAGCTGGCGCGCGCAGGACAGCTCGCGACGGAAGACGTGCAGCAGCAACAGCTCGCGTTGCTTCGCGCTCTCACATTTCGTGCCGCGGACGGGATCGCGTTCAAGTTCGGATATCTCGATCTTTCAGCCCGCCTCATCGACCTCATGCGACAGTCCGCGGCTCAGGCGAACGACCCGCTGCTCGTGGCAGCCGCTGAGTACGTCCGCACAGAGACGTTCTTCGCCAGTGGCGATCTGAGTACTGCCGGTCGAGCGCTCGTGAAGGCTGCAAGCGAGTTGTCTTTGTCCAATCTCGACGATCAGCACGTCGCTGCCGCCTATGGGTCTCTCCACATGCGAGCCGCAGTCGTTGCCGGTCGGATCGGCGATCCTCGCGCGTCCCGAGACCATCTGAGCGAGGCCAACGAGGCGGCCAAGAGGGTTCCCGAAGGCGTCTACCGCGGCACGGCTTTTGGCCCGCAGTCGATTCGCATCCACGAACTTGCGGTGGCCACTGAGTTGCGCGACCCGGTGGGCATCGAGTGTGCAGCGACGTGGCATCCGTCGGGGGAGTTGCCTGCGGAGCGCCGTTCGCACTACTACATCGAGCTGAGCAGCGCGCAACACGATCTGGGGCACCATGAAGAGGCCTACGTCTGCATCGAGATGGCGCGGGACGCGGCTCCTCAACACACGCGAGAACATCCTCAGGTCAAGGGAACTCTCGCTTCACTACTGCAGCTTCGTCCTGGCAACAGCAGGGTGGTCGAGCTCGCAGCTTGGGCTGGAGCACGGGCGATCTGACGGGTTCTACCCAGTGAGCAGCGCAGGAAGTTCGTCGAGTGAGTCGATGACCCAGTCGGCATCCCGTTGCACCAAGGGATCGCCGGCCCACAGGTGTCCCCAGGGACCGCGACGGATAAGCGCCGTGCGCAGTCCAACGGCCTTCGCTGCGACGACGTCGTTGTCCCGGTGGTCTCCCACGTAGACGATCTGCTCCGCAGGTGCTGCTGCGGCTTCGATAACGCGGTCGAAGAATGACTTGGAAGGCTTGGCAACGCCCCATTCCCCGGACGTTGAGACGAAGTCGGCAGGTAGGGCTAGAGCTCGCAGCAGCTCTGCTGCACGGGCGGTCTGGTTGCCGGCAACCCCAACCCGCAATCCAAGGCCGCGCAGCGCCGCGAGGCTTGACCGGACATCGGGGTAGAGGTCCTGCTCGTCGATCTGCTCGCCCAGTCCGGCGTCCTCGCGCAACTGGCGCTCGCGCGCGACGTCGAAGCCCGGCCGGAAGTACTGGAAGGTCTCCGCGTTGTCTCTTCCGGAGGCGGTTACCGCGCCAAGCACTGTCGAGAACGTGTGCCGCGGCACGCCGATCCAGTCGGCCCATGCGGCCCACTCACGGGAATCGTCCAACAGTGTTTCGCCGACATCGAAGACGACAGCGGTGATCATGCGGCTACGCCACCGCGCCCGTACGTGCGGCGAAGGCTTTCAAGCCGGACAGGGCATGCGCTGTCGGGTGCCGCAGCAGGCTGATAGTGATCTGTTGGATCGGCTTGCGGTACCTGACCTCATCGGGAGAGGCGTGTTCGGCTGCGAGTAGCGCACGGAAGGAGTGCTCGGGCTTGTTCCATTCGTGGTAGGCGTGGGCGACGTCGGACCAGTAGCGAGCGCGCCGTTCGGCTACCGGGATGGCAGCAGGCTTGACCTGCCTGGCGGCTTCGATCGCGGTGCCGTAGTCGCCGAGAACCCTGGCGACGCTGATCCGGTACAGCCCGACGCCGGTGGGGCCGAAAGCGGTGAACCGGTGGTTGGCGTCAACGCCGAGCCTGGCAGCAGCCTCGACCGCCTCTCCCGTCAGGCTGAGGGCGGAGTCGCGATCACCGTCGACGGCCGCGGTGTAGGCGGCGGTGGACAGCAGAGATCCGTACACCGACAAGTGTTCCGGGCCGCGGTGCAGATCGGGTTGCAGGGTCTCGATGGAGTTGAAGATCAGGCTCTGTGCCGCGTCGGCGTGACCGGTACGGCGCAGGACGATCGCCCACGCGCGGTGCGCGGCTGCTTGGGTGAGGATGTCGTCCGTGTCGTGGGCCGTCTGTACCGCGCGGTCAGCGGTGATCAGCGCGGACTGAGTGCGGTCGAGCTTCACCATCAACTCGGACGCGAGCGTGTAGAGGTCTGCCATCAGTCCGTTGGCTTCGGCAGGGTTGTCCGCTTCGGCGCGGGTGGCCATCGCGGTCGACAGGACGGCAGGCAGCCGGGAGGCGGATTCGGTGTAGTGGCCGAGTTGGAACACCGAGCGTACGGCGGCCACCTTTCGGCGCAGTTCCGTGATCCCCACCGGGATGGCGTCGGTCGAAGGCGGAGCGAGCAGGGCCCGCTCCAACACGTCCACCGGGTCGTTCGTGGCCCAGGACGGAATTTCGGTACCGAGCACCGCGGTGCCGGCCAGGCCGGTCAATCCCACGAGCAGCGTGCGACGACGCATGGGGTCGGTCTCCTCGTCCGGCGCCAGGATGACGTTGACCCTAGCGACGGGACGCTGCGTGCGCACGGACCGTGATCGTGTGTCGGTGAGACCCAGGAGATGCGGCGGGATCTGCAGCGCGTCGGCCAAACACCTCAGGACCTGAACGTCGCGCAACGGCTGCTTGCCACGCTCCATGCGCGACAGCGTCGAAACGGAGTAGCCGCACTTCTCTGCGAGATCGGCCAGTGTAAGTGGAGTCGCGCGACGGACTGCCCGCACGATCGCGCCGAGATCTCCGGAATCAACGGCGACTCGGACCTCATGGTTGTCCCAGATCGCGCGAGTCGGATCCATCACCTGCGCTCCTCACTCAGGGCAGGGTGGTTCAGCGTATCCAAACGATCACGGTCCGTGCCAGGAGATTTGCAGACCCTGCAAACGACCCGCTGTACCCAGCAACTTCGCTGGTCAACGAGGTGGAGTTGGTCGTGTTCTTGATGGTGTCGCGGCAGTCCACCGTCCTGCCGCGCGAGGAGGGACGACGATGACCACCCGAGAGATGACTGCCTCCGAGCTCGACCACGCCGGCCTGTTGTGTGCCGACAGCAACGTCGTGATCAGCCGGTACGCGATGTTCGTTCCGGTCGATGAACTGGGTACGCCTCGCCCGGTCGTGATCCGCGCTGGTGCGGTGATCGAGCCGTTCGCAGTGGTGCACGGCGGGACGACCATCAGTGAGCAGGCTCGCGTCGAAGAGCACACCGTCATCGGAAAACCCGAACTCGGCTATGCCGTCGGGAAGATTCGTCCTGGTGTCGGTGGCGGCACCGTGATCGGCGCAGGAGCGACGGTTCGCTCGGGCGCGGTCGTATACGCCGAGGTCGCGATCGGAGTGAACGCACTGGTCGGGCACCACACGCTGCTCCGCACCGGGGTTCAGGTCGGTGCAGAGTCGCAACTCGGCCACCACCTCACCGTGGAACGCGAGGTCCGCATCGGACGGGATGTGCGCTGTTCACCTGGCTCGCACATCACGAGCTCGACCGTGCTTGCCGACCGGGTGTTTCTGGGGGCCGGCGTGCGCACGATCAACGACAAGACCCTGACGTGGCGGGATCCAGACCGCGAGCCCACCCTCGCGGCACCGAGGTTTGACACCGGAGCCAAGGTCGGCAGCGGCTGCGTCGTGCTGGCAGGTGTGGTGGTCGGTGAGCGCGCCCTGGTCGGGGCAGGTTCCGTGATCACTCGCGATGTGCCACCGGGAGCGCTGGCTTACGGCCATCCGGCCCGCGTGCAGGGAGAGGCCCGGTGAAACCAACGATGCCTGACGGCGGAACTACGGCGGCCGGGGCGATCACGACCTGGCTGCGGCCGCTGCAGCCTGTCCTCGACCCCGGCGGCCGGATCGACTGGACGAGGCTGACTGTCGTTGCGGAGAGGTTGGACCACGCGCTGATGCGGCATCCGGTGGGGCCGGACCTCCCGGCTGGTGCAGAGCGCAGCCGCCGCCTGCGGTTGATCCGGCAGGACTTGGCCCGCGAGGTCGACACGACCGCTGATCCGGACCTGCTTCAAGTGCTGACGCAGTTCGTGTGCGGATACTGCGACATCGACCTGCGCGACACCACCGGACTCGGTCACGGCAGGCTCATCGCTCGGCACGGCAGTCCACAGGCCCGGCAACGTTGGATACTGCGGCTGCTGGCGGGCGACTTGGCAGGGATCGCGGTCACCGAGCCTCACGGCGGCTCCCGTCCGGCGGAGACCCACACCTGTGCGGTCGCAGGATCGGGCGGAACATGGACGGTGACCGGCCGGAAGACCTGGATCAGCCGCCTGACTGAAGCCGCCGTGTTCGTGCTGTTCTTCCGAGCCCCGGACGGCCGGCTCGTCGCCGCCGCAATTGACGCCAACGAGCCGGGCC
>NZ_JYJG01000285.1 GCF_000955955.1 Lentzea aerocolonigenes
CCAACGAGCGGGGCCTGCCCCCCCAGCCGATTCCGCCGACCGGACTGGCCGGCTGGTCCTGGGGCGTCCTGGACCTCGACGGGGTGAAGGTCCGACCAGAAGACGTCCTGCATGGGGACGGAATGGCACTGCTGCGCGAGCACTTCGCCAGCTATCGACCGCTGGTCACCGCCACAGCGCTCGGCGGGGCGGCTGCGGTCTTCGACACCGTGACCGCCCGGCTCTCCAACCGGAAGGCCACCGGTGACCTCCGCCGACTACGTGACTCAGCGCTGATCACCCTCGGCCGCACACACGTCCAGCTCGCGACCGCGCTACTGGGCGCGGTAGTGGCCGCCCAGCTTGCGGAAGGCGGACACACTGACGCGGAACTGTGGGGCGCGGCGACGAAGGCTCATGGCATCGACACTGCCAATTCCGCCACTGCGGAACTCGCGCTTCTGCTCGGCGCGTCCGGGTTCCGGGCCGACTGCCAGACCGCCAAGATCCGCCGGGACCTGAGCGGACTGCTCTACGCCGACGGCATCCACGACAGTCTGTACCGGACAGCGGGCAAGCAGCACACGACCACAAAGGACACCACAAGCGGTTTGACCTCAGTTCCGGCACAGCGAGATCAACCGAACCCGGTCGCGCTGACCGCCTGATCGGAGGGGCAGGGACGGTGAGCCCGACTAAGCGACTCGCTGTCCCTGCTCGCACAACGCTGTCACGCCTTGCTCGGCGGCCTGCAACGCGACAACCAGTCGGTCGGCCAGTAGTGGCTTCACCTTGCTCCGGGCTTCGTCCAGGCTGTGGAAGCCGGCGGAGAGGATCTCGCCGTCCGTGAATACCATGCCGACCAGATCGGTCTCGTCAAGCACACCGCCATCGAAGACGAACACGACACCCTCAGGGCGTGAGTCCTGTGGCCGCACGTAATCCACCACGAGCAGCTGGCCCAGCGGCCGTTCCCATCCCAACTCCTCGGCGAGCTCACGGGTCGCCGTCGCCCACGGCGACTCGTCCGCTTCCACCGCGCCGCCCGGAATTTCCCAGTTCGGCTTGTAAGACGGCTCGAGCAACAGCACCCTGCCCGCCTTGTCGCGAAACAGCACCCCGGCGGCCATGCGCTTGCGGGCCAACCCGGCCACGTACTGCTCGACAGGCAACACCTTGTCCGCAGACTCCGATGTGGTCACCCGCGGCACACTAGCCAGCACAGTCACAGCGTTCTCCGTCGGGGCAACCACCCGATCGTGAACCCGTCGGTCGTCAGCGGGTCTTCGCAGATAAAGGCCTACGGATGTGGGATCCGTGCTGGATCGATGCGAGCTTCGTGAGCTGGTGCGAACTAGCACATCCAAGGTTGGCTGCTTCCGTCCGGCAGGACAGATGTCCCGCTACAGCAAGGAAAAGGCGCGCGATGCCGAAACGATCTTCCACCGTACGAGGCCGTGAGCTCGGCAATGCGCTTAGAACGGCCATCGCGCAAACAGGCTTCAGCTCGTCACTCGCGCTCGCAGAGCGGCTCGACTGGGACCCGTCAAAGCTTTCGATGCTGCTCAACGGCAAGGGTGGCGTCAGTGCTGTCGAGCTGGGTCTGTTGCTGGGCGTCTGTGGGGTAGAGCCCACTGAATGCGATCGCCTTCTGTCGCTGCTCCCGGTTGCGCATGTCAAGGACTGGTTGCAAGTGCACGGAACTTGTCCACCTGTTCACCACCACACCCTCGTGGAGAACATCGCCGCGGCCACGACGCTGGTCAGCTGGCGGTGCCTCGCGTTGCCGGAGCTGCTGCAGACGCCTGCGTACATGCGCGCGGTCATGTCGGCTTCGCCCAACATCCCCCAGCATGAGGTAGCAGCACGCGTCGAGGCGCAGCTGAAGATGCAGGAACAACTCCGCCGTAGCGAACTGACCTGCACGTTCTACATCCATGAACTTGCGCTGTTCCTTCCGGTTGGTGGACGTGACGTTCGCGGGGAGCAACTCCATCACCTGTTGCAGAGGGCGGCGTGGTCGAAGATCGTCATCCGAATCGTGCCGACGAAGATCGGCGCACACGTCGGTATGGACAGGCCATTCACCCAGCTGACCTTTGACAAGTACGAGCCCGTCGTGTGCGTGGAGTACGAGAACTCCACGGCGTTCATCGAGGACGAGCACTCTTTGGATTGCTACGCCGCGACAGTACGTGCGCTGTCAGAGTCCAGTTTGGACTCAGAGGAGTCGAAGGCCCTCATTGCTCGTCTCGCGGAGACGCCCTGGCCGCTCGAAGAGGCAGTCTGATGTCGGTTTAGAAGGTTTCGACGAGCTTCCTCAGTGGTGCGGCGAGGTCCGGGTGACCGCCCTTGTCGATCCAGTGGAGCAGTCGGGCAGCGGCATAGAGCTGGGCGAGCCGTCCGGCGTCGGTGTCGAGTACGTGGGCGAAGGTGTTCCGCACCCGATCGGCCGTTTCCGGTACGAGAAGGCTGTAGCAGAGCAGTGTGGCCGGGTCTGTCCCAACTGGACCGCGGCCCCACGACTCCCAGTCCAGCAAGCTGAAGTCCGGTCCCATCAGGTTCGCCCAGTGCAGATCGCCGTGCACGGTTTCCCATTGGCGGACGACAGGGCTCACCGAGTTCCCGAAGTGTTGCTGGATCCTGCCGGTGACCAGTGCCTGATCGGCGTTGATGCGGTCGGTAGGTGTCGCCGCGACCGTCTGGATCGTTCTGCGGAGCCGCGTCCACCACTCGTCGGGAAGGTCAACGGCCTGGTTCAACACGTCGGTGGGGGAGCAGGTTGAACCTGGAGCCAAGGTCATCAACTCGGCACGCTGCTGCCGCCATTCCTCCCACTCGTACACGTCGAGCACCCGCGGCTTGGACAGGGTGGCGAACGCGTTGGCGTCGAAGTTCCCGGTCCAAAAGTCACCGTCGGTCCACTGCTTCTCCTCGGACACCACGCGAAGCCAGAGTTGCCGATCAGCTGCTTGCACGCGTGCGCTGATCGACCGATCGAACCATCCGAGTCGAGCGTGTCCGACGACGGTGAGTCCGAAGTGGTCTGCTGCGTGGCTGAGGTTCGCCCGCATCCACTGCCGGAACTTCCGGTCGGCCTCGCTCAGGTCGGTACGCAGTGCCTGGTCGCTGCCGTCGAGCGTCGGCAGATGGTCAAGCTGTTTAGACACGTGATCCTCTCGCCCTGGTGCGCACGGCGCACGCTCTGCGACTTCCTTGGTACTGCTTGGAAAAGCTCCAAGGGAGAGGTGTTACAGGGAGACACCCCAATGGAGGGTCTGCCGTGCGCGATCGACATGAACATGTTGATCAGTCGCTGAAGGTGTCTGGGGCGGAGTGAAGCTCTCGGGCTCACCAACCACTGAACAGGGCGACCACGGGGCAAAAATCATGATCCTGCCCAATCCCTGTATGCACAGTGGCTTCAGTGTCAACTGAATCGTATCTCAGATTCTGTGCTGACTGCGAATCAGTGCAGCAGATCCAAAGCCCGGACGGTAACTCGTCGCGAGCGGTCTGGATCGCGGCAGTCGCAGACACGTCTCTCGATGACGCCACTTTCGCTCACTAGAAGAGTTAGGTTCGAATTCTGCTCACTTTCGGTGACTGGAACCAGTGGTGGAACTTGCGGGTACGAGTCACGTGCACGGTAATGCTTGCAATGATTGACGTTTTGGCGCTTCGAAATACTCTCGGAGATGAAGCTTAGTGAGCCTGGCCGGGTGTGCGGTTTGGCTGGATGGAGGAAGTTCCGCTGGCTCGAAGAAGGCGGGCCGCTTGAAGTTGATAACGCCACATCAGGTGCTGTGAGGTGCAGTATCCCGCTGATGGCTGTGTGAGCGCGGCCTTGCGCGACCTGATTGAAAGGGGCAATGATGGTTGCTGTCAGCCGGGAATTGTCGGCGTGCAACGCCGTGAACAGTTCGGTGGACGTGTCACGCAATCCAGTGCCTGGTCGCATCGGTATCGAGTCGAGGATCAGTGGCGGACGGCAAAGTCCGTCGCGGGATTTCGCAGGTTCGGTGCCGCACGCGGCCGGACCATTCCGCCCGCGGTCGTGCGCTCCGCCAGCAGGCACCGAAACCACTCCCGCCGCGAGTGGGTCTTCGACACCGGTGAGTTCCACTGCGCCCCCATGGAAACCGCCGATGCCACTCGCCGGGACGGCCAGCACGCCGAGCGAGCCTGAGGGCGTTCGGGTCCTCGAGAACGAGCTCGCGCTGGTCGCCCGGCGTACGTGGCGAGGACTTCAGGCTGCCGATGTCGACACTGCAGTCGATGCTGGCATGCTCGCGGCCGCAATCGAGGCAGGGGACGGCGTTGCGCATCCCTCGGACGGAGTTCGTCGCCTCGATGCCAGCGGATCGGCACGCGCCGCTGCGGTCGATGTGGCAGCCGCTGCCGCCGTGATCCAACGTCAGGGCTTGCCGCCAGATGCGGCCCGCCCGGTCGACTGGAACGGATTTGGTGTGGTGATTCCGGTGCTGGCCGGATCACCAGGCACCGGTGCGTCGGTGTGCACCGCCTTGCTGGCCGATGTGCTGCAGCTCGCGCACCGCAACGTGCTTGTGATCGATCCGGCTGATCCATCGCGGTCAGGGTTGGCCATCGCCGCGCGCTCGAACGGTCCGTGGCTGACCAAGCCTCACCCACAAGTCCACATTCGCTTTTCCTGGCGAGCTCGTGCACTGGTGGCGCGTCTCGAAACAGCTCTGCCGATCATTGCTCCGGGCATGGTGCCGCCACCGCGGTTCTGGCTTCCGCAGGGTCCACGCCCGGAGGTCACAGTCGTCGATCTCGGTCACGATCCTTGGCGGGTGGCGGCGCACCCGATGCTCGGCGCAGGGGCGTGGTTGCGGCGGGGCACACCCACGCCATTGCCAGTGCTAGTGGTGCGACCGAGCCGTCCGTCGCTGCTGCACGCCGAGCAGGTGCTCGCCCGCCTCGACCATTGGGTGGCCACGGGTGCGGTCAGCCCACCTGTCCAGCTGGTCGTGATGGGCGCTAAGCGCTGGCCCACAGGTGTCGCTGGAGCTGCTGGTCGTCGAATGTGTGCGCTACTCGAGAGCGCGGTGTTTGTGCCACACGACCCCGAGCTCGCCGCGGCGGGTATCACTGCCGCGGTCACACCGCTTCGGTTGCGGCAGGCGATCACACCGTTGCTGAGCCGATGGGGACTTCTCCCGCACACCGCGCGTGGGTGGCAGGGCACGAAGGAACGGCCATGATCACGTACATCACCACGATGTTGGCCGACATCCCGAACCCGACACCGGTCGCCCCGCCGGGCAGCGAGGTGATCGTCGAGGTCGTCGGCAATGCGAAGTGGGGCGCCGGGATGGCCCTGGTGCTGGGGTTCTTCGCCGGCCTGATCGTGTGGGCGGGCGGTCGCTGGGTGGATCACCACCGGGCTGGCCGGATCGGCCTGGTGATGATGTTGTGCGCCATCGCCGGTGGGCTGCTCTACGGGATCGGTTGGCAGATCATCGACCACTTCGCGAGCGTCAAGTGATGGCCGCGAACCCGCTTGGCGCCGGTCGCCGCGTGCGGGCTGGGCTCCGGCTGGGCAGCATCGTCGTTGTCGCGATCGTGTTGCTGGGTGCCGTTGCAGCGGTCGTGGGTGCGCACTACGCCACGAAACCGCCCAGCCCACCTACGAACTTTCCCGCACCGACTTTGGAGATCGTCACGGGAAGTGGCACCCCGACCCAGGACGAAAACCTGTTGGCGGTGGCACCCATGTTGCAGCTGCCTGCCCAGGCGGCTCAACCCCAGGCCATGACGGCCGGTTCTGCCGGACCCGTTCTCGCGATCGCGAGGCCAACGATCTCCGTGAACCGCTGGATACCCGGCGGCTTTCCCGACACACCGGAAGGTGCGCTCGGGCAGCTGAAGGCGCTCAACGAGACAGCGCTGGCGTCGGCCGACCCGCAGGTTTACGCCCGTGGCTACCGCGAGCTCTCTGAACCCGGTGCACCGGACCCCGGTTCGACGGGGCTGGCGGCACTGCTGCGTTCCATGCGTTCGCGCGCACAACTGCCCGCGACAGGCTCTGTTGCTGGTCTTACCGCGAGCTATCTCGTCACCCACGGCCAGGTGAAAGGCGCAGTCCCCGCCAGCCACTACGTGGTGGTGTGCGTGCTGGGGCAGTTGTCGATCGGGTTCAACGGCGAAGTCGCGGCGGCGGGAGTCGGCGACTGCCAGGCAATGCGCTGGTCCGGCACCGAGTGGCGCATCGCTTCCGGCGCGCTGGCTGCGGCAGCGCCCTGCGCGTGGCCGGGCAGCGCGGACATGGTGAAAGCCGGCTATCGGGAGCTGAGTTAGAGATGTGGCCCTTCGACGACATCGGCAACGCACTCGGCGGGTCGGTCCGGGACATGATCGTCACCGGGTTCGAGGCCGCGATGCTGGCTCTGTGGCGGGCATCCCTGTTCGTCCTGGCGGCTGCGTTCGGCTTGGCGGACAAGTTCTCGGTGTTCACAGTGGACACTCGCAGCGGGCCAATCTCGATCCTGTGGCCGATGATGCTGTGGATTAGCGGCGTCCTGGCGCTCGGCTTGTTCTTCTGGCAGCTGATCGCCACGACGTTGCGAGGCGGTCGGGGCTTCCTACGTCTGGTGGGAGGACCCGTGCAGTACGGCGTTGCGCTCGCCCTGACTGTCGGAATCGTCGCGGCGTTCTTGGCCGGGGTCGACGGGCTCACTTCTGGGATCTTGAAGTATGGACTGCGGGCGGAGAACTTCACGGACGCACTCAAGGCGACCGGATTCCTCGATGCGGCCGGCGACGGGGTGAACGCCACCGTCCTCGGTATCGCAGCGTTGATCGGGGTGATTCCGGCTGGAATCGGCTACGTGCTGGAGATGCTGTTCCGCGAAGCGGCTGTCTACGTCATGGTCGCGACCGTGCCGATCTCAGCGGCGGGGCTGCTGTCCGGGATCACGGCCTCGTGGTTCTGGCGGACGTGCCGGTGGCTGATGGTGTGCGTCTCGATGAAGGCCGTGCTGGCGATGACTCTGGTGCTGGGAATCGCGATCTCCGGTGGATCGAAGGGGTTGTCAGGACTGCTCGCGGGCATCGGCGTGCTGATCATCTCTTTGTGCTGCCCGTTCGTCCTGTTCCGGCTGTTCGCCTTCGTGGACCCCAACAGCGATGCAGGTGCTGCGTTCCGCGAAGCCCTGTCCGGAGCAGGTGTTGATTCCTACGGCGAGAACAATCCGGCAGCGTCGCTCGGATGTTGACCCAGTCGCCGGTCGAGAACGGGTAACCCGCGCAGTCCTTTGTGGAGGCGGCGGGACGTGGTGCGGGCTCGTTGGCTGCGGCCTGAGCGTTGACCACACCGATTTCGACCAGGGTAGCGGCAATGGCGACAACGCCCGTGAATCGGCTGATGAACATGCGAGTCATAGTTAGCCTCTCCAGATTTCAATCGGTGGAAGCGTCAGCGGCTCGGTTCTGCGGCCTGATGCGCCTTCGCTATGTGAACTAAGAGAAGCTCGCTATTGCATTGGAGTCAACGAATAGCGTGAATATTGGTTAGTGCTGGTCCCCGGAGGTTTTTCTGCATGACTGATTGCCGGTTCGGAGACCCTCGCCGGCGATCTGCGCGGTATGTGATTGGCTATATCAGCTCGAGGAGCGGCAGATCATGCTGCGCTCCGGAGTTCATGGTGCACAGCCTCGTACAGGGCTGCGGTGCGGTCGAAGGCGGCCTGAACCTCCAGTGGCTCGACGTGCACTGCATGCGCCAGGCGACGGGTGATCGTCCGAGGCACCTGGCCCGTGAGGAGATATCGGTCGATGGTGTCGGTGGCCAGACCCAGGAACGCAGAAAGCATTGGCGGTGATTCGTCTGCTCTGCCGAGGCGGCCCGTGAGCTCCCAGAACTGCAGCCGACCGACGTTGTTGGCGCTGCGCACCGCTAGCTCAGCGGTGGTGAGTGCATGGTTCATACGCAGATCGGCAAGCGAAGGTTCGCCACTGGGCGGGTAGAGCAGGTCTGCAGGTCTCACCTGCAGAACCAGTGCGGCGGCGCGTAGGTTGCGCGCCGACGGTGTGCTCACGCCGGTTTCCCACCGCACGACGGTCTGCTGCGACAGGTTGGTCTGGCGGCCGAGGCTCTGGCGGCTCATCCGAGCCTTGCGCACGGCGTGGAATGCCTCGGGGTTGAACCGGGGGCATTCGTCGATTGCTCTCCTTGACATTGCTTGCGCCCCTTCGGTTTCAGGCCGTGCGGCTTGGTGGGCTGATGAGCGGGGACCTGGGAGGCGGGGGTTGGCTGGATCGACGCACGGAGCTGACGTTGGCCTGGAGATGTGTATAAGAGACAGCGGTTGCACCCGCTTCGTGCGCGATGAGAAGGCCCGCAGCGGACGCCCTCAGGCCTATGTCGTGCTCGACGTAGGCCGTCAGCCAACCCGCAGCGACGTGGCAGAGCTCCAGAGCGGGTGCGCCCCCGCATCGAAGGCCGGCCACCTGAGGTAGAAGCCTCGTCACCAGCTCAGCCTGATCCGCACGGATCGCTGCGACCGCCGAGAATCCGGTGCTGATCAGCGCATCTTCCAAGAGCTGTGTCGATCCAACGCGGATCTCGAGCCAGTCCGTGGAGATAGAGGGGTCGCGCAGGTGAGCGCCTTGCCCCAGTCCCGCCATCCAGAGCCGCCGGCTGTGTGGTTCAGCAACCGCGGCCGCCAGGACGACGTCGTCCACCGCAGCAGCGACGGACACCGCGTAGCCGGGCAAACCGCTGACGTAGTTGTCGACACCGTTGAGCGGGTCGATGATCCACGTGATTTGGCCGGACGCGGCTGGCGTCTCGCCGAGTACTGCGTCTCCGGGGCGATGCAGCGAGACCAGTTCGCGAGTCAGGTGTTCCGAAGACATGCTGGCTGGCACGAGCAGGCCGCTGGAGGTGCACCGGGCGCCTCGGTATGGCCCGCCGGCAGTGCGCAGACGTTCAGACCAGATCTGCCGAGCAGCGTGTGCGGCGACGTGTCCGGCAAATGCGCTAAGTCGCTCGACGCGTGTGAACACGATGAAATCCCCCTTTAGTGCGAATCGGCGAGTAGATGCGCCAAGGCATGGACTCGACGAGGTGTCGTCGTGCACGTGGGGGAGGAGAGATGACCTCAGGCTACACCAATTGTGCTGCAGAATCGCGATTATTTTAGTCAATGGAATTTGGTTTGCCGCTGACTGGTAAACCGAGTTTCTGCGAGCTGGAAGAATGCCTGCTGGCTAGCCGTGGCGTGGATCGGACACGCCGTGCCACTGAGGTGGGGAACTACGTGTTTTGCACGTCTTGGCTGCTAGATCGACGACAGATCCATGCGTTCGTGTGAACGTCGGTAGGTGCAGCAGATGGGCAGTGGACCTGAGCCGCGCGGCGCTAGGTCGCATCGATAGACGCTTCGAGGTTGTTTGGGCGGCTGCGGTGTGAAGTTCTGCTGTGCGGGAATTTCGGATCCGTTCGGGTGTAGGAGTTCGAATGTTGCGCCGACGCAGGCTTACAGCGAGTCCCTTTGCCGGTCGCAAATGGGGCCTCGCACGCATCGCCGCTCTGATCGTTGCGGCTGCGGTCCTGTTGATTGCGTGCACTTGTGCAGAGAAGGCCCATCCGGGGCGAGGTCTGTCTCCGCCTGCTCGTACGACGTCGACCAACGCCGCTTCATCCCGAGTAGTGAAGGTAGAGACCTTCGCCGCCGCGGTCGTCGGGCAGTTGACGGGCGGCGACAACAAGGGCATGGGCCTCGAAAACGGCGAAGGTGCCCTACTTCTGGAGAGCACCAACACATCTCAGGGCGGAGGGATCCGTGGGATCGACACGACCAGCGGTGTTGAACGGATCCAGCTGATAGACCAGCCTGGCCGCACGATGTCGGGGGTCGCTGTCAGCGTGCGTCCGGGCCAGCCAGGCATCGTGTGGCAGCTGACCCTGAAGGGCAACGTCGCGATCGCTCGAGACCTGTCCACTTTGGTCGAGCAGCGCCAGGTGTCGTATCGAGGCGAAGGCTGGGGACTGTGCGATGACGGAACTCAGCTGGTGCAAAGCGAAGGGTCTATGCGCCTCGTGTTGCGAGATGCAGACACCTTCGCCGAGAAGGAGGTGATCGAGGTTGCCGGCGGGTGGTGGTCGAGCAGGCGCCTTGGCGAACTGGAGTGCGTGCGCGACGGTGAAAGGCGTCAAGTGTGGGCGAATCTCGTGGACACCAGTTGGCTGCTGCGTGTTGACCTTGAAGAGCGTGCCGTGACCGCAGTGGCTGACCTCGCCCCGGCGATGGCCGGAGCGACAGCCGCGGAGCGAAACCTGATCAGTGGTATCGCGTCGATTTCCGGTGCGCGCAACGAATTGTGGCTCTCCGGCAGTGGTTGGCGTCGACCGGTGAAGATTCGGTTGGCGGCGAGGCCGTAGCAACGAGATGCCGGTACCTGGCCAGGTCCGGCTCACCTTGGCGACGGTGGCGCTCAGCAGCGCGGTGAACAGCTCGTCGAAACGCGTGATCCGTTCCGAGACGGTGGTCAGGTGCTCTTCCACGTCCCGGAGGTAATTTCGCACCTGCTCAGGTATCAACGGTGCCGCCGACCCGGCGCAGGTTCGTTGCCCCGCATTTGCACCAAATACCTGTCGCAGCTCGCCGATCATCTCGGCGAACTCGTCGGGGCTCAGCCACAGCGTGCCCTGCCGGTCCCCAATCGAGTCCGCGACCTGATCAGCGCCGGGCCGTTCGAGGTGGGAGTTGATGTACATGATCCCGATCAGCTTGTAATCGGTGGTGTTCAACAGCTTCAGGAAGTTGATCGACATGAACAATGCTGTGCGCAAATATTCCACGCGGACAGTCATCGTGGTGGCGACGGCTGCACTCCTGGCCGGCGTTCCTGGTGTCAGTCAGGCCAGCACTCAGACGGGCCCGCTTGTTCACGTCTTCGAGGGTTGCTACGCGTCCAAACCCGAGAACGCCACGGTCTACCCGACCGTGGCGAATATGACTGTGCGATCGGGACCGCGCTTTTCCGCCTCGTCCTGCGGCACCCTGTACGGATACCAGGCCACGAAGGCGTACTGCGTCACCGGCGGGCAGGGAGGCCCCTGGGCCGTGGTGAAGTCGCACAACTACCCATACCAATGGGGGTACGTTCCCGCGGCAAATCTTCTTTTCAGCAACCCCGTTCGCAACTGCTGAAACGCTGGGCCGTGAGTGATCAGGAGTTCGGTCGTACACCGGATCACTCACGCAGCCCAGGCTGGCAGCAGCGCTGGCGCGTCGCGGCCTGTCGGCCCGATGTGTTCACTCACCTCGGCAGCGGCCGATTCTGAGCGCGCACGTGTGCTCGGAATGCCGGATCTTCTGCGTGCAAGGAATTTGCAAGGTTTCGTTCCTAGCTTTGCCTTGACGTGCGGAAACGCGCTCATTGGGGAGGGGATGCGTGATGTCCGGGTCATCCTGGTCGCGCTTGCTTTCGACCGTGGCAGTTGCTCTGGTGATCACGCTCGACGTGACCTCCGCAGCGCCACTGGAATTGCTGGGGGGCGGCGCGCATCGGCCACATGCCATGCCGGTCCAACTGTGGGGTAGCGCCGGAAACGAACGCGGCCACGGAACGCAGGGGAACAAGACCCTGCCGCCGTCGTTGCGCGGCCGCTATCCGCAGGACGTGCGGGCCATGCAGGCCAAGGAGCTCGGCGACGTGGCCAAGGTCGAGGCGGCGCCCGTTGCTGAGGTGCGCGGCTTTGACAAGGCGACCAGCAAGGAGAGACCGGACGACCGCGGCGAGCACGAACGCACCTACAGCAATGTCGACGGCACCCTCACCACGCAATACTCGACTGAACGAGTCAACTACCGGTTGCCGGACGGTAAGTGGGCGCCGATCGACACCAAGCTGGTCGCGGCCGAGAACGGCTGGCGGACTACCGCGGACGCCAGCGAGACCCGATTCGCCCGCACCGCCGACGCGCCCGAGGTGGCCCGGCTGGTGATCGACGCTGAGCACTCCGTCGGCTACCGGTTCGCCGGCGCCTCGGCGGCCACTGGCGTCGTCGCCGGGAACACGATCACCTACCCGGCCGCGTGGCCGGGCATCGACGTGCGGGTGGAAGCCCGTGGCGGCGGCACGGTCAAGGAAACGCTGGTCCTGCGCGGCCCCGGCACCGGACGCAGCTTCGACTTCCCGTTGCGGCTGACTGGTCTTTCCGCCGCGATGTCGGGCACTGACGTGGTCTTGCGCGACGCGAGCGGCCGGGTGCGCGCGATCATCCCTGCCGGCATCATGGTGGATGCCGGGGGAGCGACGGCACCCGTGACCTACGAGCTGACCGGCACGACGTTGCGGGTGAAGGTCGACGATCGCTGGCTGCTCGAACTGGGCAGGCGCTTCCCGGTGGCGGTCGACCCGACCATGGAGATCCCGGTGGCCTCGGCCGCCGTGGACAGCTCAATGAACGTCACCGGCGGCGGTTCGACACCGAGTCCCAGCGAGTTGATCGCCGGTCGGTACAACAACACCGGCACCGCGGCGTACCTGAAGTTCGGCGGCCTGACGTCGAAACTGCGCTTCCACACCGTGTACGGAGCCCAGCTGGAGCTCGCCAACACGGGGGCACCGTCCTGCAGTCCCCGCACCGTGACGATCCATCCGGTGACACAGGCATGGACACCCGGTACCGGCTACGTGTATCCAGGTCCGTCGGTCGGTCCTGCCATGGCCAGTCCCTCGTTCGCCCACGGCGGTCCCGGTTGCCCACCGGGTGCCGAGCTGGTCAACCTCGGCGCCGGTGGCCGGAACATGGTGCAGGGCTGGGCGAACGGTGGCCCCAACAACGGTATCTCTCTGCGAGCCAACGACTCGGACTCTTCGGCGTGGAAGAAGTTCATGGGCACCGGAAGTGCAGTGCCACCCACGTTGTACGTCACGCACAGTCCGTACAACGCGTCCTATGAGATCGCCAACCCGGTGCCCGAC
This sequence comes from Lentzea aerocolonigenes, assembly GCF_000955955.1. Lineage (GTDB taxonomy): Bacteria > Actinomycetota > Actinomycetes > Mycobacteriales > Pseudonocardiaceae > Lentzea > Lentzea aerocolonigenes_A. The sequence goes on from NZ_JYJG01000285.1 coordinate 12,943, forward strand.
CCGCCCGTGCTGCAGAACCAGGCGGGCAAGCTGCAGGTCGACGTGACCAACCTGAGCGCGGAGGACTGGCCGCAGGGCACCTACTACCTGGCCTATCGCGCCTACAACGCGGTGACTGGCGCGTCGGTCACGCAGCAGCGCGCGGCGGATCTGGCCGGAACTGTCCCACGCAACGCCAAGACCACGCTCACCGCGACGATCCGGGCACTGCCGCCCGGCAAGTACTTCCTCGACTTCACCATGGTGCGCAACGGCGGAGTCGTGTTCACCGACCAGCTGGTCGCACCGATTCGGCTGGTGCTGGAGGTGCCCGACGTACCGCCGGTGATCACCGGGATCTTCCCGCTCAACGGTTACCGGACACCGACGCTGACACCCCAGCTGTGGGCGGGCGCCGCCGACATCGACGCCCCACCGGGCAGCCGGCTCACCTACAAGTTCGAATTCTGCGAACGAGACTCCGACGGCAACCCGGTCGGCTGTCAGACCACCGCGTACCAGAACAGTCCCGCCTGGACAGTCCCAAGCGGACGGATGCAGTGGGGTAAGCGATATCTCTGGCGAGCCTGGGTGAAAGACACCGCCAGCGAGGTCGAGACTCCCAGGTTGACGCTGCTCGCCGACGTCCCGCAGCCGGAGCTGACCTCCCGCATCGCCAACGCGCCACACGCCGCGCGGGACCAGGAGTACGACCCCCAAAGCGGCAACTTCACGAGCGTGGCGACCGACGCGCCGGTCGTGTCGGTCGGCCCCGAGCTGACCGTGGTGCGCAGCTACAACAGCTTGGATCCGCGCAGGGACACGCTGTTCGGCGCAGGCTGGACGTCACGCTACGACATGCGGATCCGCTCGGATGACGACGGAACGGGCAACGTGATCGTCACCTATCCGGACGGTCAGGAGGTGCGCTACGGCCGCAACCCGGACGGCAGCTACGTCGCGCCGAGCGAGCGGATGGCCCGCCTCACCCAGAGCGGTGCGGCATGGCAGCTGCGCGACCAGAGCGGCTCGGTCTACCAGTTCTCGCTGAACGGGCGGCTGGCCCGGATCATCGACGCCGCCAACCGGTCGACCGTGCTGACCTACAACACAGGTGACGGCAAGCTGGTGTCGGCGACGGCTCAGGCCAGCGGACGCAGTCTGCGGTTCGCCTGGTCCGGCGCGCACATCAGCACCGTCACCACTGACGCGGGCGCGTGGAACTACAGCTACGCGGGCGACAAGCTCAGCAAGGTCTGCGGTCCGGACAGCGCCTGCGTCACCTACGACTACGCCGCGTCGTCCTATTACCGCGGCGCCGCGCTCGACTCCAACCCGGAGTCCTACTGGCGTCTCGGTGAAAGCAGCGGCACGGCGGCGGCCAGCGACGTCGCGGTCAAGCTCGGCAAGGACGCGGGCAAGTACCACAACGTCCAGCTCGGCACGGCCGGGTCGCTCGCCGGTTCGGACAACACCGCCGCCACCTTCAGCAACGACTCCTATGTGGACATCCCCGCCGGGACGCTGAAGAAGAGCCGGGATCTGGCGGTCGAGATGTGGTTCAAAGCGAACCCGCTCGGCACCGGTGGTCCGTTGATCGGCTACCAGGACAAGGCGTTCCCGAACGCGGCCACCACCGGCGTACCTGTGCTCTACCAGGGCACCGACGGGTTGCTGCACGGCCAGTTCGCGACGGGGAAGACTGCTCCCGTCGCGTCCACCAGGACGGTCAACGACGGCAAGTGGCACCACGTTGTGCTGTCCAGCACGGGCGGCACCACCACGCTGTACCTGGACGGGGTGAAGTCGGCGTCGGCGGACAACCAGAACATCGACCACACCGCGCTTACCTACAACCAGATCGGCGCGGCGTACGCGACCAGCCCGGCCTCGTGGCCGGGCTGGGGCAGTAACGCTCAGCGTTCGTTCAGCGGCGTGATCGACGAGGTCGCGGTGTATCACCACCCGCTCGGCGCGGGCGCGGTCGCGGCTCACTTCCAGTGGGGCACGAGCGCGGCCGACCAGCTGGCCAAGATCACCATGCCCAGCGGGAAGGTGGCCGCCGAGGCGAAGTACGACGGCAAGTCCGGCCGGATCAAGGAGTACGTAGACGACAACGGCGGTGCCTGGCAGATCGGGGCGCCCGCGGTGTACGGCTCCGAAAGCGACCTGCGGCGCAGTGTCGAGGTGCGGGATCCGGGCCACCGGTCGTCGCTGTTCGAGTACGACGCGCTCGCGGGATGGCTGCTGCGGCAGGGAGTTCCGGCCGGGCTGGAGGTGCGTGGCGAGGACCGCCCCGGCGAGCCGACCGGACCGCCGGACGAGCAGGTGCCCAGCTGTCCGGCGGCGGACCCCGCCGATCCGAAGTTCTGCACGATCATCCCGGACAGCTCGGGTGGACCGGTGTTCGTCCGGCATTCCCTCGAGGGCATCGCGATCCGGTCGTTCACCTACGACGATCGCGGCCTGCCGAAGGTCGTCACCAACGAGACCGGCGACGCCGTCAAAATGGAGTACGACGCGCGCGGCAACATCACGAAGCGCACGACCTGCCGGACCGTGAACGACTGCCAGACCGCGTACTCCACCTTCCCGCCGGCTTCGGCTGATCCGCTCGATCCCCGCAGCGGACTGGTGCTGGAGTTCCGTGACGCCAGGTCCAGCGGGGCGACCGACAACTCGTTCCTGACCAGCTACACGTACACGTCCATCGGAGACGTCGCCAGCCAGACCAATCCTGACCGCGGTGTGGTCCGGCACTTCTACACCGACGGGACGACACCCGCGGTCGGCGGCGGCACCGCGCCGTCCGGTCTGGTCACCGCGGATCGGGACGCTCGGGGTGCGGAGACCCGCTACAGCTACTTCGCCAGTGGTGATCTCGCGCAACCGTCATGCCGTCCGGCCTGGTCACGAACTACACCTACGATTCCCTGGGCCGCAAGAAGACGGAGACGCAGATCTCCGACAGCTATCCAGGCGGCCTGACCACCACGTACACCTACGACGCGATGTCGCGCCCGGTCAGCACGACCTTCCCGGCCACGACCGACGCGATCACCGGAGTGCGGCACCAGAAGCGCGTCACGACCACCTATGACGTCGACGGGAACGCAGTGCGGCAGGAGGAATCCGACCTGCTGGGCGGCGACCCCACCCGGACGACCACCACGGTGTACGACGATCACAACCGCGTGCAGCGGGTGGTAGACCCGGAAGGCCGCGAAACCAGCTACGGCTACGACCTGTTCGGCAACAGGACATCCGTTGTGGACGGAAATGGCAACCGGACGGACTACGCCTACACCGCACGCAATGCCGTCGCCGAGGTCCGGCTGCGCGACTACCAGCCCGTTGCCGGCGAGCCGGATCCCGGTGACTACCTCGTGGTCAACTCCTACACCTACGACTACGCCGGTCGGATCGCCAGCAGTACCGACGCCATGGGCCGCCGGGTGGAGTACGTCTACTACGGCGACGACCTGTTGCGCAGAAAGACGCTGGTCGACTTCCACGACCCAGCGGGGGCGAAGCGGGACTACGTGATGGAGGACAACGTCTACGACGGCGCCGGTCACCTGACCAAACAGTGGACCGGAAACCGCACGCGCGTCACTCAGCACACCGTGAACGTGGCCGGGCAGGTCGCGGCGACGGTCGTCGATCCGGGTGGGCTGGCTCGCAGCACCGCGTTCAAGTACGACCTGGGTGGCAACGTCGTCCAGGCCGCGCAGACCGGCCTGCCGTCGAACGTGCCGTGGCCGGTCGCCACCACCTCGACCGTGACGGACACCGGCTACGACACCGCGGGCCGCAAGATCAGCGAAACGATGTCCGGCGGCGGGATCAGCCGGGTCAACCGGTTCGGCTACGACCAGCGGGGACTACTCACGTCCACTGTGGACCCCAGGGAGTTCACCACCGACTACACGAACGACGAACTGGGCAGGCAGATCTCCGTCACCACGGCGCCGGTCGCGGTCGAAAGCGGCGGCGGCAGCCCGCAGACCGTCCGCCCGGTCACGACCACCGGTTACGACACGTTCGGCGCGCCGACCGCTCAGCGCGACCCTCTCGGCAACGTCACCAGGTTCACCAACGACCGGCTCGGTAGGCCGGTGACGGTCACCGGGGCGTCCTACACACCTCCGGGCGGCCAGCCGATCACCCCAGTGGCACAGGTGCGTTACGACGGCGTGGGCAACCGGACCGAGATCACCGACTCTCGTGGAAGCACCGCCAGGTTCGGCTACGACCGGCTGAACCGGCTGGTGAGCAAGGACCTGCCGGCCGCCACGAACGACGACCGGGCGGTCTGGCACTACACCTACACCCGCACCGGCAAACCGCTGTCCACGACGGACCCGAGCGGCGCGGTCGTCCAGACCACGTACGACGACCTGGACCGCGAGATCACGAGCACCAAGGCCGAACGGTTCCCGGTAGCTGACGCGTTCATCAGCACCCACCGCTATGACGACGCGGGCAACCCGATCGAGTCGACCTCGCCGACCGGGGCGGTGACCAGGACCGAGTACGACGTGACCGGCGCGGCGGTGCGGATCACCGACCCAACCGGTGTCCGAACGCAGTTCGGGTACGACTACGCCGGCCGGCAGGTTCGATCGACCGACGGCGCTGGGCGGACGGCCCGCAGGGACTACGACTCGCTTGGGCGGCTGATCACGGAGACCGACCTCAAACCGGACGGCGCGACCATCCGCACCCGGTCCTACGGCTATGACGCCGCCGGGAACAAGACGAGCGCGACCACCGCCGCGAGCGTCACGACCACCTACGCCTACAACTCCGCCAACCAGCTGATCTCGCAGACCGAACCTGTCTCGGCGACCGCGTCGATCACCACCTCGTACGGGTACGACGCCGGTGGCGCGCGCACCCGGTACACCGACGGACGCGGCAACGCGACCACGTTCACGGTGAACAGCCTGCGGCTCGCCGAGTCGGTGGTCGAACCGGCCACCGCGGCCTATCCGAAGGCGGCCGACCGCACGTGGACGACGTCCTACGACGCGGGCGGCAACCCGGTCCGGTTCACGGCGCCCGGCAACGTCGTGCGCCAGCGGGACTACGACGCTGCCGGACTGCTCACCCAAGAGTCCGGTTCAGGTGCCGAGGAGGCGACGGCCAGCAGGGTTCGGCACCACGACCTGCTCGGCAGGCTGACCGGGGTGAGCACGCCCGCAGGTGACGACACCTTCGCCTACAACGACAGGGGCCAGTTGGTCACCGCCGCCGGCCCGTCCGGCGCCGCCCGGTTCGAGTACGACGCCGACGGCAACGTCACGTCCAGGACCGACAGCACGGGTACGTCGCGGTTCGCCTACGACCGCGGCCGGCTGACCTCGCTCACCGATGGCCTCACCGGCGGGGTGATCGGCTACGGCTACGACGCCGCGGGCAAGCTGACCACGCGGAACTACGGTGCTGGGCGAGTGCGCACGACCGGCTACGACGACCTCGGCAGACTCACCAGCGACGTGCTGCGCGACGGGGCCGGACAAGCTTTCTCCACGCTGACCTACGGCTACGACGCCGAAGATCATTTGATCAGCAAGACCGTTGGCGGAACGAACAACACCTACCGCTACGACCAAGCGGGGCGGCTGCTGTCCTGGACCGCGGGCGGAACCACCACCGAGTACACGTGGGACGCCGCGGGCAACCGGATCTCGGCGGGCGGCAAGGCGGCCATCTTCGACGAACGCAATCGGCTGCTCAACGACGGGACATCCACTTACACCTACAGCGCCCGAGGCACTCTCGACACGAAAGTCACCGGCACGACAACCCGGCGGACGCGGTTCGACGCCTTCGACCGGCTCACCGTGCGCGACGCCGTGCACTACGAATACGACGGCCTGGACCGGATCCACTCGCGGGACGGCGCCGGCTTCGGCTATGCGGGGGCCGGTGACGCGCCGGTGTCGTTCGGCGACGCGCGCTACAGCCGTGACGCCGGGGAGGAGCTGATCTCCACCGGCACCGGCGCGGCCGCACAACTGTCCATTGCGGACAAACACGGTGACGTCATCGGTTCGTTCGGTTCTACCGACGCGAAGTCCGCGACCGCCGCCCGTACCTACGATCCGTTCGGAAAGGTCACCGGAACCCCGGTGGACATCGGGTTCCAGGGCGAGTGGACCGATCCGGCCGGTGACGTCGCGATGGGTGCCCGCTGGTACGACAGCGGCACCGGCACTTTCCAGTCCCGCGACGACGTGGAGCACCAGACGGGCGGCGGCGCGGTGCTGGCCAACCGTTATGCCTACGGTGCGAGCGCTCCGCTCGACTATGTCGACCCGGATGGCCACATGGTCAACCACGAGTCGAGCTCGTACCCCACCCCGGTCTGGCACGACACCGGCGGGCCTCGCTGGAGCCCGCTGGACTGGTTGCCGCCAGATCTCCGTAAGGCAGCAGACCGCGTGCAGGACGCCGTGAAGATGGCCCTTTACCACGCCCTCAGGCTCAAGGACCAGCACGACAGGATCGTCGCGAAGGTCTTCAAGTGGGTCGTGGGGGCCGCCGAAGACGGATGGTTCGGCGTGGGGCCGAAGATCGCGGTCAAGGTGACCAAGGCCGCGATCCGGCTGGCGCCCAAGGCGGCGAAGGTGGCCGGCGATCTGGTCAGGAACGTCGTGGACGATCACGTCAAACACGCGCAGAACCTCCTCAACGAGGCGAAGCAGTACGGCCAGACGGTGGTGGCGGGCGCGCAGCACCTGTGGCAGGAGGCGTGGGACTCGTCGTACGGGCAGATGTATCGCAACGGGTTCAAGTGTCTCGCCGAGCTCGACGGCAAAGCCTGCGGCGACATGTGGAACAACGTCGGCCAGAACCTCGCCAAGGCGCAGTGGAATCCGCTCCAGGCCTGGAAACATACGCTGAAGGCGCTCGGTGACGGAGCGGGCGCGGCCTCCGGGGTGCTCGGCTCGCTCCCGGTCGTGGGGACGCTGGGTGGTGTCCTGTCGGTCGGCGCGCTGGTTCTGCACGGCGCGGCGGCGCTCGGCGGCGCGCATGTCGAGCCGTACGAGTTCGGTGAGGACGTCCTGGGCGTGCTGCTCGGGTTCACGCCGCTCGGCTACGCGCTGGGAGGCGCGAAGGTCGTCGCGAAGGTGTGGGAAGTCGGTGGCGCCGGAGCCACCAGTGCCCTCTGGCCGCCCGACCGGCTGGCAGAGGAGTTCACGCCCAGGAACCCGCCCGCGAGGCTCGCCGTGGTGATGGGATCCGTCTGCCCGGCGCTGTGGCTCTCGATTCCGCTCATCAACAAGCTTCCCGGCGCCGTTGCGGCGGACGTGAGGGAGAACTGGAACAGGAACGTGAGGGGGAAGTGATGCGTCGCAAGGTGGTGTGCGCTCCGACGAGACGGGTATTCCTGCTCGTGGTGGCGATGCTGACGGCACTGGTGGTGGTTCCGGACGTGCAAATGGCGCGCGCGGACGCGGCGGGGATCGGCGGCGACTACGTGCCGCTGGCGGCACCGTTCCGCGTCGTCGACACGACCAAAGGAACCGGTGGCGTCACCGGTCCGCGTGGACCTGGCAGCACCACGGTGTTCTCCGTGCTGGGCAGCGGTGGCATTCCGGCCACCGGCGTGACCGCGGTGCTGGCCGACATCGCGCCGGTGTTCCCGACAGCCAGCACCTGGCTTCAGGTATGGGAAGACGGCACGCCGCGGTCTTCATCGTCCACAGTGAACATTCCGGCCAGCGGCGCCGCACTGTCCAACAGTGCCGTCGTCCCGGTCAGCCCGGCCGGCAAGATCGACGTGTACAACAACTCCGGCAACGTCCACGTGACCATCGACGTGCACGGCTACTTCACGTCGGTGCCGGGCGGCACCGGGCGCGGAGGGTTCGTGCCAGCAACGCACACCAAGATCCTCGACACCTACCTCGGAATCGGGACACCGAAAGCGGCGATTCCGGCGAACGGCAGCCTGACCGTCCAGATCACCGGTGGCGTCATCCCGGCAGGCGCCAACGCGGCCTTCCTGGACGTGCTGGTGTTCAGCGCGACCAAACCGGGCTGGCTCGGCGTCCTGCCGAGCAACAGCAGCGTCCTCGACTACCCGGTTGGCGCGACCGCGACCGGTGCGGCCGTGAAACTGGACGGTGCCGGCAGGGCGGTTTTCCGCAACAACGGCGCCGCGCCGATCCACCTCCAGCTCGTCGCCCAGGGCTACTTCACCGCCGACTCCGCCACCGGTGCCGGGCTGCGCAAGGCGTCCGGCCGGTTGGCCGGCGGCCTCTCCGTTGCCGCCAACTCCACTGTGGACGTTGCGGTGGGTGGCCGGTTCGGCCTGCCGACCAGGTCGATCGCGGGCGCCGCGATCAACCTGACCACGCTCAGCCAGTCCAAGCCCGGCTACCTCAAGGCGTGGCCGCTCGGCGAACCTGAGCCGGACGCCTCGCTGGCCAACTACAGCCCCGGCGTCCCACGCGCGGATCAGGCCATCGTCAAGACCGGAACCGAGGGCAAGATCCGCATCAAGAACGTCGGCGCCGCCAGCGTCACGCTGTACGTGGACCTGCAGGCGTGGTTCGCCGACCCGCTGCCGTCGCTGCAGATCGAGCAGAACTCACGGGTCTCGGTGTTCCAACCGGCCAAGGAGAGCGGTGCCCAGTTCGCCCCTGTCGAGTACGCCTACGTCAACAACCTCGGCCAGCTGATGCACGGCCACCAGACGCAGATCGACCAGTTCGACAGGATCCAGTGGACGACCGTGTCGGGCAACGAGGCGTTCACCGGACAGCCGAGCCTCGCCCAGTCCGCCGACGGCAAGCTGCAGCTCACGGCCCAGAACACCGACAGCGGGATCTGGTCGCTCACCAGCCAGAAGGCACCGAACGGCGACCCGGTCGACTGGGCACCCTGGACGAGGCTGGGTGGTTCCATGTCGTCCGCCCCGGTGGCGGGCAAGCTCCCCGACGGCTCGCTCGCCCGGTTCGCAGTGGACAGCGACGGCCGGCTCTGGCAGCTGACGTCAGAGCCGAGCTGGACCAGCCTGGGCGACGCCGACCTGGCGGGAACTCCCACAGTCGTCACGATTCGCGACGGTCTTCAGCTGTTCGCGCTGAACACCACGGGCACCCTTCTCACCGCGATCTATCGCGATGGCGCACTGTCGGGCTGGACGAGCCTCGGCGGCACCGGGCTCACCGGTTCTCCCGCGGTGATCGTCACGCCGGGCTTCCGGGCGCGGGTGGTCGTGCGGAGTGCGGACGGCACTCTCGTCACCAAGCTGCAGGAGGTGAGCGGAACGTTTCCGACGGCGTGGGAGTCGGTCGGCGACTTCGTGGCCGTCGGATCGCCTGCCGTGGTGATCAGCCCGGTCACCGGCAAGACCGAGATGTTCGCGCGTGGGGCGGACAACGAGATCTACCTGACCGACGAGACCACGCAGGGGGCCGGAACCTGGACGCCGTGGAGCCTGCTGCGTGGCAACACCAACCCACCGACCACCAACCCGGACCCCTCCGCCACCGACCCGAGCGTCTTCAACTTCACCAACGTCAACGGCAACGGGTTTGCCGTGATCTTCCGGAACCGCAACAACGTCCTGCGGTGGTACGCGATCTACACAAACGGCGCAGCTAAGTCCACCGCGCACAGCGTGGCCCTGCCGAAGTGACAGCGCGCGTCTCCAGAGGGTTCTCACAGGTCAGATCCTGTGGGAACCCTCTTTGCGTGCCCGCGCCGGAGCAACCTTCGCATCATGCTCCGCGTGGACGGGAGGTGTAGGACCATTGGTGGGCGATGCAGGGGGGATTTGAATGCGGTTCGTGTTGCTGGGACCGATGGAGGGCTGGTCGGGGGACCGGCCGGTGGACCTGGGCACCGGCCGGCAGCAATGCGTGTTGGCTGCGTTGCTGGTGACGCCGGACCGGCCGGTGACGGCCGAGGTGTTGATCGACCGGGTGTGGGGCGGTGAGCCACCCGATGCGGCAAGGTCCGCGTTGTACGCCTACGTCGCCCGGATCCGACGCCTCCTTGGTCAGCATGACTCGAGCGTGCACGTACGTCGCCGCAGCGGCGGCTACGAGGTGCAGGCCGACGATGATGCGGTCGACCTGTGGTGCTGGGACCGGTTGCGCAAGCAGGCCTGGCAGGCCACAGGGCAGCGCCGGGCAGAGCTGCTCGACGCGGCGCTGGACCTCGTGCGCGGCAGGCCGTTGGACAACCTCGACACGCGCTGGGCCTCGCAGGTACGGGCGACGCTGACGCGGCAGCACGTCGACGTGCTGGCTGATTGGGCGGAGGTTGTGACAGAGCTCGGCAGAGCTGAGGATGTCGTGCGGCGGCTGGCCGAGCCGGTCGCCGCATCTCCCGCGGCTGAACGGTTGGTGGCGGCGTACATGCGTGCCCTGCACCTGACCGGCAGGACAGCTGAGGCGCTGGAAAGCTTCGTCCGCTGCCGTGAGCACATCAGCACGGAGCTGGGTGTGGATCCCGGTCCACAGTTGCGTGGATTGCACATGACGTTGTTGCGCGGTGATCGGGACACGTCACCCGCTAGGCCGGGAGGTCCCGCTCAGTTGCCGTTGGCGGTCGCGGACTTCACCGGCCGGGCCGACGCGCTGCGTTCGCTGGACCGCTTGCTGTCGGACGCGGAAGCCACTGCGCTGACGATCGTCGTGATCAGCGGCACCGCCGGTGTCGGTAAGACCGCGCTCGCCACCCATTGGGCGCACCGGGTGGCCCGGCGGTTCGTCGACGGGCAGCTGCACGTCAACCTCAACGGCTACGCGCCGGATCGGCCGATGGCCACGACCAGGGCGCTGGAGCTCATGTTGCTCGCGCTCGGCGTGCCGGGCGAGCAGATCCCGCCGGACGCCGAGGCCATGGCTTCGTTGTACCGCACCGCTTTGGCGGGCAAACGGGTGCTGGTGTTCCTCGACAACGCCGCGAGCGCCGAGCAGGTGCGGGTGTTGTTGCCCGGCCAACCGGGTTGCCTCGTGCTGGTCACCAGCCGTGACCAGCTCGGTGGTCTGGTCGCGATGGACGGCGCGCGGCGTATCGCGCTCGACGTGTTGACCGACCGCGATTCCGCCGCCCTGCTCAGCCGGCTGCTCGGTGCAGAGAGGGCGTCCGCAGAACCGGTGGCGATCGCCCGGCTCGCCCGGCTGTGCGGCGGTCTGCCGCTGGCGTTGCGGATCGCGGCGGCCAACCTGGACGACCGGCCGCTGGGCGAGCAGACGGAGGAGCTCGCCGACGACAGGCTCGGCAGGCTTGTCGTCGAGGGTGATCCGCTGGCCGTTGTGGAGGTGCACTTCTACAACTCCTACCGCAAGCTCACCGACGACGAACGCCGGATGTTCCACGCGTTCGGCTGGCTGCCGGGCTCGGACGCCGGCGTCGAGGCCGCTGCCGCGTCGACAGGGTCCACAGTGGACGAATCGCGCGATCTGCTGTCCCGCTTGGTCTACCAGCATTTGGTCGATGAGCACCGGCCTGGGCGCTACACCTGCCACGACCTGTTGCGGGAGTATGCCGCACGTAGTGCGCCTGAAAACGAGAGAGCCGTTGCGCGGCACCGGGTCTACGACTGGTACCTCAACACGGCCGATGTCGCGATGGACCGGGTCGACCCACCGCGCCGCAAGTTCGGCGACTCGGTCCCCACCGACCTCACTCCACACCTCGCCGGCTACCAGCAAGCGATGGCCTGGCTGGAAACCGAGCGGCTCAACCTGGCCGAGGTGGTCGCCACCGCGACCGCACACGGCCTGCCCGGTCACGCCTGGCGCATCCCGCAGGCGCTGCACCGGTTCTACAACATCCGCGGTTACACGCACGACTGGCTGGCCACCCACAGCGTCGCACTCGAAGCCGCTCGTGCTGACGGAAACCCGGCCGGACAGGTGGAAACCCTGTTCAACCTGGCGACCGCGTTGCGCAGGGTCGGCCGGCTCGCCGAAGCTCACGACAACTGCGTGGCGGCAGTCGACCTCGCGCGGCGGGTCGGCGACCGCAGGGGCGAGGCGTTCGCGCTCGGCACGCTGGGCGTCGTCAACTGGCGGATCGGGCGGAACACGGAGTCCGCCGCGGCCCTGCGGTCCGCCATCTCACTGCACCGCGAGCTCGGAAACATCCAGGCGCTGGCGAACACCCTGGGCAACCTCGGCGTGATCGAGGAGGAATCTGGCCACCGCTTGGAGGCGATCAAGCTGTACGAGGAGGCTCTGGAGCGGTTGAACGCCGTTGGCCACAACGTCGGACAAGCGGTCGTGCTCGCCAACATCGCCAATCTGCACGAGCGGCTCGGCCAGTACCACGAAGCACTGGACCACCACCAGCAAGCCCTTGTGCTGAACCGAGAAAACAGCGATCGGCAAGGCGAGGCCGCCGTGCTCACCAACCTCGGCACCACCTACTGCTGCCTGGCGGACTACCCGGCTGCCTTCGAACACCACCGCCAGGCACTCGACCTGGCCCGCGATATGGGCAACCTCGACCAGGAAAGCCAGATCCACAACTTCATCGGCGACACCTACTACGCCACCAAGCAGTACGACAACGCTGTGACCAGCCACCAGCGCGCACTCGACCTCGCCACAACGACCGGTAGTCGCCTGATGCAGGCCCACGCCCACCGCGGCATAGCGCGCGCCCTTCATGCTCGCGGCGAGCACGACGCGGCCTGCCCGCATTGGCAGATTGCGCTGTCCCTCTACGCCAATGCGGGGGTGGAGCACGGCGCCCTGCTGCGGGCGGAGATCGCGGGTCTCGACCCGCACTGCGCTGTCGATTCCACGTCGAAGTAGTTCCATCACGACGCCCGCCTCATGATGCCTGCACTTGGTGGCGAACCAGCTATTCGAAGGAAGACGGCTCCGTTCGGCCAGATGTGACGGTCACGCCGCCGTTCGATCGAGTTGCACGCAGCGTGAACGCCCGCGTACGTTATGTGCCGGGGAGGGTGTGGCCGATGGACTTCCGGGTTCTCGGCCCTGTCGAACTGTGGGCAGGGGAGACCCGCGTCGACATCGGGTCGGGCAAGCAGTGCTGTGTCCTCGCGGTTCTCGCGGTGGGTGCTGGCCGTCCACAGCCGGTGAACACGTTGATCGACCGGGTGTGGGGCGACGACCCTCCCGGCCAGGCGCGCGCCGCGCTGTACAGCTACGTGAGCAGGTTGCGCAAAGCGTTGCGGGACACCGGGTTTGGCATCAGTCAACGACAGGGCGGCTACGTGCTGCAGGTGCCCCGCGAACTCGTTGACATGCACAGGTTCGAATCGGTGCCGGGCAGGGCGCGGGAGGTGGGCGACCTCGCTGGACGGGCGGTGGTGCTGCGGGACGGCTTGGACCTGTGGCGTGGCACGCCGTTGCAGGACATCGGCGGCCGATGGGCCGATGAGGTGCGGCAAAGCTTGGTGAGGCAGCGGATTCGGGTGTGCGTGGACTGGGCGCGCTCGATGACCGAGCTGGGCCGCCACGGCGAGGTCGACGAACTGCTCGAGCGTGAACGCGCGGAACACCCGCTCGCCGAACCGCTGACCGCGCGGCTGATGGAGTCGTTGTGGCGTCAAGGTCGGGTGGCCGAGGCGTTGTCGTGTTACGCGGTCCTGCGGGAACGTCTCGCGGACGAGCTCGGTGTCGACCCCAGCCCGGCGGTGCAGGACCTCCACACGCGCGTCCTGCGAGCCGCACCGGCTCTGCCCGCTGAGCCCGTCACCATCGGCAACGAGCCGCCTTACCTGGGGCTGAGGACGTTCGAGCGGATCGACGCCGACAGGTTCTTCGGCAGGCGCGAGCTCGTCGGTGAGCTGGTGCGCCGGGTGCGGCAGCACCGGTTCCTCGCGGTGGTCGGGCCCTCCGGCAGCGGCAAGTCCTCGGTCTTGCGCGCGGGCCTGCTGGCCTCGTTCGACGGTGACAGCGTGCTCGTCACGCCGACCTCACCCGTGCTGCGTCCGCCGTTGCCCGCGCTGGTGGTGGTCGATCAGTTCGAGGAGGTGTTCACCCACCGCACACAGCAAGAACGCGATGAGTTCATCGACCACCTCATGGCCATTGAGGACAGTCGGGTGGTCATCGGAGTACGGGCGGACTTCTACGCGGCGTGTGTCCGTCACCCCGCGCTTCTGCGGTTGTTGCGCGAGCACCAGTTCCTGGTCGGGCCATTGGACCAACGGGAGATGCGCGAGGTGGTCGTGGAGCCTGCCGCGCGGATCGGGCTCGCGGTCGAACCCGCGCTCGTCGACGCCGTTCTCTCCGACGTGCGCGGTGAACCTGCCGCTCTGCCACTGGTCTCGCACGCGCTGCTGGAGACGTGGCGGCACCGTGCGGGCAGTGAGCTGACTGTGGCCGTGTACCACCGCGTTGGCGGTGTGCGTGGTGCTGTCGCACGATCCGCTGACCATGCGTTCGCGGCACTGAACGACGACCAGCAGCAGCTGGCGCGGGACGTCCTGCTGCGGCTCACCGCACCCGGCGACGGACACGCCGACACACGCCGACGTGTTCCGTGGGCCGAGCTGCTTTCCCGTCAGGACGCCACCGCGGTCGAGATCGTGCTGGACCGGCTCGCCAAGGCACGTCTGGTGACGCTCGACGACGACACGGTGACCATCACCCACGAGAGTCTGGTTCGCGGCTGGCCAACGTTGCGCGACTGGCTGCGCGACGAAGCCGATCACCTGCGCAGACAGCGCAAACTCACCGAAGCCGTCCAGGAGTGGTTGCGTTACGGCAAGGACGCCGCGTTGCTGTACCTCGGGCCGCGGCTGGCCGAATGGCAGGACGGTGACACTCGGGGACTCAACGATCCGGAACGCGAGTTCTTGGCACGTAGCAGGCACCGCGCTGTTCTGCGCAGGCGCGGCCGCCGCATCGGAGTGGCGGGCCTGGTGCTCGTCTCGGTGGCGCTGCTGGTGATCAGCATCATCGCGGCGACGAGAGCCAGGCTCGCCGACGAGAGCGCGGTGACAGCCAAAGCGCACGAGCTCGCGGCAGCCTCCCGCACCGCGGCGGACCGACAGCTTGCGTTGTTGCTCGCGCGCCGCGCGTACGAGATGCGCCCGGACGAGCACACCGAACCCGCGCTCGCCCAGGCACTCTCCCGGTCACGGGAACGCCGGGTGATCAACAGTCACAACGGTTCGATGCAGGCGCTCGCGTTCAGCCCTGACGGCAGCTCGCTCGCGAGCGCGGGTTTCAACGGCGTTGTGCAGATCTGGGAAACGGGCACCGGCAAGCAGATGGCCCTGTTCCACGCGGGCTCACAGGTGCGAGCGCTCGCGTTCAGCCCGTCCGGAGATCGCCTCGCCGCTGCGCTCGACTACGGCTCCGTGCAGATCTGGGACGTCCACGGCGATGACCACTCTGTGAGGTGGTGGGGCCCAGCCGCCGACATGATCGCCGTAACGTTCGGTTCCGACGGACAAGTGCGCGGTGTCGGGGAAGACGGCGGGGTGTGGACGTGGCGCAGCGGGACGGACGTGACCTCCCGACCCGGTCCGTTCAGCGCGGTGGTCGCGGCGGCGCTGGGCTCTGACGGCCGGGTCGTCGAGTCCGACAGATCTGGCGCGGTGGCCGTGGTCGACCCCGACGGCACGACCACGACGCTGCGCAACGGCGGGACTGCGATCACGGCGCTCGGCTTCAGCCCCGACGGCTCGCAGGTCGTCGGGGGCGAGGCGAACGGTCGAGAGGTCATCTGGTCCGGCGGAAGCACCAGGGAGACTGCCGATGTGGCCAGCGACCCCGTGAACGCCGTGACGTTCAGCCACGACGGGCAGTACGTGCTGAGTGCTGGTCAGGACCACGTCGCACGGGTGAGTCGCGCTGCGAACCGCCACGAGTTCGCCGAGTTCCGCGGTCACGGCGTACCGGTCCGCAGTGCGGTGTTCAGCCAGGACGATCGGCTTGCCGCCACCGGCGACGACACCGGCACCATCCGGTTGTGGGACCCGCAAATGCGGCCGGATCTGCGCGTTCTTCCAGGCCACAGCATCGAACCTGCCCACTCGGTGACCGACGTCGCGGTCAGTCCTGACGGCCGGCTGATCGCGAGTGCCGGCACCGACGGGACGGTCGTCCTGCAACCGCTCGACGGGCTGCCGGCGGTGCTGCGGGGTCACCGCGGGAGCGTCCTGTCCGTGGCGTTCAGCCGGGACGGCAAGCTGGTCGCCGGCGGGGGAGAAGACGGCACCGTCCGTGTGTGGCGGTTGGACGGTGAGCTCGTCGCGGTTCACACGGTCCACGTCGGTGCCGTGCGGGGAGTTGCTTTCCTGCCGAACGGAAACGTGCTCACCGCAGGCGACGACAAGTCGATGCTGGTGTTCCGGCCCGGCGCCCGATCAGGCCGTACCGAGCATTTCGATGCACCGGCTCGTGACGTGGCGGTGAGCCCCGACGGCACGCTGATCGCCGTTGCCACCGACACCCCGAGCGGCGGGGTGTGGTTCCTGTCCTCGGACACTTTGCTGCCCCGCGGACACATCTCGGACCCGGCCGGAAGCCGTGCGCTCGCTTTCAGCCCAGATGGTGCCGTCCTCGCTGCGGCCTCCGCCGATGGCTCAGTGCATCTGGTGCAGGTGAGCGGTGTCCGTGAGTTCGCGACCTTCCCGGGATCCGGCGACAACGGCGCGAGCCTCGGCGTCGCGTTCAACTCCTCTGGGCAATACCTCACGAGCGTCAACGCGGACCGCACCGTGCGGGTGTGGCGGTGGAACCACTGGCGCGCTCCTGTGGTCTTCGACGGATTCGACACCGCTGTGCAAGGCGTGGCGTTCTTGGGTGACAACCGGCTGGTGACAGGCAGAGGCGTCGCCAACGACACCGTCGAAGTGTGGACGTGCCCGGTGTGCGAAGTGTCCGCCGAGTCGCTGACCCAGCTGGCGGAGCGCCGCGCGACCCGTGATCTCACCGACGACGAAAAGCGTCGCTATCTGGGCAGATAGCACCTGCCAAGGATTTTGCAAGGCGACATCGACACGGTTCCGCCGTCGAACCTCCGCGCGTCGGGAACAGGCGCCGGCTCCGAGGCGCGGAGGACCTAACAGGAGGATCACTCATTCCTCGAGGAGGGCATTGTCATGAGGGGAATTGTCAAAATCGCGGCAGTCGCCGTCGCGATCACCGCACCGGTCGCACTTCTTTCACCGGTGGCGCAGGCGGACCTAGTCGAGGTCCAGCACGCCAACTGCGGTCACAACCCGCCGGAGAACCGTGACCCGTCTGAGCTCGTGATCATCAACAGCCGGGTCAACGTCCGCAACGGTTCATCCACCAGCTGCGCGATCAACGGGACGACGCAGCCGGGAGATCGACTCGACTACTACTGCTTCACTCAGGGCAACGACGGATTCACCTGGACATTCCTCGTCGACGTGACGAGGGGTTTCCGCGGCTGGTCACGTGACAATCTGCTGCCACACAAGGGCAGCAACTACGGGTGCGGATTCTGATCCGATCGGATTCTCCGGCTGACGTGGTCCGCGGCTGTGCCCTGATCGGCGCAATCGCGGATCACGCGGTGCGAGCGCAGCTGCGGTGCGCCGCGACTGCGACATCCGGGTGAGCACCCGTAACTGCGGCAGGTCACCGGGCGAGACACTGGTACCAGCGGCGATGGATCGGGGCTACCGCCGGCGTTCGTGGAACCACTGGAGCGCACCATGCCCTACTCCAACGACAAGTTCGCCATGACTCTGAAGGCGGAGCCGAGCAGTCCCAGCGCGCGCACCGGCTTCGTCTACTTCGACGCCGCGGACGAGCCAACACGATCGACTGCACGTCGTGTTGGCACCCTCGTCGCTGAGGCACCGGATGCCGCGACCCGCTTCGAGTCCGATCCCGGGCTCGGTCCCGGAGGCGACACCGTCAGCGCGGCGGCCGCTCTGATCGGTGGCGCCATCGCACGGGTACTGGCCTATGAGGAGTCCAAATGATGCCGGAGCCTTCTGAAGATCGTCGTGTGATCCGCCGGGTGTCGGTCGCACCGGCACCGGTTCGCCATCTCCGCGCACTCATCCGAGATGACGCCAACGTCCGGCGTGGACTGCGGGACGCCGAGTCCGCGCTCTACGACCATGACACCACCGACAGGCTGCGGGAGCTGCTCGACTCCCTTCTCGAGACGATCTACTCGCTCGCTCAGAACAATGAGCTGTGGGAACGCCTCGAGGATGCGGCGGAGCGGCCGATCACGAGGGAGGAGCTCGACGAGCTCAACTGTCTGGTGTGGACGGCGCTACCGGTGCTCCTGGAAGCATTCGGCTACCGCTGCCCGCCACCGCCACCGGCGTCCAAGCTGGTCGATGACACCCAGGTCTCGCTCGGCGCCGCTCTCACCGCGGGTGACGATCGTCGTGAACTGGTACGGCAGGCGCGGTGGTACTTCCTCACGTTCACCATGCGAGTGCGCAAGCAAGTCGACTTCGCTCCCCTCGGCATCCGCTCGGCGGTGGTACGACAAGCCTCCCGAGAAGCGAGTTCGGTGGCAGGAACATTGGTCCCCATCATCGCCGGTGGTGCTGCGGAGGTGGTCACGGAGGCAGGGCTGACAGCCGTAGGCTTGCCTGCTCCTGTGGCCAAGGTCGCCGGCAAGGTGTCCGAACACGGCATCAAGCTCGCAGCCGAGGCACTCATCGGCTGGATGAAGCGACGACAACCTGAACCGAGCTCTCCAGAGCCACCTCAGGCCGTCAACCCCGTCCGCGTGCATCTGGGTGCCATCGCGACTGAACACGGCCGTTTGACGAGCATCGTGGACGTGGCGATGGATCCGGGCAGCTACGGCGAAAGCCAGCGTGACGTCGCGGCTTACCGGGCTGCTGCGCGGGACCTAGGCAGACATGTCCGCCGCCTGCGCGAGTTGATCGTGGACGGCGGTCTGGATCATCCCTCCGTGATGGACGCCCTCGCCGATCTGGACGAAGCCTTCGTGCTCGTGTTCGACGCGGCGTCCCGATTTCGGCGTTGCCCTGCGATGGCGGCGGATGGGGTGGTGCAGCTGCAGGTGGCCTTCGACCGCACGCTGGCGGAAGTCCACCGGGCCGAGGAGGGTGGACGGGATCAGGTCGGGCTCTGATCTTCAAGGCAACTGGGTCAGTGTCAGCATCGGCACCGCCACGCGCAGCCCGAGCAGAGCGGTGAACACCGGCAGCAGCAACACGCCACCGCCAAACCCGGCCACGGCGGACAGCACGGCCAACCCGAACGCGGCCACCGACGCCAACAGCACCTCCACCGGCACACCCATCACAGGCCGGTCCCGCCCGAGGGTGTGGTGCGGTCCAGGCCAGTGATCCGGATCAGGGCGGCGAAGCCGTCGTCGGTGCCCGGCCAGTGCTTGCGGACCGCGTCGATCCCGGCCCGGCGCATCACCGAACACAGGACTGCGGTGACGATGATCGCGTCGTCGGCATAACCGGGCACCGGGATGACGTCCGGCACGAGATCGAGGGGAAACGCCAGGTACACCAGCAGCAAACTCAACGGTACCCGCACCCCTCGATGCAGTCCGCGATCGACGGCCTGGACGAGGACCTAGGGGTCACGGCCGGCCCGGCGGCGTACGGCATTGCAGCGTCGCTCACGGACGCCCTGGTGGCTGGTATGCGGGTGTTTGTGTCGTCCAGACTGCGGCCGCCGGTCCCGGACGACGTGCTCGACCGCCAACCACTTCGCGGCGCGGCTCGAAATCCTGTGCCACCGTCACTGGGATAGCCGCCACGCATGCGCTGCGTAAACCGCGACACCGCCTGGCCATCTTCGCCGGTCGCCCGAAACTACCGCACAAGGCCCGTAACCACTGGACGCTTCTGG
>NZ_JYJG01000286.1 GCF_000955955.1 Lentzea aerocolonigenes
CCCGTAACCACTGGACGCTTCTGGTTCCCGCCATTCGTCACAACGTCAAGTCCGGCGGTCCGCGCCTTCCTCGTGCGGGGTCAGCGTGCGGCCAACGGAAGGTCCATGATGCCGGTGGCTTGCGACCAGACACAACGCCATGTGCTGCTGGCATTGGTGTAGACGTCGGTGTGCCAGGCCTCGTGCCGCGGGATGTCCGCGCCGTCGACGGTGAGTTCGATAACGCACCGGTAGCGGAGGACGGTGATGTCGGTGCCGACGATGGCGTCCACGTCGCCGGTCAGCCCCAGTTCCCGGTAGGCGACGCGCCCGGTGGTGAGGAGATCAAGGTATTCGGCCTTCGTCCACACGGTGCCGGTCGGGTTGCACAACCGATACTCCGCGGCGTGCAATCGGTCGTAGGTGCCGCGATCCACGTCGAGGAGACATTGGATCCGATCCTGCTCAGCCTTGATCACTTGGCTGGCCACATCGTCGGTCATACCGCTCCTGTTCACTCGTTCGGTGCTGGTCGGCGACATGTGCGCCTACAACCAGGTCAGAAGGCGTAGAGGTGGTCTCTCGCTGACGCCATCTTTGCCGGTGCCGAGCCCTTGAGCATGGCCGTCGGCTACACGGTATCGGCGGAACCAGGAGTACGTCACGGCTCGCTGCCCGCCGAAGAGCGGGTAGGTGAACTGGTCTCCTTTTGAGGTACCGCACCTCCCACGGATGGAAGACACCCACGACGCCACGTGCACGCCCGCTGCGACGATGGCGGTGTGCGTGCTCGGACCCAGCCCGCTGTTCGCGATCCTCGGCTACGCGGCCCGCAAGGTCGCCACCGCCTGGAAGAGGCGACTCGTTGTGGTGACCGGGCTTGTCGTCCTCGCGAGGGGCTTGTACACCCTCAACGGAGGCTTGAGCTGGCAGGCGCGCCCTTCGCCGCCAGCCGCATCGCGGAGACGGCCTCGGACTGCGACGTCCCCGCCGACACCACGGCAGTCACCGTCGTGAATGGACAGCAGACCATGGTGATCACCGCCCGTACCGGCTCATACCGCCCTACAGCCCCGACGACGTGCAGGCGTGGTCGTGCTTGCCGACCACGCTGGTGGTGAAGTTGGACAAGGTGCAGGGCTGCGTGCGTTCATTCGTGATCCAGGATCAGGAGAGGATCCTTCCGGGCAGCGGTGAAACCCGTACCGAACTCGGTGTGTTGCAAGTGGATTATGCCTGCGACATGGGCAGGTACACCGGCGTCATCAACGTCGGCTGAGGGGAGTCCACTGTGGCGACGACCCGTGTTTTCCAAGTGAGCGTGATGCATTGCGGCAGTTGTGCGTTGCTCATCGACGACGTACTCGAAGATCTGCCAGGTGTGCTCAGCACACAGACCAGGTGAAGCAAGGACGCGCGACCGTGGAGCTGGACCCGGACCGCAGCGGCCCTGAGGACGTGGTTCGCGTGATCGAGGAGCTGGGCCACCAGGCCTCGTTGATGTCCTGATCGCCACTGGGGTCGTGGGCGCCGCGAGTCCTCGGTACCGGATGGAACGGGTTGGACCTGTTCCAGTCCTAGCCGGCCAGGCCTAGCGACCGTTCGGTCCATCCGAGCGGTCCCGAGGCCATGTCGGTGTCGGTCATGCAGGCACAAATGTTGAGACCCGGACCGGTCGGGCTTGGACGGTTCCGCTGCTCAGTTCTGGTTCTTGTCGACCGTTCCGACGCCGGATAACAGAAGCTCTTTCTTGTGCGCACCTGTGCGGTGGAGCAAGCGCAACACTGGACCCGCCATCGCGGTCGTCACCAAAGCCATCACCACCATGATCGAGTAGATCGCCTGATCGATGATCGCCAGCTCCAGGCCGACGCTCAGCACGATGAGTTCGGTGAGCCCTCTCGTGTTGACCAGAGCGGCCAGCGTGATCGAGTCACGCGGAGAGATCTTGGCGAGACGCGCGGTGGCCCAAGCGCCGCCGAACTTGCCGACGACCGCCACGAGGATGATCAGCACGAGCTCGACGAAACCGTTGGGGCCCAGCGTCCCCAAGTCCACCTTGAGCCCAGAGATCGTGAAGAACACGGGCAGCAGCACGGCGGTGATCGGGCCTGTCCAGCGGTTGAGCGCCTCGCGTTGTCCTTCGAAGCCGAGAGTGGGAATCGCGGCGCCGAGAATGAAGGCACCGAAGATGAAGTGCAGGCCGATCCACTCCGTGAACGCCGCGGAGCACAGCGCGCAGGCGAGCAGGGTGCAGGTCATTGCCGGCGTGGCGGCGCGGCCACCGAGGAGTTTGCGCAGCGCCGGCCTGAAGGCCAGGGCGATGAGTAGCAGGAAAGGGATGGCCAGCACGATCATCATCGAATGTGCGGGCTGTTTGGTGCCCGCCACGATGGTCACGACGGTGAGGAGTGACCAGGCGCAGACGTCGTCGACCGCGGCGCAGGTCATCGCCATCTTGCCGATGGCCGTGTGCTGCAGGTTGTGGTCGGTGATGATCCGTGCCAGTACGGGAAACGCGGTCACCGACATGGCCGTGCCGAGGAACAACGCGAACGCGAGCTTGTTCTCGGCTGCGTGGCCTGTCGCGATGAAGGCGGCGAGTGCGACACCGAGCCCGAACGGCAGTGCCACCGAGACGAGCGAGATTGCCGATGCGGCCTTGGCATGCGGGCGCTCGCGGCGATGACCGAGATCGAGTCCCACGGTGAACATGAACAACGCAAGACCGAAGGTCCCCAGGGTGCTGAGCAGCGGACGTACGTCCGACGGGAAGAGCACTCCCGTCAGGTGTGACCCCAAGATCATCGGCCCGAGCAGGATGCCGGTGGCCAGCTCTCCGATGACAGGCGGTTGACCCACTCTCCTGGCGAGTGCGCCGAGGAGCCTGGCGGCGACGATGATCAGGGCGAGATCGAAGAGGACGATGGCTGTCTGGGGCATCGACAACGTCAGTCTCCTATTGGTCTGCACCTATCGATGTCGTGATCGCAGTCACAGGATAATGAACGTGGTGAATTACAGTCGTCTTCCCGATTGGGTAAGGCGAGGAATTACCGAGAATGTGCTTGGCGATCTCGACTTACGCAGCTTGTAACTCGGGTGTAACTGGCATGTGTGCTGCGTGTGTCCACTTTGTCGACTTGTCCAGGCTCTGGGCGGTTCCTGGTAGGCCGCTTACATGTCGCGAAAGCACGTGAGGCGCCGGTTGTTGGCCTTGAGCTGCGCATACAGGTGTACCCACGGGGCAACCGACCTGATCTGCGATTAGTTTCGTCAATAATGAGACCCTGGGCCACTTGGGTGCGTAGAGTCGGGCAGCAGGACGTACGGGGTTGTCGGGGGAGTGTCATGGGGGACGTCAGGAGTTGGACGAGAAACGGCCCTTCGGCAAATGTGCGCGCAGTGCAAGATTCACGCTCTCTCTATTCCTGGCGGGTGTGACATGCGGTATGAGGCACAGTTCTTCGGCCCGTTCCGGGTGTGGCGAGACGGAGTTCCGCTCGCCGAGCTGAACGGCGGCCGGACCGGGGCACGAACGCTGCTGAAATGGTTCCTGCTCCACCCCGAGCAGAGCGTGGAGGCAACCCGGTTGGCTGCACTGCTGTGGCCGCGGGAGAAGAGCGTCAACTGCACCAAGAAGCTGTACGTGACGCTGCACGCGTTGCGGCGCGCGCTCGAGCCCGAGCTGACCGGTCGCCAGCCGTCCAGGTTCGTCAGTGTCGACCAGGACAGCCACTACCGGTTCGACCTTTGTGGAATGTGGCGGACCGACGTCGGCGAGGTGGAAAGGCTCTGGGCGATGGCCAGGTCGGCGGCCGGGCGTGACGACACCGCCGGCGAGATCAGGGCCTGCGAACGCCTGCTCGACCACTACCGGCAGGGCTTCTTGCCGGAGGACGTCTACGAGGACGCGTTCGCGCCGCACCGATCAGTACAGGACCGCGGGCACGACGCAGCGCTGCGTCGACTGCTCCGCCTCTACCGGGGTGCCGGGCTGAACTACGAGGCGCTGACCACCGCCATGGAGATCCTGGACCGCGATCCGTACGCCGAGGTTGCGATCACAGCACTTGTCGAGGTGCACCTCGATCAGGGCAATTCGACGGTCGCCCTGTCGCGCCTGGACAGCTTCATCACAACGGCCGAGGAGGAGCTGGGCGTGGAGCCGAGCAGTGAGTTGCTCAGGCTCCACGAACAGATCAGGAACCAGTCCTCGTGAAATAGTTCACGTTTCAGTTGGGCCGGCGCGGTTCCGGTGCGGAAGACGCTTCCCGAACGGCGCGCTCGCACAGAGCGAGGACATCTGTGCGATTGCCATTTCCCAGTCTGCGGACGCACGATTGCAGGAATGTGCACAGCCGCTGCCGTGCGTGCGCCGATCCGCCGTGCGTGATGTGCGCTTCGGCGATGACGGTCGCCGCCAGCTCGTTGTACGGGTTCACCGTCAGCATTCGGTAGGCGTACTCGAGGCACTCCTCGAGCTCCCCGCGATCGCGATGCAGACGGATGAGACGCACCAAGGACTGTGAATGCAGGGTCTCGTACCGAGTGCGATAAGGGGCCAAACGGGGTTCGAGTGCCTCTTCGCCTTCGAAGAACCGGTGCAGCGGGTATGCGGTGACCCGGCCGTAGTAGAAGCACGCGCGGCGGCTGTCGCCCTGGCGGTCGCTCGCCCGCGCTCGATCGAAGAGACGCACGACCTCATCCGCGTCGGTCCACCACTCCTGACCTGCTTCGAAGCGGTAGAAGGTGTTGCCGCTGCGGTGAACGAAGGACGAGTCGTGACCGGGTGGCAGGTCCGGTTCGAGCATCCTGCGCAGGCAGTGCATCGCGACGTGAATGCTTCCGGTCGCTTTCTCCCGGGTTGCTTGCGGCCAGCCGAGATCGATCAGCTCGTCGATCGAGCACGGTCGGCCGGGGTTCAGCAGGAACCACTTCAGCAGGAGCAAGGCCTTCTCCCTGCGATGGCCCCGCTGACCAACCACTTCTTGGTCGTGGAGTACTCGAAAGGGGCCAAATAGGTAGGCGCGGTAGCTGGCCTCCTGTTCTCGTGGGTGGATCAACTCGGAAGAAGCCACACGTGTTTCCGCATCAATTGATGTATCAAGACCGATCACCCTTCGACCCCCCCGGGAAGAAAATGTGAATGGGTGTAAGATCTGCAAACCGCTGTGACGGTAAGCCTCGTTCTCGAAGGTTGTCAAGCGTCACGGATGGAACATCGAGTCACGCTTCGCCTGCTTGGCACAGACCTTGGCACGTTTTGGCGAAGGCGAATGTGTGACATTTCGAGGTGAGTTGTACTCGTATTTGAAGGGTGTATCGAAGCTGCTTACGGACGCCGTAATGAGGGGGAAAGTCATGCTTTCTAGCGTCGCGGCACAGCCGGGCCGGGAGGGCAGACGCGTGGGAGACGGATGGCCGCTCGTATGGGGCGCGACCAGCGACGAGGTCACCGCCGGCTACCCGTGTGACGAGGTGTTCGCGGCCCCGAAGTTCGAAGCACACCGGGCGATCAGCGTCGCTGCGCCGCGCGCACACGTGTTCCGTTGGTTGTGTCAGCTCAAGGCTGCGCCGTACAGCTACGACCTCCTGAACAACCTGGGCCGTCCCAGTCCGCGCACGCTCACGCCAGGACTCGAGCAGCTGAAGCTCGGTCAGCGCTTCATCACGGTGTTCGCGTTGATCAGCTATGTGGTCGACGAGCACGTCACGATCCGGGTGGGATGGCTCGGGCGGTTGATGTTTGGGGAGCTGGCGATCAGCTATGTCGTCCATGACGAGGGGCCTGGCGGCTCCCGGTTGGCTGTGAAGCTGACCTTGCCCCGCAAACGCCACCTGGGTCTGCTGCGTCAGTGGGTGCTGGCGTGGCTGGATCTGTTCATGATGCGCCGCCAGCTGCTGAACCTCCGTGACCTCGCCGAGCGCAGCCGCTAGCGGCGCCTTGGCCCGACACGCCGAGGCCGCTGCGTTCACAACTTGACAATTGTCAACCTTACTTGAGAAAGTCAAGCGATGCGAAAGTCTCTGATCCTTCTCGCACTGACCCTCACCGCCTTCGTGATCAGTGTCGAAATCTTGATCGTGAACGTCGCTCTGCCCGCGCTCATGCAGGAGCTCGGGGCCAGCACGTCCGAGCTGCAGTGGGTCGTCGACGCCTACAGCTTGGCTTTCGCCGCACTGGTGCTCGCGGGTGGCAGCTTCGGTGACCGTCAGGGCCGCAAGGGAGCCCTGCTCGCCGGTCTGGTGATCTTCGGGCTCTCCTGCGTCTGGGCAGCGCTCATCGACACGCCAGGTCAGCTCATCGCCGCACGCGCGGTCATGGGCCTGGGCGCGGCGCTCATGTTCCCCGCGACCCTGTCCATCCTGGTGAACGTGTTCACCGAACGGGCCGAACGTGCTGGTGCGATTGGACTTTGGGGAACGGTCACGGGCTTCGGCGTCGCGACTGGACCCATCGTCGGCGGCTGGCTGCTGGCTCACTTCTGGTGGGGCAGCATCTTCGCCTTCATGGCCGGTGTCGCCGTCGCTGTCGGAATCCTCATCTGCCTGGTGGTGCCGACGTCTCAAGACCCGGAGACGCCTCCGGTCGACTGGCTGGGCCTCGTCCTCTCGAGCGCTGGCGTGGCCGTGCTCGTCTTCGGTGTGATCGAGGCACCCGGTTGGGGCTGGGGATCCGTCCGCACGATCTCGTGCCTCGCGATCGGCGCGGTGCTGCTGGTGGTCTTCGTCGCGGCCGAACGCCGGGCGGCCCATCCGATGCTCGACGTGAAGCTGTTCTCCAACCCTCGCTTCAGCGCGGCGAGCGGTGCGGTCGCGATCTCGTTCTTCGCTTTGCAGGGCTTCATCTTCGTGATCACGCAGTACCTGCAGCTGGTCAAGAACTACACCCCGTTCTCGATGGGACTGCGGCTGCTGCCCATGGCGGGCGCGGTGGCGGTCTCGTCCATCATCGGCACCAAGCTCGCGGTGAAGATCGGCAACAAGATCGTCGTGGTGTCGGGTCTCGTGCTGTTCGCCGGCGGACTCGTCTGGTGCTCGGCGAACACGGCGACGACGCCGTACGCCACGATTGCCGGCGAGATGCTGTTGCTCGGCGTGGGAGTCGGGCTGGCGAGTGCACCGGCAACCGAGGCGATCATGGGTGCCGTTCCCGAGGAGAAAGCCGGTGTCGGTGCAGCGGTGAATGACGCAACGCGCCTGTTCGGCGGGACGCTCGGCGTGGCCGTGATCGGCAGCGTTGCCTCGTCGCTCTACCAGAACCGGCTGGAATCGACTCTCGTTCCCGGCCCTGGTGCGGAAGAGGCCGTCGCCGCGGCGCATCGATCGTTCGGCGCTGCACTCCAGGTCGCACAGACACTGGTGGACCGCGGCCTTGGTGATGTCGGACGAGGTCTGCTCGACAAGGCGACATCCGCCTACCTGCACAGCATGTCCGGGGCTTCGCTGGTGGCAGCAGGCGTCTCGCTCGTCGGTGCTCTTCTGGCGGCACTGCTCCTGCCTGCCCGCCCGCAGGACGGTGAGCACGAGGCGCCTCCTCAGCTCCTCGCTCGCGACATGTCGGGCGCGGCCGCCGGTGCGCTCATCATCGACGCGCTCAAAGGTCGCCGGTCCAGGCGCGACCAGGTGAAGTGACCTTCCAGCAACGGTAAGTGCTGTGTCTGTCTCTTATACACATC
>NZ_JYJG01000287.1 GCF_000955955.1 Lentzea aerocolonigenes
GTGTAACCGGCCTTCCTAACGTTGTCGGCATGACCGAATTCGACGTGGTGGTGCTCGGCGGCGGAGCGGCCGGGCTGACGTTCGCGATGCAGCTGCACAGGACTCGTCCCGGCACCTCGATCGTGGTGGTGGAGAAGAGCGTCCGGGCGCCCGAGGCGGCACACAAGGTTGGCGAGTCCACAGTGGACATCGCTGCCCACTACATGCGGAACGTCCTCGGAATCGAACCGCACATCCTCGGCCGGCAGCTCGACAAGTTCGGGCTCCGGTTCTTCTTCTCCCAGAACGACAACCTCGACATCACCCGCCGCGTCGAGCTCGGTCACGCGCACCGCCCGCACGTCGGTGCCACCTACCAGATCGACCGCGGCCGGTTCGAGAACTTCCTGACGGACGAGCTGGTCGAGCTCGGTGTGGCTGTCTGGACCGGCCACCGCGTCAACGAAGTCGAGCTCGGCGACGGCGAGCACCACGTCACCGTGACAACACCGGAGGGCGAACAGCGCGAGATCAAGGCCCGGTGGGTGGTCGACGCCTCTGGCCGGGCGGGACTTCTCAAACGCAAGCTCGGGCTCGCGAAACCCAACGGCCACAACGTGAACGCCGCATGGTTCCGCGTCGGCAGCCCCGTGGACATCGACCAGTGGTCTGCCGACCCGGCCTGGCACGAGCGGATCAGCGACGGCCATCGCAGCCTCTCGACCAACCATCTGATGGGAGA
This sequence comes from Lentzea aerocolonigenes, assembly GCF_000955955.1. Lineage (GTDB taxonomy): Bacteria > Actinomycetota > Actinomycetes > Mycobacteriales > Pseudonocardiaceae > Lentzea > Lentzea aerocolonigenes_A. The sequence goes on from NZ_JYJG01000287.1 coordinate 722, forward strand.
GGGCTACTGGGTCTGGCTCATCCCGCTGGCGTCGAACTCGCTCAGCTTCGGCATCGTCGCCGACGCGGAGCTCCACCCGTTCGACACCTACAACAGGTTCGAGAAGGCACTGGACTGGTTGCGCAAGTACGAACCGCAGTGCGCCGAGGTCGTCGAGGCCCACCGCGACCAACTGCTCGACTTCAAGGTCATGCGGAACTACTCGTACGGCTGCGAGCAGGTCTACTCCGGGCAGGGCTGGAGCCTCACGGGGGAGGCGGGCATCTTCCTCGACCCGCTGTACTCGCCGGGGTTCGATGTCATCTCCCTGAGCAACGGACTGATCACCGACCTCGTGACCCGCGCGCTCGACGGCGAGGACGTCAGCGAGCTCGCCGCGATCCACAACACCGTGTTCTTCCTCGTCACCGACAGCTGGCTGCCGATCTACGAGGGCCAGTACCCGATCATGGGCAACGCGAGGGTGATGAGCGCGAAGGTCATCTGGGACACCGGCGTCTACTGGGCGGTGCCATCACTTCTCTTCTACCACGACCAGTTCCCGCGGATGGTCGACCGGCCGCGACTGGTGGCTCAGCTGGCCAGGATCTCGGCGATCACCGAGCCGGTCCAGCGGTTCTTCCGGCAGTGGTACGACGTCGAACCGAAGCAGCACGCCGACGGGTTCATCACGTACTACGACTTCGGCTTCATGACCCGTTTCCACGAGGGCCTGACCGCGAACCTGTCCGACTCCGAACTGGCCGATCAGCTCGGCGCCAACCTCGACGAGCTGGAGCGCATCGCTGGCGAGCTCCTGCACGCCGTAATCGCCGAGTGCGAAGCCGCTGACGAGCAGGCGCGCCGCGACCAGGCGGACCGGTGGCGCGCCGACAAGGCCGTGATGCGGTTGGTCGACGTCTACCTTGCGCATGACGAACGCGTCGACGCGTGGATCACCGTGGGCCCGGATGGGCGAGCCGACGGTGGCGGTCGTGACTTCTCGATCCGCCCGCACACGGATGCGTTGGCGGGGGAATCCCGATGAGCGTGCTGGTGCGAGCACGCCGTGCCGTCATGGGCGTGCCGGAACGGGAGATCCGCGCCTTCAAGGGTGGTGACACGGCGAACTGGCGGCATCTCGAGGACGCGGTCCGAGCGGCCATCGCGGGCTACCACGCCGTGGTCGACGGAGGGGGTCCGGCCGACATCATGACGCGCATCCACCAGGTTCCCAAGGCGTTGAACGGTTACGCCCACGAGGGCATCGCCATGGGACTGACCGGTCTCGACCTGGTCGTACGGGGGAAATCGCGATTCCGCGCGTTTCTCGAAGGCCCAGGAGACGCCCACGCCTACATGGCGCACATCGGCGCCGGCGAGGCGTTGGCGCGCATGCGACGGCGGCCCGAGCCGTTCCTGGCACGGCTCGACGACCCGGTGCTGCGCTGGCTCGTCGTGGACGGATACGGCTTCCACGAAGGTTTCTTCGCCCGCACCAAGCACGTCGAACGCCAGATCGTGCCGAAGTTCCTCTCGCCGTACGCGCGGCGTGTGTTCGATCAGGGCATCGGCCGCAGCATCTGGTTCTCCACGGGAGCCGACGTCCACGGCCTCGCCGCCCACATCTCCGCGTTCACCCCGGACCGGCACGCTGACCTCTGGCTGGGCGTAGGTGTCGCGTGCAGCTACGTCGGCGGGGTCTCGAAGCAGGACGTCGAGTACCTGCGCGAGGCGAGTGCCGAGCACCTGCCGCGCCTGGCCACCGGAGCCGCCTTCGCGGCCAGGGGCAGGCATCGTGCGGGCAACCCCCAGCCCGACATGGATCTGGTGTGCGAAGTCCTGTGCGGCACGGACAGCCTCGGCGCGTCCGGGCTCGTCGAGAAGGCGTTCGCCGGCCTGCCGGAACGCATGACCCGGCCCGGTTACGAACTGCTCCAAGCCCATCTGTTCGACGTGTTCTCCCGGTGAGGAACCAATGGTCGACCTAGCACCACCACCCGCAAGCGAGAGCAAGGTGCGCGCCGTCGCAGGCACGCTGCTGGGCAAGGTGTTCGCCGTTTCCGCGGCGACGATGAAACCACCTGCCATGGACGACGACGCGTCGAGCGCACGACTCAAGCAGGTCGTGTTCACCGTCACCGAGTGCTGTCAGCTCACCGTGCTCGACCCGAACTTCGACAGCCTGGTGCCGAAACTCGCCGCCTACGACGAAGAGTTGGCCGGGTTCGCCTACGAAGGTGCCGGCGTCGGCCTGGCCGCGCTGGACACGCTGGTGCCGACGAAGCGCCGGACGAAGGAATTCGTGAACGGTCCGGGCGCGCCGTACATCTACGGCGTTTACCTCGGCGCGGGCATGGGCCTCGCCAGGATGAGGCTCAACCCCGAACCGTTCCGCAAACGCCTCGACGACCCGTTGTGGGGATGGGTCGTGCTGGACGGTTACGGCTTCCACCAAGGGTTCTTCGCGCACAGGAAGTACACACTGCAGCAGCGCCTGCCGAAGCAACTGCACGGCTACGGGCTGCGGGCGTTCGACCACGGGATGGGCCGCAGCATCTGGTTCTCCGCCGGGGCCGACGTCCTCGGGGTCGCCACCACGATCGCGGGCTTCGCCGAGTCGCGACAGGCAGATCTGTGGCAGGGCGTAGGGCTGGCCTGCGGCTACACAGGTGGCGTCGACCGGCCGACTGTCGAGCACCTGCAGGTCGTCGCCGGCGCGTATCGCGGGCACCTCGCCGTCGGGGCGGCGATGTCGGCGGGCATCCGCCATCAGGTGGGCAACACCGCCGACCACAACGACTTCGCGAGCGAGGTCCTGTGTGGAGCGTCGTCGGCGGACGTGGCCGCCGAGGTCGAGAAACTGCGCAACGACCTGCCGACCGACCCGGCCATCCCCGTCTATGCACTGTGGCGGCACCGAATCCTGCGGCAGTTCGAATGATCAGGCTGAGCAGCATCCTCAGGCCGGTGCTGCGGCTGTCCGCCGAGGAGTTCCCCAAGATTGCGGCGAGGCAGTTCGGAGTACACGACGACATCGAGCGCGTCTGGCAGGACTTCGCGCCGACCGCGCACGCTCTCGTCGACAGCTTCTGGACGACCGTGGACCACCCCCGGTTCTCGACGCTCGTCCCGCTGTTGAACGCCACCGACGACCCGGTGCGCGGCGTCGCGTACGAGGGCGCCGGTATGGGACTGTCGCTTTTGGACTTTCTGCTGCCGGGAAAACGTCGGACGGCGGACTTCCTCGACGGTCCTGGCCGCACCTACAAGCCGATGGTGTACATCGGCGCCGGTCTCGTGTTGCCGCGAGTGCCGGTCGATCCGCTGAAGGTCATGGCGCGATTTTCGGACGACGACCGGTGGCTGATGCTCGACGGCTACGGCTTCTACCACGGCTTCTTCAGCCCGGACCGAGCCCTGCGACGGCAGGTCAGGCCTCGTCGGATCACGGGGTACGCGGCGCGCATGTTCGACCGCGGGCTCGGCCGCAGTCTCTGGTTCACGTCCGCCGCGAACACCCACCGGCTCACGGCCACGATCGAACGATTCCCACTCGCCCGCCGCGGTGATCTGTGGAGCGGTGTCGGTCTGGCTTGCGCCTATGCCGCAGGTGTGCTCGACGAACTCGCGATGCGCCGCCTGGTGAACGCGGCCGATCAGCAAGCCGACCAGTTCGCGGTCGGCGTCGCGGTCGGCGCTGGATTCCGGGCACGACACCCTGCCGACCACACCGAACTCGCCTGCACCGTCTCGTGGGGAACGGACGCCGCGACGGTTACGAAAATGGCTGAGCGCAACCGGACTCCAGGCCACGAGGCGTGGCGTGAACGGATGCGGGCGAGCTACCACACCACCACCGCAGTGAGGGCCGACTGATGACCGCACTTGGGAGTGTTCGCCGCCGTCTCTTCGGCATCCCAGATCCGGTGAAGGCGTTCCGCCAGCCCGGCTTCGCACCCGAGGCCTGGCAACGCTTCGCCCCGGTGGCCGAGTCGCTGGCGCTGGGCTATCACGCGACCCTGGAAGACAGCTCCGCGGACGTGTTGGCGATCCGTTTGCAGACGGTCGACCCGGTGTACGACGGGTTCGCCTACGAGGGCGCGGGTATGGGGCTGGGCGCCCTGGACCTGATGGGACCGTGGCGAAACAGGCTCGGCGCGTTCGTCGAAGGTCCTGGAAGCACACACGTCTACACCGTCTACGTAGGACTCGGCCTTGCCCTAGCCCGGCTGCGGCGCCGGCCGGAACGGTACCTTGCCAGGCTGGATCCGTTGCTGGGCTGGGCGGTCATCGACGGCTACGGCTTCCACTGCGGCTTCTTCTCCCGCCGCCGCTACATCACCAAGCAGGCCCGTCCGGTCCACCTGGCCGGTGTGTGCAGGCCGCTGTTCGACCAGGGCCTCGGCCGGGCGATCTGGTTCTCCAACGGCGGCATGGTCAGCCGTGCGGCGGAGGCGGTCGAAAGCTTCCAGCCCGACCGCCATGGCGACCTCTGGAACGGCGTCGGCATGGCCTGCGCGTACGGCGGTGGCACTGACAGGTCCGGACTCGAGCTGATGCTCGACCTCGCTGACGGATATACCGACCGGCTGGCGTGGGGTGCGGCCACGGCTGCTTGGACGCGTGAGCTGGCCGGAAACCCCGCCGCACACACAGATCTCGCCTGCGAGGTGTTCGCCGGCGTCTCCAGCGACGACGCCGCTAGGGTGCTGCGCCAGGGACGACGGGAAGCCACGTCGATCAAGAACTGGCGCGACCACTTCGCCGCGACGGTGGTGAGCACCAGTGGCGTATGACCCCGAGCTGGCCGATCGCATGCGTGCGAGGCTCACACCTTCGCAGCCTCGCGAAGTCGCCATGTTCGGCGGCCTCGGTTTCATGATCAATGGGAAGCTCGCCGCATTCGCGCACGGTGACGGCGGCATATGGCTGCGCTGTGCACCCGATCGGGTCGGCGAGCTCGAACGTCAAGGCGCGCAGCCGGCTGAGATGGGCAACGGCCGAACGATGGGACCTGGCTGGCTCCGGGTGAGTGCCGACAAGTTGTCCACGGAGGACATGCTGGCGTTCTGGCTCGACGCCGCCCTCGACCACAACCGCGAATCGGCTTGAGGAGATGGCGTTGGTCGACCCTGTGATGAGCCGCCGCGAACGGCGGCGGCAGGAAACCTACGACGAGATCGTCCAGGTCTCCCGCGAGCTTCTGCGTGAGGGCTGTGAGCTGTCGGTACGGGCCGTGGCAACCCAGATGGGGATGACGTCACCGGCCCTGTACCGATATCTCGACAGCGTCGACGAGCTGCACGTGCTGGTGGCGCGGGACATCTGTGCCGACGTGGTCGCGGCCATGACGAGGGCACGCGACCACTACCCCTGCGACGACCCGGCGGCCAGGCTCGCCGCGTCGGCGACGATGTTCCGATGCTGGGCCCTGGCCAACCGCGTCGAGTTCCAGATGGCGTTCGCCAACCCCACGCTTGCGGACGTGTGGCGCAACCGCAGCAAAGCGAAGGACCGGGACGCGCAGAACCCGTTCGCTGCGTACTTCGCGCAGCTGTTCATCGAGCTGCACTCGCGCGGCCTGATTGCCGTGCCGCGCAAGGACGATGTGGATCCGGGTCTGCAGACGCTCGTCGACCAGAGCAGCGACCCGTTCACCGCGAAGCTCGGCCTCGAGGGCATGGGCACCATGTGGCTGTTCAAGCTGGCTTGGGTCCGGCTGTACGGCGTTCTGATGGTCGAGGTCTTCGGACGGGTGGAAGAGGAGTTGGTCGACTCCGACCTCGTGTTCAACACCCTGATGCGCGAGACGTTCGCGAGTCTTGGCCTGGCGAGCAGCTGGGACCGGCTCATCCAGGTCAGCCGTGACACCGCGGCCAGAGCCTGACCACCTTGCAGTTCGGGTAAGTGGACCGTAACTCCGCCCGGCCACTGTGGTCACCGCCGCATTCACGTGGTCGCTACTTCAGCGCCGAGGAGTCAGCTGTGCCGACACTGCTCGAAATAACCACACACTTGTTCCTGCAACTGCTCGTGATCCTGGCCGTGTACCGCCTCATCTGGCCCCTGTTCCGAAGGCTGGCTCAGGTACAGGTCGTGGCTGTGATGGTGGCCGGTTTCGTGCTGGGTCCGTCCGTGCTCGGCGCCGTCTGGCCGTCCGCGCAGCACTGGTTGTTCCCGGCCACTCTTCAGGTCGGTGGCACGGCGATCACGCACCCGAACCTCACCGCGATCTACGTCGTGGGCCAGATCGGTCTCGTGCTCTACATGTTCCTGGTCGGAGCCTCGTTCAAGCTCGACATCCTGGGCGCACACGTGCGTCAGGCCGGAGCCACCTCGGCGTTCGGCGTCGTGGTGCCGATGATTCTCGGCAGCGTCCTGGGCTGGATGATGGTGTCGAAGGGCGGCTACTTCACCGACAAGGTGAGCGGCTGGCAGGGCGCGTTGTTCATCGCCGCCGCTGTGGCGATCACGGCGTTTCCGATGCTGGCGTGGATCGTCTACGACTCGGGGCTGCTGAACACCCGTCTGGGCACCATGTCGCTGTCCTGCGCCGCGGTGGACGATGCGTGCTCCTGGATCCTGCTCGCCACGGTCGTCGCCACGGCCCGTGGCAGCATGAACGACGCGCTGATCACGCTGCTGGGTGGCCTCGCTTACGTCCTGTTCATGGTGCTCGTCGGACGACGCTGGCTGGCACGGCTCAACACGTGGTCGCCGCGCGGAGACTCCGGGCTCAGTGGCGGAATCCCGATCGCGCACCTGACGATCGTGTTGTTCGTCATCCTCTTCGGTGCCTGGTTCACCGACTTCGTGGGCATCTACTCGGTCTTCGGAGCGTTCGTGGCAGGACTCGTGATGCCGCGCGGCGCGCTGCTCGACAGGATCCGCGACAGGTTCGAGCCGCTGGTCGCCTACTTCCTGTTGCCCGCGTTCTTCATCTACTCAGGACTGAACACCCAGCTGTCGCTCATCTTCGAGCCCTCAGTGCTGCTGATGGGCGCTCTAGTCCTAGTGGTCTCGTTCGCCGGGAAGTTCGGTGCCGTCGGGCTCGCCGCACGGTGGCAGGGCATGGGCTGGCGCGAAGCGGGATCGATGGGCGCGCTCGCCAACGCCCGCGGCCTGATGGAGCTGATCCTGCTCAACATCGGACAGTCGGCGGGTCTGATCACGACGGAGCTCTACACGATCCTCGCGCTGATGACGATCATCACCACCTTCGCCGCCACGCCGATCCAGCGGATCTTCGAGCGCCGCGCCCTGAGGGACGGGTTCATCTTCGGCCCGGCGGGTGAGCAGCCCAAGCCCGCCGCGCGGCCAAAACCGGTCACAGCCGACGTCGACTGAAACGGCCAGGGGGACATCCATGACTGACGCGATACGAAACCAGCTCGCCGGACTGTCGCACGACCAACGGGCCGCGCTGGCGGAGTCGTTGCGAGCACGCAGGCCGTCCGAGCCGACGGACCACGACGTGGTGATCCTGGGCGGTGGTACAGCCGGCCTGACGCTCGCGCTGCACCTCCGCCAGGTACAGCAGGGCATCCGGGTGCTCGTCGTCGAGAAGCTCCAGCATCCGGTTCCGGAGACCACGCACAAGGTCGGCGAGTCCACTGTGGAGATCGCCGCCCACTACCTGCGTGACGTGCTCGGGCTGGAGGACCACCTGGAGAAGCAGCAGATCCGCAAGTTCGGGCTGCGCATGTTCTTCAGCAACCACGACAACACCGACATCGCCGATCGCGTTGAGCTCGGCAGTTCGGTGTTCCCGCCCCTGGGCACCTACCAGCTGGACCGCGGCCGGCTGGAGAACGAGCTCGGCGTCCGCTGTGTCGACGCCGGCGTCGACTTCCTCGACGGCTGCAAGGTGGTCGATGTCGAGCTGCGGGCCGACTCGGTGCACCGAGTTCGGGTCGAAGGGCCTGACAGGGTACGTGACATCACCGCGCGGTGGGTGGTCGACGCGTCTGGACGCAGCCAGTTGCTGCACCGCCACAACGCCGGCCGGCGCGAAGAAGTCGGCCACGCCGCGAACGCCGCGTGGTTCCGGGTCGCGCACGAGATCGACGTCGGGACCTGGACCGAGGACGCCGAGTGGGCAGGGCGGATCCTCGAAGGCGACCGTGCCCTGTCCACCAATCACCTCATGGGCGACGGCTACTGGGTGTGGCTCATCCGGCTCGCCTCTGGCTCGACCAGCGTCGGCATCGTCGCGGACGCGGATGTCCACCCGTTCGCCGGCTTCAACACGCTCGACAAGGCGCTGGACTGGCTGCGGCAGCGCGAACCGCAGTGCGCTGCCGTCGTCGACGAACACGTGGACGGCATTCAGGACTTCCGTGTGATGCGCGACTATTCCTACAGCTGCGACCAGGTGTTCTCCGGCCAGCAGCGATGGTGCCTGACCGGGGAGTCCGGGGTCTTCCTCGACCCGCTCTACTCACCGGGCCTCGACCTGATCGCCATCGGCAACACCCTCGTGGTCGACCTGGTCACCCGGTCACTGGCCGGTGAGGACGTCACCGCGCTGGGCGCGATCCACGACAGCCTGTTCCGCGGCGTCGCCTCCATCTGGCTGGCCGTCTACGAAAAGCAGTACCGGCTGATGGGCAACGCCCAGGTGATGTCGTCGAAGGTCATCTGGGACACCGCCTTCTACTGGGGAGTGTTCGGGCTGCTGTTCTTCCAGGACATGTTCCGCAGCGCCGCCACGGTTCCCTCGATCGCCGCGAACCTGGGACGACTGACCCAGATCAGCAACCGAGTCCAGCAGTTCTTCCGTGAGTGGGAGTCGATCGACGACTCCGACCTGGGCCCGCAGTTCGTGGATCTGTACGCACCGCTGAACTTCATGGTGAAGCTGCACGCCGGGATGGCCGACGAGCTCACCGCGACCGAGTTCGAAACGCGGTTCAGCGAGAACACCAGGCTGTTCGCACAGCTCGCCGGCCAGCTCGTCAGCACTGTGATCGCAGCGTTCGCCGAGCGGACGGGGGACGACGTCATCGCCCGCATCCAGGACTGGCAGCGCGACCCGCTGATCGCGGACCTGCTGGCGATCTACCGGCGAGAGCGGCACCGCAATCCGACCAGCACAGGGTGGATGACAGTCACCAAGCCCGTGCCCGCGGCCAACCCGGCCTGAACTTCACTCAAGGGGAACAGCATGCCCGAAACCGTCGACGTGGCCATCCTGGGTGGCGGCATCACCGGCTTGACCCTCGCGCTGCAGCTGAAGCAAGCGATGCCGGGATTGAGCATCACCGTGATCGAGAAGCAGCCGCATCCCGTCGCCGAGGCCGCCCACAAGGTGGGGGAGTCCAGTGTCGAGATGCAGGCCCACTACCTGCGTGACGTCCTCGGCCTGAAGGACCACCTGGAAGCCGAGCAGCTGCGCAAGTTCGGGCTGCGGATGTTCCTGCCCCACAACGGGAACCACGACATCAGCCGCCGGGTGGAGTTCGGCCAGGTCGAGGAGGCGCCACTGGCCACGTACCAGCTCGACCGCGGCCGCCTCGAGAACCACCTCGGCACCAGGGTCACCGCGGAGGGAGTCCAGTTCCTCGACAACCACCGGGTCACCGGCGTCGATCTGCGCGGTGGCGACGAGAACCACGTGATCGAGGTCAGTGACGACAACGGGCCGAAGACCATCGAGGCACGCTGGGTAGTCGACGCCTCGGGTAGGGCTGCGATCCTCAAGCGCAAGCTCGGGCTCGCGAAACCGGTATCGCACAAGGCGAACTCGTCCTGGCTCAGGGTCGCGCAACCGCTCGACATCGGTACCTGGTCCGACGACGAGGAATGGCGCGCACGCACGGAGGTCGACACCGGCCCCTACGGCCGTCGCGGCAGTTTCCGCAGGCTCTCGACGAACCACCTGATGGGGCACGGCTACTGGGTGTGGCTGATCCCGCTCGCCTCGGGCTCGACGAGCGTCGGGATCGTCGCCGACGCCGAGATCCATCCACACGACCGGTTCAACACGCTCGACCGGGCGCTCGACTGGCTGCGCGCCCACGAACCCCAGTGTGCCGCCGCGGTGGAGGCACACCTCGACGAGGTTCAGGACTTCAAGGTCATGCGCGACTACGCCTACAGCTGCAAGCAGGTGTACAGCGAGGACCGCTGGTGCCTGACCGGTGAGGCCGGCGTGTCGATCGACCCGCTGTACTCGTCCGGCGGCGATCTGATGGGGATCAGCAACGGGTTGATCCTCGATCTGATCGAGCG